>NZ_LIPP01000330.1 GCF_001418335.1 Streptomyces aurantiacus | reverse complement strand
CCGGTGACGTCACCGGTGTCTTCGCGCTCGCCTCGGTGGCCGCCATGCAGGGCCGGATCGCCATGTACCACTTCCTCGGCGACGCGGTCGCCCCGCTCAACCTGAAGACGGTGTCGTCGAACGTCTTCACCGACCCCGAGATCGCCACCGTCGGTTACTCGCAGGCGGACGTCGACGGCGGTGTCATCGACGCCCGGGTCGTGAAGCTGCCCCTGCTGCGCAACCCGCGCGCCAAGATGCAGGGCATCCGGGACGGTTTCGTGAAGATCCTCTGCCGTCCGGGCACCGGGATCGTCGTCGGCGGTGTGGTCGTCGCGCCGCGCGCCTCGGAGCTCATTCACCCCATCTCGCTCGCGGTCGACAACAACCTGACCGTCGAACAGGTCGCGAAGGCCTTCACCGTGTACCCGTCCCTGTCGGGCTCGATCGCCGAGGTGGCACGGCAGTTGCACACCCGGAAGTCCGTCGGCGGGGCCTGAGGCCGAAGGCGGTTCGCCGCTGGTCACCGGGCTCGCCGGCCCGCCGGTCACGGGCAGGCCGGCGGCCTTTCGTGCGGCCTGGGCGGCGTGATTGGGTGCGTATACCACTCCGGCCCATGCCATGCGAACAACTTCTGTTATTCGGCGCAAACTGCTGAAAGCAGACGGTCGTTGGGGTTACTGTCAGTTTCGTGTTCGCTGCAGAACGTCGCCAATTGATCCTCGAAATGGTGCGAGCAAATGGAGCCGTGTCGCTCCGTGAGCTCGCCCGCGTCGTCCAGACCTCCGAAGTGACCGTACGGCGGGACGTGCGCGCACTGGAGGCAGAAGGACTCCTCGACCGCCGGCACGGCGGTGCGGTATTGCCGGGCGGGTTCACGCGGGAGTCCGGCTTTCCGCAGAAATCCCATCTCGCGACCGCCGAAAAGACGGCCATCGCCGACCTCGCCGCGAGTCTCGTCGAAGAGGGCGAGGCCATCGTGGTGGGGGCGGGCACCACCACGCAGGAGCTGGCTCGCCGGCTCGCGCGGGTGCCGGGGCTGACCGTCGTCACCAACTCCCTGCTGGTGGCCCAGGCGCTGGCCCATGCCAACCGGGTGGAAGTCGTGATGACCGGCGGCACCCTGCGCGGTTCCAACTACGCCCTGGTGGGCAGCGGGGCCGAGCAGTCCCTCCAGGGGCTGCGGGTCTCCCGGGCCTTCCTGTCGGGGAGCGGCCTGACCGCGGAGCGCGGCCTGTCCACCTCCAACATGCTGTCGGCGTCCGTCGACCGCGCGCTCGTCCAGGCGGCCGCCGAGGTCGTCGTCCTGGCCGACCATACGAAGCTCGGCACCGACACGATGTTCCAGACGGTGCCGACCGATGTGATCACCCGGCTGGTCACCGACGAGCCACCGGCCCAGGACGACCGCGCGGCCACCGAACTGCAGGCCCTGGCCGACCAGGGCGTACAGATCGCGGTGGCCGGAGCGGGCGGTTCGGGTGGCGATACGGCTCCGGCGGGGCGCCAGTCGCCACGCCGGGACGTGCCGCTGCCCGGCCCCCGACGTGGTGCTGTGCCCGGCAAGGGGCCGCAGTTGCGCAGCGCCGCGGCGGTTCTGGGGGATCAGACCCAGAGCGAGCGGGCGCGGGTCGCGGACCTTCGCAGGCGTTGACGCCGACCCGCCGCGGGTGACGACGCGATGTGGGGGCCGGCTGACACCGACAGGGTGGTGCTGACGGGCGGCGGTCCAGTCCGTGCGTCAGGAGTCGTAGCGTCAGGCCTTCAGGCCCCGCAAGGTCAGCGTCAGCAGGCGGTCCGCCAGCTCCGGGTCGCCCGGGGTCTCTTCGGCGGCCAGCGCGATCGCGTTGGTCAGCTGGAGCAGATCACCGATCGAGACACCGGGGCGTACGTCGCCTGCCCGCTGCGCACGCGTGAGGAGGGCGCTGCCCGCCTCGTGCATCGGGTCGCTGCACCGCGCGAGCGCCGACGCGTCGTCGTGCGAGGCCGACATCAGCGCGCGTGCCAGCCCGCGGTACTCACTCGCATGAGTGATGACGGCACGCAGCCATGCCACCAGCGCCGTGCACGGCTGGGGGTCGTCGAGCAGTTCCCGCGAGAGGTTCAGCAGATCGCTCACCGCGTCCGCGAAGATCGCGCTCAGGAGCGCGTGCCTGTTCGGGAAGTGGCGGTACAGGGTGCCGATGCCGACGCCCGCTCGTCTGGCCACGTCCTCCAGGGAGGCGTCGGCGCCGTTCCGGGCGAACACGGTGCGGGCCTCGGTGAGGAGGCGGTCGTGGTTGCGGCGGGCGTCAGCGCGTTTGCCTGCCGGCGGGGTGGCCATGGATTGCCTGCCCTCTTTTGTGACGGATGCCGGCGGTTGGCGGTCTGGGTCTGCGGTTGGGGTGCCGTTTCGTCTGCCCAGTGACGGCCGTCTGGGGGTGCGGGTCGGTGGGTGGCTGGTCGCGCAGTTCCCCGCGCCCCTGAGAGCGCGCCCCTGAGAGCGCGCCCCTGACGGGGCGGCGCCCTCAGGGTCCGGTGGGTCAGTCCTTGATTTCGCAGATGACGGCGCCTGAGGTGAGAGAGGCGCCGACCTCTGCGGCCAGGGCCTTGATGGTGCCCGAGCGGTGGGCGTTCAGGGGCTGTTCCATCTTCATGGCCTCCAGGACGACGATCAGGTCGCCCTCCTTGACCTCCTGGCCCTCCTCGACGGCCACCTTCACGATGGTGCCCTGCATGGGGGAGGCGAGGGTGTCGCCGGAGGTGGCCGGGCCGGACTTCTTGGCCGCGCGGCGCTTGGGCTTGGCGCCCGCCGCCAGCCCCGTACGGGCCAGGGACATGCCCAGCGAGACCGGCAGGGAGACCTCCAGGCGCTTGCCGCCGACCTCGACGACCACCGTCTCGCGGCCCGGCTCGTCGTCCGTGTCGGTGTCCGCGGGCGTGGTGAAGGCCGGGATCTCGTTGACGAACTCGGTCTCGATCCAGCGGGTGTGGACCGTGAAGGGCTCGGTGGAGCCACTCAGTTCGGGGGCGAAGGCGGGGTCGGTGACCACCGCGCGGTGGAAGGGGACGGCGGTGGCCATGCCCTCGACGGTGAACTCCTCCAGCGCCCGGGCGGCCCGCTGGAGCGCCTGCTCCCGGGTCGCGCCGGTGACGATCAGCTTGGCGAGCAGGGAGTCCCAGGCCGGGCCGATCACACTGCCGGACTCCACGCCCGCGTCCAGGCGCACACCCGGTCCTGACGGCGGGGCGAACGTGGTCACGGTGCCGGGGGCCGGCAGGAAGCCGCGGCCCGGGTCCTCGCCGTTGATGCGGAACTCGAAGGAATGGCCGCGCAGCGGCGGGTCGTCGTAACCCAGTTCCTCGCCGTCGGCGATGCGGAACATCTCCCGGACCAGGTCGATGCCGGCGACCTCCTCGGTGACCGGGTGCTCGACCTGGAGGCGGGTGTTGACCTCCAGGAAGGAGATGGTGCCGTCGGTGCCGACCAGGAACTCGACGGTGCCCGCGCCGACGTAGCCGGCCTCCTTGAGGATCGCCTTGGACGACGCGTACAGCTCGGCGACCTGGGCCTCGGAGAGGAACGGCGCGGGCGCCTCCTCGACCAGCTTCTGGTGGCGGCGCTGCAGCGAGCAGTCACGGGTCGAGACGACCACCACGTTGCCGTGGGTGTCGGCCAGGCACTGGGTCTCCACGTGGCGGGGCTTGTCGAGGTAGCGCTCCACGAAGCACTCGCCGCGGCCGAAGGCGGCCACCGCCTCGCGCACCGCCGAGTCGTACAGCTCGGGGACCTCCTCCAGCGTGCGGGCGACCTTCAGGCCCCGCCCGCCGCCGCCGAACGCCGCCTTGATCGCGATCGGCAGGCCGTGCTCCCGGGCGAACGTGACGACCTCGTCGGCGCCCGACACCGGGTCCGGTGTGCCCGCGACCAGCGGGGCGCCGGCGCGCTGGGCGATGTGCCGGGCGGCGACCTTGTCGCCGAGGTCACGGATCGCCTGCGGGGGCGGGCCGATCCAGATGAGCCCGGCGTCCAGAACGGCCTGGGCGAAGTCGGCGTTCTCCGAGAGGAAGCCGTATCCCGGATGGATCGAGTCCGCTCCGGAGTCCTTGGCGGCCTGGAGCACCTTGGCGATGTCGAGGTAACTGCTCGCGGGAGTGTCACCGCCCAGCGCGAACGCCTCGTCCGCGACCCGGACATGCAGCGCGTCCCGGTCCGGCTCGGCGTACACCGCCACGCTCGCGATGCCGGCGTCTCGGCACGCCCGGGCAACACGAACAGCGATTTCGCCACGGTTGGCGATCAACACCTTGCGCACGTTGGCTCCCTCTCCTTGAAACAAGCCGAGTTTAGGGACTGCCGACACGTCGTTTCGACCCGTCCCCGGTGGTGAGCTTGCCCACACGGAGCGTGATACAAGGCCTGCTCGCCCGCGAAATCCCTTGTCGCACCTCGGTACGCAGTGGGCTTGCCATGAACCCTAGCTCTCCGGTGTGGTCAAGGTCTCTGTGAGAGGGTGCTGCGCGCCACTGGGTTTCTTTGTGGAGTCCCTACGAATGGCCCAACGATTCTTTGCCCGCTGCTGATCCCTTGCCCCTGGGTCTACTCGTTAGTAGCGTGCTGCTGTCCTGAACATACTGGGGGTAACAGCAGCCCTGGTCGGGCGGATGTCGAAAGTGGGTGGGGGCCGGTGGTCCGCAGACCGGTGGCGTGGGTGACGGCGATCGTGCTCTTCGTGGAGGCGGTGGGCATCGCGTTGGTCAACTGGTTCATGGGCGTCGTGGTCGACCGGCAGGACATGTCCCTCGCAGGGCTCGACTCGGACGTGATGTCCACGTCCTCGAAGGTCGCGGGACTGCTCTTCGGTCTCTACTTCGCGCTCTGCGCCTTCACCGCGCTGCGGGTCGCCCTGCGCGACCGCGCGCCCGCCGGCCTCGGCCGCATCCTGCTGATCAGCGCGGCGGTGGTGCACGCCCTCCTCGGCGCGTTCACGGTCGGCCTGGTGGGCTGGGGCGCGTTCGCCTTCATGATGGTCGTGCTCGGGCTGATCGTGCTCATCTTCATGACGTACGACCGCCGGGAGGCTGCCGTGTCCGACGCGAAGCCGGACGGTGGCCCGGCGAGCGGCGGGCCGGCGACCGGTGGCCCCGCGGACAGCGGTCCGCCGGTCATGCCTCCGCCCCCGGCGCCCTCGGCCTCCTGACGGCCTGCCCGCCGCCCGCTCGGGTCGCTTCTCGCGTCACTTCTCGTGCGGGGCCCACAACTCCGTGATGCCGACGCCCAGTTCGGCCAGCAGTCGGCGCAGCAGCGGCAGCGAGAGCCCGATGACGTTGCCGTGGTCGCCGTCGATGCCGTCGACGAACGGGGCCGAACGGCCGTCGAGCGTGAACGCCCCGGCGACGTGCAGCGGCTCACCCCAGGCGACGTACGCGGCGATCTCCGCGTCCGTCGGTTCGCCGAAGCGGACGACGGTGGACGCGACCCCCGACGTGTGACGGCCGGCCGCCGTGTCCCACACGCAGTGGCCGGTCTGCAGGGTGCCCGCCCGGCCGCGCATCGACTTCCAGCGCGCGGTCGCCTCCTCGGCGTCGGCCGGCTTGCCGTACGCCACGCCGTCCAGTTCGAGCACCGAGTCGCAGCCGATCACCAGGGCGCCGGCGACCTCGGGCTTCGCCGCCACCACGGAAGCCTTCGCCTCGGCGAGGGCGAGCGCCAGCTCGGCGGGGGTCGGAGCGGTCACGGCGTCCTCGTCGACCCCGCTGACGACGACCTCGGGGGCCATCCCCGCCTGCCGCAGCAGTCCGAGCCGGGCGGGGGACTTGGAGGCGAGAACGAGCCTGCGACGTGGCTGATCAGTCATGCGGCCAGCGTATCGGCGGGGCCGCGGCGGCTCACATCAGGCCGAGGATGACCATCGCGAACACCACGGCCAGCGCCATGAGAACGCCGAGCCGCCGCAACATGTTCTGCATGTCGCGCAGCTCCTTCGGCGGCTCGTTCTCCGGGTCGGACCACAGCATGTCTCCGATCGTGGCTCCGGCGGAGTTCCGGACGCCTGAGTACGCGTACTCATCTTGAGTAAATGGGTCCACGGTTCCTTTAGGTGGCCGCCTCCTGTTACCGTTCTCTCCGCCACTAAGGGGACCATAGCCCCGTTAGGAAGGGAAGTGCCGTGTTCACCACCGCTTGGACCGCCTCTCCGCAACCGCCCAGCACGGGCTTCACCCCCAACTGGTCGCAGGAGGGCTTCTGGCGCCACTCCCTGCGCCAGGCCGTCCGCCTCACCGCGGGCGGCGACCGCGTCCGGATCCGCCTCTCGAACGTGTACGGGACCTCGCCGCTGCGGATCGCGGGCGCGACCCTCGCCCGTACGGCTCTCGCCGGTACGGCCCTCGGCGCCGCCGTCCAGCCCGGCTCGGTCCGGCGGCTCACCTTCGACGGGGCCTCGTCCGCCGAGATCCCGGCGCGCGCGGAGATCGTCGGCGACGCGGCCGGACTCCCCGTGGAAGCAGGGGAATCGGTGACCGTCACGCTGTACCTCGATGCCGTCACCGGGCCCGCCACCTTCACGCGCAGGCCTTCGCGACCAGTTACCGGGGTGCGGGGGACCTCCTGGCGGACACCGGGGGCGCGGACTTCGGCGAGGCCACCGAGTCCTGGTACTTCCTGTCCGGCGTCGACGTCTCCGCCGGGCGCACGGACGGCGTGGCGCTCTTCGGCGACTCGATCACCGACGGGTTCGGGTCCACGCCGGGCGCGAACCGCAGGTGGTCCGACGCGCTCGCCGCACGCACCGGGCGGCCCGTGCTCAACGCGGGCATCGGCGGCAACCTGCTGCTCAACGACTCGGCCTGGTACGGGGAGAAGGGCGTCCACCGGCTGGCACGGGACGTGCTCGGCCAAGCCGGCGTCGACACCCTGGTCGTTCTCCTCGGCCTCAACGACATCGGCTTCAGCGAGACGGACGACCAGCCGACGTATCGGCCCGCGCCGCGCGTCGAAGTGGGGGAACTCATCGCCGGACACCGGGAGTTGATCCGGCAGGCGCGTGCCCGGCGGATACGGGTCGTCGGCGCGACCCTGCTGCCCTTCGGCGGGTCCGACCACTGGGGGGAGCGGGCGGCGAAGGTGAGCCACGAGTTGAACGACTGGATTCGCCGCTCGGGGGAGTACGACGCGGTGGCCGACCTCCACCGGGCCCTGGCCGGGACCGGCGGGACCGGCGGGACCGGCGGGTCGGACGCGTTGTGCGCGTTGAGCGCCGCGTACGACTTCGGTGATCACCTGCACCCGAACGATGCGGGGTACGAGGTGATGGCCGAGGTTGTTGCTGCCGTTCTTCGACCGCGGGTGCGTCGTGGCTGGGCGCGCAGTTCCCCGCGCCCCTAAAAGCCGCTCACCGGGGCCAGAAGCTGTGGGCCCACGCCCTTGGGCCCGGGGCCGGCAGGCGGTTCTGGGCCACGCGGGACGGGTCGGACCACGCGTCCTTTTCCTCGCCCGCGCCGGACGGGGCCGTTGTCACCGCCGCGGCGCGGGCCCGGACCACCGCCAGTGCGGCGGCCAGCTCCTCCGGAGTCGGGTTGCCCCGTACGACCTTGATCATGACCGCTCCCGTTCTCGTCCGGCGTTCTACAGGGGGATGTTGCCGTGCTTCTTCGGCGGCAGGGACTCGCGCTTGGTGCGCAGGGACCGCAGGCCGCGTACGACGTGGGAGCGGGTGTCGGACGGCAGGATCACCGCGTCGACGTAACCGCGTTCGGCCGCCGTGTAGGGGTTGAGGAGGGTGTCCTCGTACTCCCGGATCAGGCGGGCCCGGGTGGCTTCCTGCTCGCTGTCGGGGGTTGCCGCGATGGTGCGCCGGTGCAGGATGTTCACCGCGCCCTGCGCGCCCATCACGGCGATCTGGGCGGTCGGCCAGGCGAGGTTGAGGTCCGCGCCCAGGTGCTTGGAGCCCATGACGTCGTAGGCGCCGCCGAAGGCCTTGCGGGTGATGACCGTGATCAGGGGGACCGTGGCCTCCGCGTACGCGTAGATGAGTTTGGCGCCGCGGCGGATGATGCCGGTGTGTTCCTGGTCGACGCCCGGCAGGAAGCCGGGCACGTCCACGAAGGTGAGGACCGGGACGTTGAAGGCGTCGCAGGTGCGCACGAAGCGGGCGGCCTTCTCGCTCGCGTCGATGTCCAGGCAGCCGGCGAACTGCATCGGCTGGTTGGCGACGATGCCCACCGGGCGGCCCTCCACCCGGCCGAAACCGGTGAGGATGTTCGGCGCGAACAGCGGCTGCGTCTCGAAGAACTCGGCGTCGTCCAGGACGTGTTCGATCACCGTGTGCATGTCGTACGGCTGGTTCGCGCTGTCCGGGATCAGCGTGTCGAGTTCGCGGTCCTCGTCCGTGACGGCGAGGTCCGCCTCCTCGGGGAAGGCGGGCGGCTCGCTGAGGTTGTTCGACGGGAGGTAGGAGAGCAGCGACTTGACGTACTCGATCGCATCCTTCTCGTCGCCCGCCATGTGATGGGCCACGCCCGAGGTCGCGTTGTGGGTGCGTGCGCCGCCCAGTTCCTCGAAGCCGACGTCCTCGCCGGTGACGGTCTTGATGACGTCGGGTCCGGTGATGAACATGTGCGAGGTCTGGTCGACCATCACCGTGAAGTCGGTGATGGCGGGGGAGTAGACGGCGCCGCCCGCACACGGTCCGACGACCAGGCTGATCTGCGGGATCACGCCGGAGGCGTGGGTGTTGCGGCGGAAGATCTCGCCGTACATGCCGAGCGCCGCGACGCCCTCCTGGATGCGGGCGCCGCCCGAGTCGTTGATGCCGATGACCGGACAGCCGGTCTTCAGCGCGAAGTCCATCACCTTCATGATCTTCTGGCCGTAGACCTCGCCGAGTGCGCCGCCGAAGACCGTGAAGTCCTGCGAGAACACGGCGACCGGGCGGCCGTCCACCGTGCCGTAACCGGTCACGACCCCGTCCCCGTACGGGCGGTTGTGCTCCAGGCCGAAGTCCGTCGAGCGGTGCTGCGCGAACTCGTCGAACTCGACGAAGGAGGTCTCGTCCAGCAGCAGCTCGATCCGCTCCCGAGCCGTCAACTTGCCCTTGGCGTGCTGTTTTTCGACGGCACGTGCCGAGCCGGCGTGCGTCGCCTCGTCGATGCGGCGCCGCAGATCCGCGAGCTTGCCCGCGGTGGTGTGGATGTCGATCTCGTGCTGCTGTTCCGGCTCGGACATCGGGATGCGGCTCCCTGCCTGCTCAGTGGGGACGTGAGAGTGAGGTGCTCAAAGAGCTGAAGGACTCGGAAGAAAGGATTCGGGAGATAAGGATTCGGGAGAAAGGGCTCAGGAAACTCAGGGGAGGGGACGGCTACTCATCCGTAGCGTAGTGGTGTGCCTACCGTTCGGCAGTGCGGCGTTTACCACACCTAGGGTGGGTTGCATGACGCCGCGAGATGACTCAGACCCCAACCGCAATCGGTGGTCCGACCTGGACCGTCCGCCACTCAACGCCGTGGCGCTGCGCCGGGCGCTCGTGCGGGAGGGCGGCCTGTGGTCCGACGTCCAGGTGGTGGCCCGTACCGGTTCCACCAACTCCGACCTCGTCGCCCTCGCCACGGACGGCAAGGCGGAGGAGGGCGCGGTCCTGGTCGCCGAGGAGCAGGACGCCGGGCGGGGGCGCCTCGACCGGCGGTGGACCGCGCCCGCCCGCTCCGGCCTCTTCTTCTCCGTCCTGCTGAAACCCGCCGGGGTCCCCGTCGAGCGGTGGGGCTGGCTGCCGCTGCTCACCGGGGTCGCGATGGCGACGGGGCTCTCCCGCTCGGCCGGCGTGGACATCGCGCTGAAGTGGCCCAACGATCTGCTGGTGACGGTGGAGGGCGCGGAGCGCAAGGCGGGCGGCATCCTCGCCGAACGGGCAGGACCCGAAGCGGTCGTCGTCGGCGTCGGCATCAACGTCACGCTGCGCGCGGACGAGCTGCCCGTGCCGGGCGCCGGATCGCTCGCCCTCGCGGGAGCGACGACCACGGACCGGGACACGATCCTGCGGACGGTCCTGCGGTCTTTCGAACAGTGGTTCGAGAAGTGGCGGAGTGTGGGAGGGGACCCGGCCGCGTCCGGTCTCCAGGACACCTACGCCGCGGCCTGCGCGACGCTCGGGCGGGAGGTCAGGGCCGAGCTGCCCGGAGGGAAGTCGATCACGGGCGAGGCGGTCGCCGTCGACGGCGACGGACGGCTGGTCCTGGGTACCGCGGAGGGCGTACAGCGGCCCGTCGGAGCCGGGGACATCGTGCACCTGCGTCCGGCGGGATCTCCAGGGTCCCCAGGGTTCCCGGGGGACGAGTGACGCAGTGACGGACGGCCCCGGAAGGGGACGCGGTTCGTCCGCCGGTTCGTGCGCCCGTTCGTGCTGGTGGTGAGCAAGGGGCGCATCCGGCCCGTACGACAGGGAGCGGCCCGACGGACGTGCGCGTACGGAGTGAGCCACAGCACACCTGCCGTAGAGTTGAGGCCGGTCGATACCTGACCGCGGCAGATCGGAAGGGCAGCAGGCGTGACGGTCGACGACAGCGGTTCGGACACGGGTGGCCCCGCCTCCGACGGTGAGCCGGGGCGTACCCGGGGGCCTGTCGCCGAGACGGCGGCCGCGCGGGTCGACCGCGCCGAGGCACACGCGCGTGTGGAGGAAGAGGAAGAGGAACAGGACCCAGTGGACGCGCAGGACCGCGGGATCCGTGCCGCCGACCCGACGGACAGGCGAGGCCGGGCGGAGCTGCAGGACGGCCGTACCGGTCGGCCCGCCGCCGACTCTGTCGACTCCGAGTCCGTGGAATCTGTCGAGTCCGGCGACGACCCGCTGGCGCTCCGGCTCGAACAGCTCATCCTCGGCGCCGAGCGGCGCTACACCCCCTTCCAGGCGGCCCGCAGCGCGGGTGTCTCCATGGAACTGGCGTCCCGTTTCTGGCGGGCCATGGGTTTCGCCGACATCGGCCAGGCCAAGGCGCTCACCGAGGCGGACGTACTGGCCCTGCGCCGCCTTGCCGGTCTCGTCGAGGCCGGGCTGCTCAGCGAGGCGATGGCGGTCCAGGTGGCGCGCTCCACCGGCCAGACCACCGCCCGGCTGGCCGAGTGGCAGATCGACTCCTTCCTGGAGGGCCTCACCGAGCCGCCGGAACCGGGCATGACGCGCACCGAGGTCACGTACCCCCTCATCGAACTGCTGCTGCCCGAGCTGGAGGAGTTCATCGTCTACGTCTGGCGGCGCCAGCTCGCCGCCGCGACCGGCCGTGTCGTGCAGGCCGCGGACGACGAGGAGATGGTGGACCGGCGCCTGGCCGTCGGCTTCGCCGACCTCGTCGGCTTCACGCGGCTGACCCGGCGGATGGAGGAGGAGGAACTCGGCGAGCTCGTGGAGGCCTTCGAGACCACCGCCGCCGACCTGGTCGCCGCGCACGGGGGGCGGCTCGTCAAGACCCTGGGCGACGAGGTGCTGTACGCGGCCGACGACGCGGGTGTCGCCGCCGAGATCGCGCTGCGCCTGATCGAGACGATGGCCAACGACGAGACGATGCCCGAACTGCGGGTGGGCATCGCCTTCGGCACGGTGACCACACGCATGGGCGATGTGTTCGGTACGACCGTGAACCTCGCGTCCCGGCTGACCTCGATAGCTCCCAAGGACGCGGTCCTGGTCGACGGGGCCTTCGCGGAGGAGCTCACCCGTACGGGCGACGCGCCCGCTTCCGAGGCCGAGGCCGCGGAGGAGGCCGCCGCCGCGGAGAAGGAGGGCGAGGAGCCACCGGCGTACCGCTTCGCGCTTCAGCCGATGTGGCAGCGGGCGGTTCGGGGGCTGGGCGTGGTCGAACCGTGGCTGATGAGCCGCCGGTAGCTCCGCCGGTAGCTCCGCTGGTTGTGCGGGTTTTGGCTGCGGGCCGGTGGGGGCTGGTCGCGCAGTTCCCCGCGCCCCTAAGTGCCTAGGCACCTAGGGGCGCGGGGCACTGCGCAGCGGGGGTTCGGGGGCGGAGCCCCTGAGTCACTACTCCCCGGGCCACTGCGGGGCGCGCTTCTCGTTGAACGCCGCCACCCCCTCCGACCGGTCCCCGGAGAAGGCGACCGAACGCCACGCCGCGTCCTCGATCTCCAGGCCGGCGCGGAGATCGAGCCCGTGCCCGAGCCGCAGCGCCCGCTTAGCGGCCCGCAGCCCCACGGGCGAGTTGCCGGCGATGCGCCCGGCCAGCGCAAGCGCCTCCGTGCGGTCCTCACCGTCGGCGACCAGGCTGTCCACAAGACCCAGCTCCCGCGCCTCCACGGCCGCCACCCGCCGCGCCGAGAAGATCAGCTCCGCCGCCCGCGCCGCCCCCACCCGGCGCGGCAGCAGCTGCGTACCGCCGCCCCCGGGGATGACGCCGACCGACACCTCGGGCAGGCCCACCACGGCCGTGCCGTCCGCCACGATCAGGTCGCAGGCCAGCGCCAGCTCGAAGCCGCCGCCCAGCGCGAAGCCGTGCACGGCGGCCACGGTGGGCATCGGGAGCTCCAGCACACCGGTGTACGCGGCCCGTGCGACCGGGCGCTGCCGGACCAGCTCGGCGTCCGTGAGGGAGTTGCGCTCCTTGAGGTCGGCGCCGACGCAGAAGGCCCGTTCGTGGGTGGAGGTCAGCACCACCGCCCGTACGTCCCGGTCGGCGGCCAGTGCCTCGCACGCCGCGCTGATCGAGCGGGCCATCTCGGACGACACGGCGTTCATGGCCTTGGGCCGGTCGAGGGTGAGCTCCGCGACGTACGACGCGTGGCGCCGCACCGCCACGTACTCCCCGAACCGCCGCTCCGCGCCCTGCTCCGCCATGCCACTCTCCTGGTTAACGTGGGTTAACTTCCGTGGCCCGATCATTCCAGCCGGCCGCCCCGGGGGAAAGGCCTGCCCCGGGCTCCCCTTCGTCGCGTCGGCGTCCCAAAGTCATACAAAACTACCTAACCTGGGGTGATGGACGGTGGCGATGTGCGGCTGAGAGCCGTGGTGGAGCTGGCGCAGGGCATGGCCGCCGCGCACACCCCGCGCGAGTCGTGGCGCGCGGCGGCGGCCGGGGCCTGCCGGGCGCTGGGCGGGACCTTCGCCGCGCTGTCCGTGTGGGAGCGGGAGCTGGGGCGGCTGCGGGTCCTGGTGAACACGGGGGAGCGGACCCGGGACGAGGAGGAGTTCCCGGAGCAGGAGGCGTACCCCGTGCATCAGTTCCCCGAGATCACCGAGTTCCTGCACGAGCGCTGGGTGGGCGGCGGCGAGACCGACGCCTGGGTCGAGGCGGCGGAAGGGCCGGTCGCCGGGCGCGCGGAGGGCTGCCACCTGGAAGCGCCTTCCGGCGGTGGCGGAGGGAGGGCCGCCGCGCTCAGGCGGCGCGGGCGCGGCTGCTGCGTCGTCGCGCCGATCGTCCTGAACGGACGCGCCTGGGGCGAGCTGTACGTCGCCCGCCCGGTCGGCGCCCCCGTCTTCGACCGCGCCGACGCCGACTTCGCGACCGTCCTCGCCTCCGTGGTCGCCGCCGGGATCGCGCAGACCGAACGCCTGGAGGAGGCCCGCCGGCTCGCCTTCACCGACGCGCTCACCGGCCTCGCCAACCGGCGGGCCGTGGACATGCGCCTGGACGAGGCCATCGAGTGCCACCGCACCCGGGGCATGGTCGTGAGCCTCGTCGTGTGCGACCTCAACGGACTCAAGCGCGTCAACGACACCCAGGGCCACGCCGTCGGCGACCGGCTCCTGGAGCGCTTCGGGTCGGTGCTGTCCCTGTGCGGCGCGATGCTTCCCGGCGCGCTCGCCGCCCGCCTCGGCGGTGACGAGTTCTGCCTGCTCGCTGTGGGCCCCGCCGCCGACGAGGTGGTCCGCGTCGCCGACGAGCTCTGCCGCCGGGCCGCCGAGCTGGAACTCGGCGAGGGGGTCGCGTGCGGGGTCGCCTCGACCGGGTATCCGCTCGGGCCCGTGCGCTCGGCCCGCCGCCTCTTCCGCCTTGCCGACGCGGCTCAGTACCGGGCCAAGGCCGTACGGTCCGCGGCGCCGGTCATCGCCGGGCGCGAGGGCGCCGACGACCCGGTGGTGCGCCTCGCCGACGCGCCACCGCCTGCGGCGGGCGAACGTCGGAGGTTCCGTGGGCGCGGGTGAGCTTCGCCGGGAGGGTGGTGAGTGCCCGCGGGTTCGGTGGGGGCTTGTCGCGCAGTTCCCCGCGCCCCTTCTCTCGCGAAAGCTGCAGGTAAGGACCGAACCCCGTAGCCGGTGGTGACAGTGGCGCATTCACTGCGTACGCTCCTGAATATGGATATGCACACTGTGGTGGTGGGGACGACCGGGGTCACCGCGTCCGACGTGCTCGCCGTGGCGCGTGGCGGCGCCCGGGTCGAGCTCTCCGGCGAGGCGGTCGCCGCGCTCGCCGCGGCCCGCGAGGTCGTGGAGGCGCTGGCGGCCAAACCGGAGCCCGTGTACGGGGTCTCCACCGGTTTTGGAGCCCTCGCGACCCGGCACATCAGCCCGGAGCTGCGAGGCCGGCTGCAGCGCAACATCGTGCGGTCGCACGCCGCCGGTATGGGGCCACGCGTCGAGCGCGAGGTCGTCAGGGCCCTGATGTTCCTGCGGCTGAAGACCCTCTGCTCCGGCCATACCGGCGTACGCCCGTCCGTCGCGCAAACCATGGCCGACATCCTCAACGCCGGCATCACCCCGGTCGTCCACGAGTTCGGCTCGCTCGGCTGCTCCGGCGACCTCGCGCCGCTCTCCCACTGCGCCCTGACGCTGCTGGGCGAGGGGGACGCCGAAGGCCCCGACGGTGACCTCCGTCCGGCCGGTGAACTGCTCGCCGCGCACGGCATCGAGCCCGTCGAACTGCGCGAGAAGGAAGGACTGGCCCTCCTCAACGGCACCGACGGCATGCTCGGCATGCTGATCATGGCCCTCGCCGACCTCGACAACCTCTACAAGTCGGCCGACATCACCGCGGCCCTCAGCCTGGAGGCGCTCCTCGGCACCGACAAGGTCCTCGCGCCCGAACTGCACGCCATCAGGCCGCACCCCGGCCAGAGCGCCAGCGCCGCCAACATGCTGGCCGTGCTGAAGGGTTCGGAACTCACCGGCTCCCACCAGGACGACGCCCCGCGGGTGCAGGACGCGTACTCGGTGCGCTGCGCCCCGCAGGTCGCCGGCGCAGGGCGCGACACCATGGCCCACGCCCGGCTGGTCGCCGACCGCGAGCTGGCCTCCGCCGTGGACAACCCGGTCGTCCTGTCCGACGGCCGCGTGGAGTCGAACGGCAACTTCCACGGGGCGCCGGTCGCGTACGTCCTTGACTTCCTCGCCATCGCCGCCGCCGACCTCGGCTCCATCGCCGAACGGCGCACGGACCGGCTCCTCGACAAGAACCGCTCGCACGGCCTGCCGCCCTTCCTCGCGGACGACCCGGGCGTCGACTCCGGCCTGATGATCGCCCAGTACACCCAGGCGGCGCTGGTCAGCGAGATGAAGCGGCTCGCCGTCCCGGCCTCCGCCGACTCCATCCCGTCCTCCGCGATGCAGGAGGACCACGTCTCGATGGGCTGGTCGGCCGCCCGCAAGCTCCGTACCGCCGTCGACAACCTGACCCGCGTCGTCGCCATCGAGCTGTACGCCGCCACGCGCGCCCTCGAACTGCGTACGGGCCTGACCCCGGCGCCCGCCTCACAGGCGGCCATCACCGCCGCCCGCGCCGCCGGAGTGGCGGGCCCCGGACCGGACCGCTTCCTCGCCCCGGACCTGGCCGCGGCGGACGCCTTCGTGCGCGCCGGCCGGCTGGTCGCGACGGTGGAAACCGTGACGGGCCCGCTGGCCTGACAGGCCCCCTTTACGCGTGGGCGGGGCTGTCGTGTCGGTCACAGCAGCCCCGCCTCCTCGTATGCTAGGGTTCTTAACGAAACGTTTTTGGTACCCATTAACTTTGTGCGCCTGAAAGGAATCTCTCTCAGGCGCGTTTTGTTTGTCCGGTCATTTCCGGATGGGAGCCACCTATCCAAGGAGAAATGACATGGCTACTGGCACCGTGAAGTGGTTCAACAGCGAAAAGGGCTTCGGCTTCATCGAGCAGGACGGCGGCGGCGCCGACGTCTTCGCCCACTACTCCAACATCGCGACCTCTGGCTTCCGTGAGCTGCAGGAGGGCCAGAAGGTCTCCTTCGACGTCACGCAGGGCCAGAAGGGCCCCCAGGCGGAGAACATCGTCCCCGCCTAATTCCGGGACGCGCATCACGCGAGCCGGGGCCCGCACCCTTGGGGTGTGGGCCCCGGCTTGTGTTGTCCGTGTGGCCCAGAGCACGGGAAACCGTGCGGCCCAGGAAGGAATTCCAGATCCAGCATGACTCGATCCGAACGTCCTGAACGACCCACCGGCGGGCGACCGGCCAATTCCCGGGGTACCCGCGGCTCTCGTGGCACACGCGGCGCGGGCCCGGCGGCTGCCGCCAACGGCGGCGGCAGAAACAGCAACGTACGCAAGAAGCCGTCGGTGCAGTCCACCGTGCCGCGCGAGTTCACCCTGCCGCAGACGCTCACGCCCGCGCTGCCCGCCGTCGAGTCCTTCGACGCGCTGGACATGCCGGCCGCGCTCACCAAGACCCTCACCGCCCAGGGCGTGACCGACCCCTTCCCGATCCAGGGTGCGACGCTGCCCAACTCCCTCGCCGGGCGCGACATCCTCGGCCGGGGCCGGACCGGTTCGGGCAAGACCCTCGCCTTCGGCCTCGCGCTGCTCGCCCGTACGGCAGGCCGGCGCGCCGAGTCCAAGGCGCCGCTCGCGCTGGTCCTGGTGCCCACGCGTGAACTGGCGCAGCAGGTCACCGACGCGCTGACGCCGTACGCCACGGCCGTGAACCTGCGGCTCGCGACGGTCGTCGGCGGGCTCTCCATCGGCAAGCAGTCCGCTCTGCTGCGGCGCGGTGCCGAGGTGCTCGTCGCCACGCCCGGACGCCTCAAGGACCTCATAGACCGCGGTGACTGCACCCTCGCACGGGTGGGGATCACCGTCCTCGACGAGGCCGACCAGATGGCCGACATGGGCTTCATGCCCCAGGTCACGGCGCTCCTCAACCAGGTCGAGCCGGACGGCCAGCGCATGCTGTTCTCGGCGACCCTGGACAAGAACATCGACAAACTCGTACGGATGTTCCTCACGGACCCCGTCGTGCACTCCGTCGACCCCTCGGCCGGCGCGGTGACGACGATGGAGCACCACGTGCTGCACGTCGCCGACGAGACGGACAAGAAGGCCGTCGCGATGCGGATCGCGGCCCGTGACGGGCGCGTGCTCCTCTTCGTCGACACCAAGCGCTCGGCGGACCGCTTCACCAAGCGGCTGCTCGCGAGCGGCGTACGCGCCTCGGCCCTGCACGGCGGGCGTTCCCAGCCGCAGCGCAACCGCACGCTCGACCAGTTCAAGACGGGTCTGGTGACCGCCCTGGTGGCCACCAACGTGGCGGCGCGCGGCATCCACGTCGACGACCTCGACCTCGTCGTGAACATCGACCCGCCGGCCGACCACAAGGACTACCTCCACCGGGGCGGGCGCACCGCTCGCGCGGGGGAGTCCGGCAGCGTGGTCACGCTCGTCCTGCCGGAGCAGAAGCGGGACATGACCCAGCTGATGGTCAACGCGGGGATCAGCCCGCACACGGCCCGCATCAAGTCCAGCGACGACGAACTCGTACGGATCACCGGCGCGCGCGAGCCGTCCGGCATCCCGGTCGTCATCCCCGTACCGGAACCCACGGCGGCCCAGCCGTCACAGGGCAAGCCCCGGGCGCGGCGCGGTGGCGGCGGTGGTGGTGGCCGAGGAGCTGCCGCGGCCGGTGCGCGGTCCGGTGGCGGTACCCGGTCGGGCGGCGGGGTCGGCGGCGGTACGCGTGGCCGCGGCGGCGCGGGCGCAGGAGTGCGTTCGGCCGGTACCGGCAACCGCGGGACGCGGGGTGGACAGGGCGGCGGCCGAAGGTCGGCCTAGAAGGTCAGGCCGCGCCGATCCAGGCATCATGTCGCGCTGATCGCAAGGTCGTTGGTGACGGTGAAGAAGAAGCGGGCCCGCACCGGCCGGTCCGCTGCCGCCCCCAGTGCCGTGCTCGGATGTCTGTCGGTCCCCTTCCGGTCCACGATGTCGCCGACGATCCGCCCCACGCGTATCGGTTCGGCGGCACTGGCGGGGCGGATGAACAGGTCCCACAGTGACTTCTCCACACCTCCTGGACGCGACAGGGAGGTGATCCGGGCCTGGAAGGCCCGTCCGTCGTCGAAGGACGCCGTCGCCGGTGTCTCGAAGTCGTGTGCGGTTCCGTCGCGGGAGACGCCCAGCAGTGCCGCGCCCCGACCGAGCGCGGCTCCGTGGAGCATGCCCCGCACGGACAGCGAGCCGGACAGCGAGCCGGACGGTGAACCGTCGTCGGTCTGCAGGGCTGTGGCTTCCGCGTGGGCGGAGCGGCGGAAGGTTCTCAGAGCCAGAAACCCGTCCTTGGTCGGATACGGAATCCACCAGGCGAACGCCTCGCTGGTCTCACCGGTCTCACCGGTCCCACCGGTTCCGCCCGTTTCGGGGGTGGCGCTCAGCAGGCCACGCTGCTCGACCAGTCCGGCCCTGAGCCGACGCAGCGCCCCGTCCTTCGGCCGCTCGACGTAAAGGTCCCAACGGCCTTCCGGCAAGGAGAGCCGCCGGTGGGCCAGGTCCGCTGTCCAGGGTGATTTCATGTCGCTCGGCCGCTCCAGTGGGACCCGGGCCTCAGCGCGGGTTTCTACGCGTCCCTCGTCGACACCGTGCCGTTGACGCAGTACAAGAGTGAGGCGGTCACCGGACACTCCTGACGGGTTCACCGCCACGCGAACACCGCCGGTGGAGTCGGTGGTGCAGCCGCCCCTCGGCCGCAGCGGGCGTGGCAGGCCGTCCGGGACCGGGGCCGCCGACGGGGCCGTGGCGCTCGCGCGCAGAGGCGGCGCCTCTGTCCCCGTTCGACGGGAGCGGGAGTCGTGGGGCAGCAGCGTGCCGAACATACGGCGCACGCGGCGCCCGGCCCTGGCAGTTGGCGAGGTCCTTGCCTCCAGCAACTCGCCGAACAGGAGTTCGTACTCGGCCGCGATCTTCCGCGGCGAGAATCGCTGGGCGGTTGCCCTGGCCAACTCACCCATGGACCGCCGCTGGTCGGCGTCCTCGATCAGCCGCAGCAGCCCCGCGGCGAGCGCTTTCGGATCCCCCGGCTCCACGAGCAGGCCGTCGGATCCGTGCGTGATGATCTCGCCGGGCCCGTGCGGGCAGTCGGTCGCGACCACGGGGACGCCGGCGTGCATGGCCTCCAGGATCGTCATGCCGAAGGACTCCCAGTCCGAACTCACCGCGGCGACGGACGCCTTGGCCCACTCCGTCTCCATGGTCGTGTGCGGTCCCATGAGCAGTACGTGGTCGTTCAGCCGGTGTGCGTCGATGGCGGCGCGGAGGCCGGCGCGCTCCGGTCCCTGTCCGTAGATCCGCAGTCGCCACTCGGGCCGCACGGCGACGACCTCGGAGAACGCGTCTATGAGCAGGTCGTACCGCTTGACCGGCATCAGACGTCCGGCGGCGACCACCAGCGGCGCCCGCACGTCGGAGCGTTCGGCTTTCGGCCTCGGTGCGGCGTTCGGGATGTCGGTGATACGCGTCTTCAGACCGGGCAGCTGTGCGCGGTGATCCGCCGCGTCCCGGGCCGAAACGGTCACGAAGGCATCCAGATGCCCGATCGCGTCGTTCTGCGCCGCCCGGACCCCGGGGACGTGATTGTTGTAGGACAGGTGCTCCTGCCCTATGCGAAGCCGGCGGGGTGAGCCGTGCTCGGCGAGGAAGACGACCAGCGCGGGGCGGGTCGCGACGACGACGTCCGCGTCGGTCTCGTCGAGGAAACCGCGTAACCGCTCGTCCGTGAGTTCCGTGTAGCGATGGGCGAGGACCTCGGTGGGCGGCACGATCAGGGAGGGCCGGGCCGCGAGAGGATGTGCGCCGTCGAACGTCGGCGAGGTGGGGCGCTCGTCGACGAGCGGGACGAGGCGGACGTTGCCGCTCACTCCGAGCAGAGGCTTCTCCTCGGTGCGGAAGACCGAGACGACCTCGACCTCGTTCCGCGCGGCGAGCGCGCCGGCCAGGTTGAGCGTGGAGCGGACCGTGCCGCCTATGGCATAGGCGTTGTGGAGCAGAAAAGTGATCTTCAAGAGGTGATGTCCTGCCTGAAAAGTGTGGTTGGTGATCCAGGCCGGGACGCGGTCCGGTGGACCGTCGACATCCAGCAGCGCACCAGGATCGTCGCGCTGTCGCGAACCTTGCGGTCCTTCGCCGTGCCGGCGTCGTGCCCCCCGTCGTTCCCTGCGCGGTAGGACGACACGACAGGGGACAGCGACACGTTGAATTCAGTCATGTTGGGATTCCAGCCAATGGCCAAAATCGTATGTGCTCGTCGAACCTGCCAGGCGGCATCGAAATTGAGCCGATAGTCGACGGAAAAGGGCTGCGTTCCGTGTCCGCTTCCTTCTCCGCGAGACATCGGGGCGGGGTCGTCAACTCCCGGAGCCCTCGTATCGGTATCGGCCGTACAGAATGGCGATGCCCGGCCACGGGGAATCCGTCGCATTCCAGTGGGCGTCGGTGCCGGAAGACTCGCGGTCACGGCGACGCCCACTGTGTGCACGCCGTCACGCGATACACGGGTGTACTCGTCCTCATTTCCCGCTCGGCGTAGGCGTATGGCCATGACGGCAGCCCGATTTGCCCTGATCAGTACCGAGATAACGGTAACTGACCAGGCTGTTGGTGTGGCGAAAGTTCGAATGGTCTGCGGCACAAAGGTAAAGCAAATATGAAGCTCTCGCTGAGAGTTCGTCAAGTGGATGAGGGCTGCATCACCCTACTTGTCCGCTATTTACGGTTTGAATCGCTGCCAAAATTTCGGGAATCGAGAGTCGGATGGGACTCTCTATTCCGGGCCCTCAGTCGTGCCGAAGGCTGAGTTGGCCTTCCGTCGATAATCTGCGATTCGTGGCGTGTGGTCGCCATTCTGGATGAGTCCGCAGAGTCTGTCCTGGCGTGTCTGATCAGAGACCCAGGGTTTTTGGAATACTGCAGCGGCCCCGTCAAATTGCTTCTGGCGGGGCCGCTGGGGGTGTTTGACGGCAGTAGTGGACGGCAACGTCAGTGGACGTGGGATGCGTGATGCGGCGGGTTGTCGCCGACGTCAGGCTGGTTGGCAGTCGCCCGCCGGTGACCGTCGCCGACGGGCTGCCGATCCCGGACCGCCGTCCATTCGGTCGTCACTCCATGTGCCCGCTCCGCTCGGCAGGGAATCCCGACTTGCCGGGATTCCCTGTCGACCGGTCGGACGAGGGGCTCAGTAGGCGGTCGAGCGCTCCCGGCGTACCGAGAACACCACGAATCCCGCCCCCACGCCCAGCAGCAGCGTGCCGCCGGCCACGTACGGGGTCGTGTCGAAGCTTCCCGTGTCGGCCAGGCGGGTGTGGGTGACGGCGGAGGTTCCGTCGGCCGTTTGCCTCGTCTCTTCTGTTGATTCGGTCGTGTCGGAGATTTGGGTGGTGGCCTTCTCGGGGCTGTCGGCGGAGGTGTGCGCCGCGGCCCTGAGCACCGTGGTCGTGGTCGTCGTTGTGCGGGTGGTGTGCTCCGCGGGCTTGTCGTCCGTGGCGTTGGCGGACGGAACGAACCACAGGGCACCCAGCAGGGTCCCCGCGGCGGTGGCGGTCAGCAACGATCGACGTGCGGACACGGAATATCGATCCCCTTGTGACGCTGGCGAATTGGCCGTGCGGAGCGATGTTAGTGAAAGGTGCGGGTCACGGGAAAGTCACGGTGGTCAGGAGTCGTACGCTCCCACATATGAGCACACCTGAGACATCACGTTTTGTGCGGTTGCACGTCGAATTGGTCATCGAGGTCGAGGACGAGAGCGCCCTCACCAAGGCCGCCCTGGAGCGCATGGCCGCGGACCCCGAGATCCCGGCCGAGGAGCGGGCCCACGCCGAGAGCACGGTGACGCAGGACACGGCCGAGGCGCTGGCGTATCTCGTCGACCCGTTCGACCTGGTCACGGACGTGCCCGGGGTCGACCTCGCGCAGGCCTCGTGGAGCAGCGAGCAGGTCGACTACGACCCCGATTCGCCGGACTGGGACCTGGACGAGGATGATGGCGCCTCGGACGAAGGCGAAGAAGAAGCGACCGGCTGACACCGCTTGGGAGAATCGTGACCCCGGGCGGCAACCGCCACCCGGGGTTCTGTCGTCTCACAGGACGCAGTGACCGAACCCGCACCAGGCGTATCCCGGTGGATCGACGTGGCGCGCCCCACACCCGTGATGGATGTGGGACGGGACGGACCGGTCGTAGCGTTGAAGGTGTTTACGGGGACTCTTGGATTTTCAGGGTCTTCGGGATGTGGGTTTTCGGGGATTCGGCAACGATGGAGAAGCGTGTGATGACGGACAGTAAGCGGCGCAGGGGCCTGTCGGTCGCGTCCGCACTGCTCGGTGGGGTGCTGGTGCTCTCCGCGTGCAGCGGAGGGGGCGACGACGACCCCCAGGGTGAAGGTGACGGTTCCTCGCAGTCCAAGGTCGACGAGGCGGCGGCCAAGAAGACGTCCGAGGCCCAGATCAAGATCACGCCCAAGGACGGCTCCGACAACGCCTCCATCAACAGTGCCGCCGCGGTCACTGTGACCAAGGGCACACTGAGCGAAGTGACCATGAAGACGGCGGACGGCGCCGCGGTCAAGGGCGAGATATCCGCGGACAAGAAGAGCTGGAAGCCCAGCGGCCAGCTGGAGCGCGCCACCGCCTACAAGATCGCCGCGACGGCCGAGGACTCGGACGGCCGCGCCGCCCACGAGAACGCGTCGTTCACGACGGTCTCTCCGGCCAACAGCTTCATCGGCAACTTCACGCCCGAGGACGGTTCCACCGTCGGCGTCGGCATGCCGGTCTCGATCAACTTCGACAAGGCGATCACGAACAAGGCGGACGTCCAGAAGGGCATCACCGTCTCGTCCACCAGCGGCCAGGAAGTCGTCGGCCACTGGTTCAACGCCAACCGCCTGGACTTCCGCCCCGAGGACTACTGGAAGGGCAACTCCACCGTCACCCTGAAGCTGAACCTCGACGGCGTCGAGGGTGCCTCCGGCGTCTACGGCGTGCAGCAGAAGACGGTCACCTTCAAGATCGGCCGCAACCAGGTCTCGATCGTCGACGCGGAGACCAAGACCATGAAGGTCACGCAGGACGGCAAGACCATCAGGACCATCCCGATCTCGGCCGGCTCGCCCGAGAACAAGACGTACGAGGGCCGGATGGTGATCTCCGAGAAGTTCACGGAGACCCGCATGAACGGCGCGACCGTGGGCTTCACGGACGACGACGGCAAGGGCGAGTACGACATCAAGGACGTACCGCACGCGATGCGTCTGTCGAACTCGGGCACGTTCATCCACGGCAACTACTGGGGCGCCAAGTCCATCTTCGGCAGCGTCAACACCAGCCACGGCTGTGTGGGCCTGGCGGACACCAAGGGCGCGGGCGACACGAACAGCCCCGGTGGCTGGTTCTACAGCCACTCGATCGTCGGTGACGTCGTGGACGTGCGGAACACCGGTGACAAGACCGTCGCCCCGGACAACGGCCTCAACGGCTGGAACCTGGACTGGGCGGCGTGGAAGGCCGGTTCGGCCGCCTGACACCTGACTCCAACACTCCTTGCCCCGAGGGCGGTTGCTCGTCACGAGCAGCCGCCCTCGGCGTTCTGCGTTGTTCCGGAGCAGGTGCACGGCGTTCCGGGAGAGCGTTCTGAGGGGGCGCACAGCCTTCTCATCCTTCTCTTATGCAGGCCTTATCCGGTCATCACGCGCCGTCCATACCTTGCGGCCATGTTCTTCACCTATCTGAGGCGCGAACTGCGCCGCCGCAGAAAGGCGGCGCTCGTCGTCGCCTCCGGACTCGCCCTGGGCATCGCCCTGGTCATCGTGGTCAGTTCCGTGTCGTCCGGCATGGAGAAGGCTCAGGGCAAGGTCCTCCAGTCCCTGTACGGGCTGGGTACGGACATGACGGTCACCAAGGCGGCCCAGGCCCAGTCGAGCACGGGTGAGCGTCCGCGCTTCGAGTTCGACGCCCAGGACAGTGACTCCGAGGAGGAGCAGAGCAGCGACCGCGTCGTGGTGCAGGGCTTCCAGACCCTGGCGTCGAGCACGGTCTCCAAGGTCGACACGCAGCAGGGTGTCTCGGACGCCGTCGGCGGACTCAGCCTCCAAGTGGTCAAGGTCAGCGGCCAGTTCCAGCGGGGCGAGTTCCAGCAGGACCAGCAGCAGAACGGCGGTGGCGGCAACCAGCAGGGCGGCAGCCCAAACGCCCAGCAGTCCCCGCAGGGCCGCGTCGAGGGCGGCGGCGCCAACTTCGACGTCAACAGCTACACGGTCTACGGCACGGACGTCACCAAGCCCGCGCTGGGCCCGCTGACCTCCTCGAAGATCACCAGCGGCCGTACCTTCAAGACCTCCGAGACCGACGCGAAGGTCGTCGTCGCGGACAAGTCCTACGCCAAGGAGAAGAAGCTCGCCCTCGGTGACACCGTCACCGTCAAGAGCGTCAAGTACAAGGTCATCGGCATCGCGACACCCGACAGCGGTGACGCGGCGGCCAACCTCTACATCCCGCTCAAGCAGGCGCAGACGCTCAGCGACTCCAAGAACAAGGTCACCACGATCTACGTCCAGGCGTCCGACTCGCAGCAGATCGACGCCGTCAAGTCGACCATCCAGAAGAACATCTCGGGTACGACGGTCACCACCTCGGCCGACCTCGCCGACACGGTCTCCGGGTCCCTGTCGACCGCCTCCGACCTCGCCTCGAACGTGGGCAAGTGGCTGTCGATCGCGGTGCTCGTGGCCGCGTTCCTGGTCGCGGGCCTGCTCACCTCGTCGGCGGTCTCCCGCCGCGTACGGGAGTTCGGCACGCTCAAGGCACTCGGCTGGAAGTCCGGCCGCGTCACCCGGCAGGTCGTCGGCGAGGCGGTCGTCAACGGCCTCGTCGGCGGCGTCCTCGGTATCGCGCTTGGCCTCGGCGGCGCGTACGTCGTCACCGCGATCAGCCCGACGCTCCAGGCCGAAGTCGGCTCCACGGGCGGCGGGGCGGGCGGCATGGGGAGCGGTGGTGGCCCCGGCGGAGGTATGGGCGGCGGCGCCCGCCAGACGGCGTCCAAGGCCCTCGACGTGACACTCAGCGCGCCCGTCGCCCTCAGCACGATCGCGGTGGCGGTCGGCTTGGCGGTGGCCGGCGGCCTGATAGCAGGCGCCTTCGGCGGCTGGCGAGCCTCCCGCCTACGCCCGGCGGACGCCCTACGCCGAGTCGAATAACCCGGCAGCCCCGCCCTCGCGCCCTCAGGGGCGCGGGGAACGGCGCGCTCAGCCACGAACAACCCGCACATGCGACACGGCGCCCCGCCCCCAGAAGGGGCGCGGGGAACTGCGCACCCAGCCACAGCCGACCCGCACCCTCCATCCCACCCGGCGGAGCCAACCGGCGGAGCCCAACGCCGAACCCCAGGAGTTGCCCCATGTACGACCTGAAAAGCGTGACGAAGCAATACCGGCGAGGCAAGGAGACCGTAGACGCCCTGGCCGGCGTCGACCTGACCATCGGCGACGGCGACCGCCTGGTCATCCAGGGCCCCACCGGCGGCGGAAAGTCCACCCTTCTCCAGATGCTCGGCGGCCTCGACCGGCCCACCTCCGGAAGCGTCGAACTCGACGGAACAGATCTCGCCAAACTGTCCGAGACCAAGCTCACGAATGTGCGCAGCGAGAACATCGGATTCGTTTTCCAGAGCTTTAACCTCATTCCCACCCTTACCGCCCAGGAGAATGTCGAGACGGCACTCGTACCGCTGAAGGTGAAGGTGAAGGAACGGCGGGAAAGGGCCGCCGCCGCACTGGAGTCCGTCGGGCTCGCCGAGCGGCTCGGCCATCTCCCTGCCGAGCTCTCCGGCGGTCAGCAACAGCGCGTCGCCATCGCCCGCGCCCTGGTCAAGCAGCCCAAGGTGCTGCTCGCCGACGAACCGACCGGCAACCTCGACGAGTCCATGCGCGACGAGATCATGGACGTACTCGAAACCATGTGGAAGGAGTACGGGCTCACTTTCATCATGGTCACGCACGATTCCGCCATCGCGAAGAAGGCCCCGAGGGTCGCCACGATCCGGAAGGGCAGGATCACGGTCAAGGAAAACGCCAACTCTTGACTGCTGCCTCACTATTGAGCACCAGTTCGCCCCCCGGCATACTGAGTATTCCGGGGGGCTGCGCGCGAGTACGTATGCGTACAGGAGCCCCCCGGCCGGATGAAGGGGATTCATTCCGGACCTGATCTCCAGGGGGAGACTTGCGCAGACAAATGAAAAGAGCGTGCACGGCCACGATCGCCGCGGCGGCAGCCGTGGCCCTGGCGGCGGGCATGACCAGCCCGGCGTCGGCGGAGGCCGGAAGCACGGCTGAGCGTACGGCCGGTGGCTCGGCGGGCGGTTCGGCCGTACAGGCCACTTCGAAGCACCGCATCACCCTGATCACCGGCGACCGTGTCGTTGTCGACGCCAAGGGTCGTGTCGTCGGCCTGGAGCGGGCCAAGGGCCGCGAGAAGATACCCGTCCAGATACGCAAGACCGACGGACACACCCTAGTCGTGCCGGCCGACGCCGCCCGGCTGATCGCCGACGGCAAGCTCGACCAGCGGCTCTTCGACGTGACCGAGCTCAACAAGTCGGTCAACCGCAAGTCCCAGAAGCAGGGCCTCAAGGTGATCGTCGGCTACCGCGGCACGGCCGCCGCGGCGAAGGCGGACGTCCGCGACGCCGGTGACACCAAGGTCCGCAGGACGCTCTCGTCGCTGAACGCGGACGCGGTACTGACACCCAGGGACGACGCGCCCGACCTGTGGGCCGCGGTCACCGACACGCGGTCCGGCGGCGCGAGGACCGCCTCCGGTATCGCCCACGTGTGGCTCGACGGGGTCCGCAAGGCCAGTCTCGACAAGTCCGTCAAGCAGATCGGCGCCGACAAGGCCTGGGCCGCCGGGTACGACGGCAAGGGCGTCAAGATCGCCGTCCTGGACACCGGGGTCGACACGACCCACCCGGACCTCAAGGGCAAGGTCGTCGCGGAGAAGAACTTCTCCGCTGCCGCCGACGCGAGCGACAAGTACGGCCACGGTACGCATGTCGCGTCCATCGCGGCCGGTACGGGCGCCAAGGCCGCGGGCAAGTACAAGGGCGTCGCGCCCGGTGCCGAACTGCTCAACGGCAAGGTGCTCGACGACAACGGCTTCGGCGACGACTCCGGCATCCTCGCCGGCATGGAGTGGGCGGCCGAGCAGGGCGCCGACGTCGTCAACCTCAGCCTGGGCGGCGGGGACACTCCCGACATCGATCCGCTTGAGGCCCAGGTCAACAAGTTGTCCAAGGAGAAGGGCGTCCTCTTCGCCATCGCCGCGGGCAACTCCGGCGAGTTCGGCGATCAGACGATCGGCTCGCCGGGCAGCGCGGAGGCCGCGCTCACCGTGGGCGCCGTCGACGACACGGACAAGCTGGCCGACTTCTCCAGTACGGGCCCCGGCCTCGACGGGCAGATCAAGCCCGACGTGACCGCGCCCGGTGTGGACATCACGGCCGCCTCGGCGGCCGGCAGCGTCATCGCCCAGGAGGTCGGTGAGAACCCGGCCGGTTACGTGAGCATCTCGGGTACGTCGATGGCCACCCCGCATGTCGCGGGCGCCGCGGCGATCCTGAAGCAGCAGCACCCCGACTGGACGTACACCGAGCTGAAGAGCGCGCTGACGGGCTCGGCCAAGGGTGGTACGTACACGCCGTTCCAGCAGGGTTCGGGCCGCGTCCAGGTCGACAAGGCCATCAAGCAGACCGTGATCGCCGACCCGTCGTCAGTGAGTTTCGGCATCCAGCAGTGGCCGCACACCGACGACACCCCGGCGACCAAGAAGGTCACGTACAAGAACCTCGGCACGGCCGACGTCACGCTGAGCCTCGCGGTGACGGCGACCGACCCGAAGGGGCAGGCCGCGCCGGCCGGCTTCTTCACGCTCGGCGCCAGGACGCTGACCGTCCCGGCGGGCGGCACGGCCTCCGCCGACCTCACGGCCGACACCCGGCTGGGCGGCACGCTCGACGGCACCTACTCCGCGTACGTGACCGCGACCGGCGGCGGCCAGAGCGTCCGCACGGCGGCGGCGGTACAGCGCGAGACGGAGTCGTACGACGTCACGCTCAAGCAGATCGGCCGCGACGGCCTGCCCGCGACCGCCTACCTCACCGACCTGATCGGCTACGCGGGCCTGGCCAAGGGCCGGAACTTCGCCGCGCCGGAGGGCGACGGCACGGTGACGATGCGGGTGCCGAAGGGTACGTACCTGCTGGACGCCTGGATCCTGAAGGACTTCGAGACCTTCGAGGGCGGCCTCGACTGGGTGGTCCAGCCGAAGCTGAGTGTCACCAAGGACGTCTCGCTGACCCTTGACGCCCGTACGACCAAGTCGGCCGACATCACGGTGCCGGACGCCGGCGCGAAGCCGCTGTCCGCGCTGGTCTCCTACGTCTTCGACCCGGCGCAGTTCAGCGTCGGCGTGGGCGGCGCATCGTTCGCCGACGTGCGCCTGGCGCACCTCGGCGGCGACGTCACCGGTCTGACCCAGACCTGGGGCGGCCAGTGGACCAAGGGGGCCACCGCCGAGTACGACGTGGCGACCACGGCCGAGGTCAAGCGCCTCCAGGGCGACAAGGTCCGCCACTACAAGGCCGGCGAACTGGCCACGGTGAAGAACAACCTCGGTGCGGCGGCCTCCGGTAAGACCGGCGTGCTCTACCCGATCGGCGAATTCCCGGCGGACGTCACCTTCGGCGCAGGCTTCGAGCAGAAACTGCCCGGCGCCCGGACGCTGTACGTGTCGACGGGTGACAAGGTCAAGTGGGGCTTCGAGTTCGAGCAGCACGGCGCCCTCGACGCGGACGGCTACCCGACGCTGGAGGCCTACTACTCGCTGGGCAACTCGCAGACCTTCAAGGCGGGCAAGAAGTACGAGAAGACGTTCAACACGGCCGTCTTCGGGCCGCGCGTCGGCTCGGACTACGGCATCTACCGCGAGGGCAACGGCATCTACGGCTTCCTGCCGCTGTTCGCCGACGGCAAGACCCACGCCGGCTCCTCGCTCTACTCGTCGGCCACC
>NZ_LIPP01000033.1 GCF_001418335.1 Streptomyces aurantiacus | reverse complement strand
CTGGGGGCGCAGCCCCCAGTAGTGACGGGAAGGGTAGGGGCGGCGGGGGCGGATCAAATGGTTCGCCAGGCCCCCAGGGCCAGCCCCGGTTCCGACTTGCGGCGGGTCAGCAGGAGCGCGCCGGTGGTCGGCGCGAGGCTCGCCGCGACCACCCGCCCCTCCGCGTCCTCCGCCAACGCCACCTGCGCGTCCGCAGGCAGTTGCGGACCCGAGTCGGTCCACCACGCCCCCGCCGACTCCTGCTCGGTGGGATACGCGGCGAAGGCGACACGCCCACTCGCCGAGCGCTGCGCCAGCAGCGTGCAGTCGATGTCGTCGAGCGTGCAGCGGATCGCGGACACCGGGCCCGGCCCCGCGCAGCCGAGAAGCTCCACGGGCTCCGCTCCGGGCCGCCAGGCGCACACGGTGTCCTTCTCGTCCGTGAAGAACAGGGTCACGTGCTCCTCGGAGGTGACCAGCGCCCGCAGGGTGCCCGGCCGCACCGCCACCTTCAGCGGCTCGTCGTCGAGCGCGGGGACGTGGCCGGGACCGGCCTGGGCCCAGCGCAGGATGCCGGCCGGCGTGGCCGCGTACAGTTCGACGCGCCCCGACGCCCGGGTCACGGCGGCGAGTTCGCCCGTGACCTCGCGGCCCTTGAGGTCGCGCCAGGGGCCCCAGCCGCCGCGCTCCTTCTGGCCGCGCATGCTGACTCCGCCGCCCTTGTTGCGTACGAAGACGTGCGCGCGGCCCTCGGCGTCCACGGCGACGGCCGGTACGCCGGTCTGCTTCCCCTTGGTGTTGGGGTGCCCGAGCCGGTTCCAGTCGAGCGCGGCGAGGTGCGGCCGGAAGTGGGTGGAGTGGACGAGCCCCGCCTCCTGTGCGCCGGTGGGACGCCAGGAGACCAGATGGGCGTAGGAGTCGGCTCCCTGCCCCACGGCGAGCACCGGGTTCACGCGCTGGTCGCCGCCGACCGCGCGGGGGGCCGCCCAGGGGCCGCCGGGATGCTGCTCGGCCCAGCACCACACCGCGTCCTCCAGCGGAGCGTAGGCACTGAGTCTGCCGTCCCGGCCGCGTATGAGCCAGACGCCGTTGAGTGTGCGGACCATTGACACTCCCCCACTCTAATCGGGCCGTGCGATCCGCCTCCGTGCGACCCTGGTTCTCATGGACGCGCCTCCCCTTGTGATCGTCGACGCAGCCAATGTGGTCGGGTCGGTGCCCGACGGCTGGTGGCGCGACCGCCGGGGCGCCGCGGAGCGCGTACGGGACCAGCTCGTCCCGTACGCCGCCGAAGGCCTCCCTGGTGTGCCGGGTCCCCTGGAGCTGGTCCTCGTGGTCGAGGGGAGCGCCCGTGGAGTGACGTCCGTGCCCGGTGTACGGGTGGACGCGGCGCCCGGCAGCGGTGACGACCGTATCGTGGAGCTGGTCGGCGAACACCCGGACCGCTCCCGCCTGGTGGTCACGGCGGACCGTGAACTACGGCGCAGAGTGGGGGAGTTGGGCGCCGACGTCACGGGACCGCGGACCGTCCGCCCCTAAGGCCCTTCTGAGACCCTGTCCCGGATTGCCCCTTTCGGCGTTCGAGAGGACCGGCTGATCCGTAGCGGAACCGTTGCGCAACGCGACGAAAGGTTGCGAAGGAAAATAGGTACGCTCCCCCTTGGCCTCGCGGCTTCGGCAGAGGCCGTACTGCCGTTAACAGGGGATGATTCGTCATGAGCAGCACGCCTTCTGCCAACCTTTTCAAACCGCTCCAGGAGGGTGACCCGGCTGTTGTCGGCGGTTATCGCCTGGCGGCCGTGCTCGGCACGGGTGGCATGGGCAAGGTGTATCTCTCCTACACCCCGGGCGGCCGGCCCATCGCGCTCAAGGTGATCCGGCCCGAGTTCAGCGAGGACCCCGAGTTCCGGCGGCGGTTCAAGCAGGAGGTGCAGGCCGCGCAGCGGGTGCAGGGTCTGTACACGGCGCCGGTCATCGACTTCGACACCGACGGCGCTCAGCCCTGGCTCGCCACCGCCTACGTGCCGGGCCCCTCTCTCGCGCACGCCGTGGCCCAGCACGGTGGACTGCCGCTGCGCAGCGTGCTGTTGCTGACGGTGGGGGTCGCCGAGGCGCTCCACGTGATCCACGGCGCGGGCATCGTCCACCGTGATCTGAAGCCCGCCAATGTGCTCCTGGCCTCCGACGGTCCTCGCGTGATCGACTTCGGCATCGCCCGCGCGGCCGACGCCACCGCGCTGACGGGCACCGGCGTCAGCGTGGGCACCCCCGCGTTCATGTCGCCCGAGCAGGCGTCTGCCGGTACGGTCGCCCCCGCCACCGACGTCTTCGCCCTGGGGCAGATCACGGCCTTCGCGGCGATCGGTTCGCCCGCCTACGGCGACGGGCCCTCGCACGCCGTGCTCTACCGGATCGTCCACGAGGACCCCGACCTCAGCCGGCTGCCCGCGGAACTGCTGCCTCTGGTGACCCGCTGCCTCAGCCGAGACCCGGCCGGCCGGCCGAGCCTGACCGAGATCATCGAGCTGTGCCACGAACTGTCGCCCGTCGCGCTGCGCCAGGGTGAGGACTGGCTGCCGCAGGCGGTCGCCGGATCGATCACCGAGCGGCTGCGACTGCCCGAACCGGCGAAGACCCCGCCGCCGCAGCCCGCCGTCGCTCCGACGCCGACGCAGTTCTCCCCGCAGCATCCGGCGCCGGGCACGGTGAACCCGTACACGCCGACCGAGTTCTCCTCACCCTCCGCGCCCTCCGCGTCCTTCGCACCGACGCAGAGCGCGCCAGGAGTTCCGGGGCCGGTGCCACCGCCCGGGTACCCGGCGCACCCCACGCAGGGCCCGCACACCCCTGCGCCCGGCTATCACACTCACCACACGCCGCCCCCCGTCACCTACGCCCCCTACGCGCCCCCGCCGCGTGTGAAGCCGAAGCGGACGGGGCTGATCGTGGCCGCGTCGGTCGTGGGCGTGGTCGTCGTCCTGGGAGTCATCGGCTCCCTGCTGTCCGACGGGTCCGGCAAGGACACGAACAGCGGGGCCGACTCCCCCGGCAGCAACAGCAGTAACAGCAGGAGCGGTTCGAGCGACGGTGGGACCTCGGGTGGGGACCAGCGGAGGGCGGACCCGAAGCCGGTCTCGTACAAGGGCATCGATCTGACCGAGAGCTACGAGCTCATGCTCGCCGACGACCCGCCGCGCCCGGTGGAGGGCGAGGACCTGGCCTACGGCAACGGAGATCTCTACTTCAGCGTCGTACGTTTCATGGACGAGGCGGCGATCGGCACCGCCAACGGGAAGCTCGTCCTGCTGAACAACACGCAGAAGGGCTCCCTGGAGACCTGCCGCACCGAGACGCGCTACACCGAGAAGATCGCCCTCGACCAGCTCAGCAACGGCTCGGAGATCTGCGTGCTCAGCGACGCGGGCCACATCGCGGTGGCCACCTACCGCGGCAAGTCGGGCGAGAACGACCCCGGCTCGTACATCACCATCGACCTGCGGATCTGGCGCAACGCCGAGGAGGCCAAGGCCGACTAGGGCGTTTGCTCGCTGTCATGCCTGTTCCGCGTCCGGCACGGGAGCTCTGCCTGGCCGGGTCGGTTCGTGGGTCATCCGGTCGCGGAAGCGGCCCGGTGCGATGCCGAACTTCCGCCGGAACGCGTTCGCGAAGGCGTATTCGCTGGAGTAGCCCACCTGTCGGGCTATCGCCGCCAGCGGTGCCTTCGTCTCCCGCAGCACCCGCGCGCTGTGGGTCAGCCGCCAGTCCGTCAGGTACGTCATCGGCGGCGTACCCACCAGCAAGGTGAACCGCCGCTTGAAGGCGGTGAGGGACATACCCGCGATCGTGGAGAGCTGTCCCAGGGTCCACGGCCGCTGCGCGCTGGTGTGCATCTCGTTCAGCGCGGCGGCGATGCCGGGATCCGTGACCTCCGGCCAGGCGCCGAGCCGGGTGTGGCCGCGTGCGTGGCGCAGGGCGTGCACCAGCGTGAGGTCGACGAGCGCCGACCGGGACACCGCGGCGCCCGGCAGGTCCTCGGCCATATCGGCGACGAGCATCTCGATCAGCATCCGCGTCTCGGGGTGGCGGTCGTAGTCGGGCGACATCGTGATGACCGGTGGCAGTTCGCGCAGGAAACGGTGGATCCGGCCCCGTTCCAGCCGGTAACACCCGAGGACGACGTCGAAGGCCGCCGGCTCGGTCACCGGATGGGCCGAGGGCAGCTCCAGGTCGGGCAGCCCGTCGATGGTCCACGCGGCGGTATGGCTGAGTCCGTGCTCCACGCCGTGCGGTACGAGGACGACATCCCCCGCGTTGAGCGGAACAGGCTGACCGGAGGGGGTGATCAGCCAGCCCGTGCCCTTGAGGACGACGTGGAAGCCCATCCCCTCGATGCCGGGAAGGTACATGCCCCAGGTACCCGACTGCCGGACGCGCAGCGCACTCGGCCGTCCCGCACGGATGGTGCCGATCACCTCGCTGATCACGTCCACGGAGCAATCGTAACGAGCGCGGTGAACGGCCCGTCTCCTCGGCCCGTCTCCCCGGACCGTCTCCCCGGCCCGGGTCCCCGCCGATCCATCGGCGTATCAGGGCGGGCCTTCCGCGCATCGTCGGGGCACCGGTTCGGTGTTTCGATCAGTTCGTGATCGACATCGACATCCTTGCCGCCGACGCGGAAAAGACCGAGCAGCGCAATCGTCCGACGGCGGCCGGCGAACAGCTCCCGCAAGGTGGCCTCGCCGAAGTCGCCGAAGGTGACGACCTGGGCCGTTTTCGGCGCGATCGTCGACGGCACCTTCTCGCTGGTCCCGCTTCCGATGACCGAGGTGACCGTCGACCGCACCTGGGACGTGGCGGGGTTGCGTGGGAGCGGCAGTCACTCGGGGGTCAAGGCGCGCTTCCCACCCGACGCGAGGACTCTGCAGCTGTGGGGGCTCAGCGCGCCGGCACCGGTGGTGGGCGCGACCGTCGGCGCGTTGGGCGTGGTCGACGCGGTGTTCGCCTCGGATCGCAAGCCGTTCATGACGTCCTACTCCCGCATGGGCGAATCGGCGGGCGCGCGGCACTGGCCGGCCGCCGGGACAGCAGCCGCATGCGGCAGGACCGAGCCGACGCGGGCCGTGACTGCCGCGCGGCCGTCGAGCGGATGCTCGACCTGCACGGCGGGAGCGGCTTCCGGACGGCCAACCCGCTGCAACGCTTCTGGCGCGATGTGGCAGTAGCCAGCCGTCACCCACAGCTCAACGCGTACCTGGCCGTCGAGGACTACGGCACGGCCCTGACCACCGTCGACAGGGTTTGAGGGCTGCTGGGTCCAAGGGCTTCTAAGGGGCGTTCTTGCCTGGAGGAGTCGTGGGCCGGCCCGCGGTCGCCTTCTGGTCCCGGCCGAGCCGGCTGTGCGAGCGGCCGTACAGGAAGTACACGAGGAAGCCGAGCGCCATCCAGATGCCGAACCGCAGCCATGTCTCGGCGGGCAGGTTCAGCATCAGCCACAGCGAGGCGAGGACGGACACGACGGGCAGGAGCGGCACCAGCGGGGTGCGGAAGGCGCGCGGCAGCTCCGGGCGGGTGCGACGCAGGATGATCACGCCGATCGCGACGACGACGAACGCGAAGAGCGTGCCGATGTTCACCAGCTCGGCGAGTTCGCTCAGGCTGGTGAAGCCGGCGACGATCGCGATGATGACGCCGAGCAGGATGGTCGGCCGGTGCGGGGTCCTGAAGCGCGGGTGGACGTGCGAGAAGAGGCGCGGCAGCAGTCCGTCGCGGCTCATCGCGAAGAAGACCCGGGTCTGGCCGAGGAGCAGGATCATGCAGACGGTGGTGAGGCCGACGGCGGCGCCGAAGCTGATGAAGCCCGCGAACCAGGGGTGTCCGGTGGCCTTGAACGCGTCGGCGAGCGGGGCGTCCACGGACAGCTTGCTGTAGTGCTGCATGCCGGTCACGACGATCGACACCGCGACGTACAGCGTGGTGCAGATGATCAGGGAGCCGAGGATGCCGCGGGGCATGTCGCGCTGCGGGTTCCTGGTCTCCTCGGCGGCCGTGGCCACGACGTCGAAGCCGATGAAGGCGAAGAAGACGACGGAGGCGGCGGTGAAGACGCCCATCACCCCGAAGTTGGAGGGTGCCCAGCCGAACATCAGCTGGATGAGCGGGGAGTCGAGGCCGCCGCCCGCGTCCACGGGCTTCGCCTTCGGGACGAACGGGTCGTAGTTGTCGCTCTTGACGAAGAAGGCACCGGCGATGATCACGACCAGGACGACCGTCACCTTGACCGCGACCACGACGGCGGTGACCCGCGCCGAGAGCTTCGTACCGACCACGAGGATGGCGGTGAGCACCAGCACGAGGGCGGCGGCGAGGATGTCGAAACCGAAGCCGTCGGCGCCCTCCCTGCCGCTGAGGGCCGCCGGCAGCTGCCAGCCCGCGTTGTCGAGGAGCGAGGCGATGTAGCCGGACCAGCCGACCGCGACCACCGCCGTGCCGAGCGCGAACTCAAGCACGAGGTCCCAGCCGATGATCCAGGCGGGCAGTTCGCCGAGGGAGGCGTACGAGAAGGTGTACGCGGAGCCGGCCACCGGGACGGTGGACGCGAACTCGGCGTAGCAGAGTGCGGCGAGCGCGCAGACGACGCCGGCCACAACGAAGGCCAGGGCGACGGCGGGACCGGCGTTGTTCTTGGCGACCGTGCCGGTGAGCACGAAGATGCCGGTGCCGATGATGACACCGACCCCGAAGACCGTGAGATCCAGGGCGGACAGGGATTTCTTGAGCGCGTGCTCCGGTTCCTCCGTGTCCTGGATGGACTGCTCGATCTTCTTCGTCCTGAAGAGGGTGTTGCTCACGGGCGTTCCTCCCACGCTTGTCGTCCTCGACATGATCGAGAGGGGGCGTCGTCCGTATGCCCCGGCGCGTGGGAATTCACACGAACGGGCCGGTCCCACCACCGTAAAGGGTGGGGAAACCGGCCCACTCGGGTCTGTCGGTCGCGGCTGTGTCAGTCGCGGTCCGTCAGTCGCAGGTCTGTCAGTCGCGGGCGGGCTCCGCCGTGGCGTGGGCCTGTGCGGAGGGGGTTCCCCCGTTGGAGCGGAGCCGGGAGTGGGGGATGCCGTCGAACTTGGAGACGAGTCCGGTGACCTGCCGGGCGATGTCCGGTGCGGTCAGTCCGATCTCGGCCATGACCTCCTTGCGGGAGGCGTGGTCGAGGAAGCGCGGCGGGATGCCGAAGTCGCGCAGGGGTACGTCCACGCCCGCGTCGCGCAGGGCCTGGGCGACCGCGGAACCGACGCCGCCGACGCGGGAGTTGTCCTCGACGGTGACGACCACCCGGTGCCGCTCGGCGAGCGGTGCCATGGCTTCGTCGACGGGCTTGACCCAGCGGGGGTCGACGACGGTGGTGGTGATGCCCTGCTTGTCGAGGAGACCGGCGATCTCCAGGCACATGGGGGCGAGGGCGCCGACCGAGACGAGGAGCACGTCCGGGGTGTCGGTGCCCGGCTCCCGCAGGACGTCCATGCCGCCGACGCGGCCCACGGCCGGTACGGCGGGGCCGACGGCGCCCTTGGAGAAGCGGACCACGGTCGGCGCGTCCGTGACCTCGACGGCCTCGCGCAGCTGGGCGCGGACCTGCTCGGCGTCGCGCGGCGCGGCAAGGCGCAGGCCCGGCACGACCTGGAGGATCGACATGTCCCACATGCCGTTGTGGGAGGCGCCGTCGGTGCCCGTGATGCCGGCCCGGTCGAGCACGAAGGTGACCCCGCACCTGTGCAGGGCCACGTCCATCAGGACCTGGTCGAAGGCGCGGTTGAGGAAGGTCGCGTAGACCGCGAAGACGGGGTGCAGGCCGCCCGCGGCGAGCCCGGCGGCCGAGACGGCGCCGTGCTGTTCGGCGATGCCGACGTCGTAGATGCGGTGCGGGTAGGCGTCCGCGAACTTCTTCAGGCCGACCGGCTGCAGCATCGCCGCCGTGATCGCGACGATGTCCTCGCGTTCCTTGCCGAGCGCGACCATCTCGTCGCCGAAGACGGAGGTCCAGTCGGCGCCCGAGGCCTTGACCGGCAGGCCCGTGTCGGGGTGGATGGGGCCGATGCCGTGGAACCGGTCCGCCTCGTCGCTCAGGGCGGGCTGGTAGCCGCGGCCCTTCTCGGTGAGGCAGTGCACGATGACCGGGCCGCCGAAGCGCTTGGCGCGCACGAGCGCGGACTCCAGGGCCTCCACGTCGTGCCCGTCGATGGGCCCGACGTACTTCAGGCCGAGGTCCTCGAACATGCCTTGCGGGGCGATGAAGTCCTTGAGGCCCTTCTTGGCGCCGTGCAGGGTCTCGTAGAGCGGTCTGCCGACGACCGGAGTGCGCTCCAGGAGGTCCTTGCCGCGGGCCAGGAAGCGCTCGTAGCCGTCGGTGGTGCGCAGGGTCGCCAGGTGGTTGGCGAGGCCGCCGATGGTCGGCGCGTACGAACGCTCGTTGTCGTTGACGACGATGACGAGCGGGCGGTCCTTGGCGTCGGCGATGTTGTTCAGCGCCTCCCAGGCCATGCCGCCGGTGAGCGCCCCGTCGCCGATGACGGCGACCACGTGGTGGTCGTCCCTGCGCAGGACCTCGTTGGCCTTCGCGAGGCCGTCGGCCCAGCCGAGGACCGTGGAGGCGTGCGAGTTCTCGATCACGTCGTGCTCGGACTCGGCCTGTGAGGGGTAGCCGGACAGGCCGCCCTTCATCTTCAGCTTCGAGAAGTCCTGGCGGCCCGTGAGCAGTTTGTGGACGTAGGACTGGTGCCCCGTGTCCCACAGGATGCGGTCCTTCGGGGACTCGAAGACCCGGTGCAGGGCGAGGGTGAGCTCGACGACACCGAGGTTGGGGCCGAGGTGGCCGCCGGTCTTGGACACCGCGTCGACGAGAAAGGTCCTGATCTCGCCGGCGAGCTGGTCCAGCTGCTCCAGGCTGAGCCGGTCCAGATCGCGAGGTCCCTTGATGCGGGTCAGCAGCGGCACCCGTGCCTCCTTGCAGTAGAGCTGATCGAGATTGCCGGGCCTGTCGAGTCTAATGTTCCGCCACGCGCGGCAATGCCCGGGCCGCCGTCGTACGTCACGCGACCGGCGGAAGAACATCTCACCCACCAGCGCCCCCGGCAAACGCCCCAGACCACACAAAAGTGCCCGGCACCTCTACAGGCACCGGGCACTGAAGCCCCCCAAGGGGCGCGAGGAACTGCGCGACCAGCCACGACGGCCGGCAGCCACTCCACGCCCCGCAAGCCCTACGGCGCAACCGCACGCCGCGCAGCGGCACTCACCGCGCAACCGCGCAGCGTTATGCGCGGCCGGCCGTCTTCTGCGTCTTGCGCGTCACCGAGTCGATGACGACCGTGGCAAGCAGCACACCACCGGTGATCATGTACAGAACCGGCGTGGCGGTGCCCTCAAGGGCGAGCCCGTACTGGATCGAGGTGATCACCATGACACCGAGCAGCGCGTTCCACGTACGGCCGCGACCGCCGAAGAGGCTGGTGCCGCCGATGACGGCCGCCGCGATGACGTTCATCAGGAGGTCGCCCGCACCGGCGCTCTGGTTGGCCGCGGCGATCTTCGAGGACCAGAACAGACCGCCGACGGCGGCGAAGAAGCCCGCCAGGGCGAAGACCGAGACGCGGATCGCCGTGACGTTGATACCGGCACGGCGGGACGCCTCGACGCTGCCGCCGAGCGCGAAGATCTTGCGGCCGTAGCCCGTACGGCGCAGTACGAAGTCGCTCGCGACCAGGACCACCAGGAACAGCAGCAGCGCCAGCGGCAGGCCCTTGTACTGGTTGAACATGACCGCCGCGGCGAACGCGACGATCGCGAGCAGCACCGTGCGCACCACGAGGTCGATCAGCGGCCGGGACGGGATGCCCGCGGCCTCGCGGCGGCGGTTGTCCAGGAAGCTGGTGACGAAGAAGAGCACCACGGCGGCGGTCGCGAGCCCGTAGGCGGCGGCGACGTCCGAGAAGTAGTACGTGGTCAGCTTGCCGACCACGCCCTCGCCGTCGATGTTGATGGTGCCGTTCTCGCCCAGGATCTGGAGCATGAAGCCGAGCCAGAACAGCAGGCCGGCCAGGGTGACCGCGAACGCGGGGGCGCCGATCCTGGCGAAGAAGAAGCCGTGGAGGGCTCCGATGGCCGCGCCGCTGACCAGGGCGATGAGGACGGCCAGCCACTCGTTCATACCGTGCGTGACGCTGAGCACGGCGGTGATGGCACCCGCCACACCGCTGACCGAGCCGACCGACAGGTCGATCTCGCCGAGCAGCAGCACGAAGATGATGCCGACGGACATCATGCCGGTGGCGACCATCGCGACGGCGATGTTGTTGAGGTTCTCGGCGGAGAGGAACGCCGAGTTCAGGCTCTGGAAGACGACGCAGATGACGATCAGGCCGATGACGACCGGGACGGAGCCCAGGTCGCCGCCCTTCATCTTGCGCTTGAACTCGCCGACGTAGCCGGCCAGGCCCTGCTCGCGCACGAGCAGCCGGGGGTCGACCACGGTCACCGCGTCGGCCGCGGCCTCGGGGTTCGCGACCACGACGTCGTCCTTGGAGGCGGAGGTCTTGTCGATGCTCACTTCTGAGCCTCCCCGTTGCTGCGCGCCGCACGGCGGGTCACGGCGTTGTCCGTGGCACCGGTGATGGCGGAGATGATCTCTTCCTGCGAGGTGGCCTTCACCTCGAAGACGCCGTTGTTGCGGCCGAGCCTGAGCACGGCCACCTTGTCGGCGACGGCCTTCACATCGGCCATGTTGTGGCTGATGAGGAGGACGGCATGGCCGCGCTCGCGCAGCCGTTCGACCAGGTCGAGGACCTGGGCGGTCTGCTCGACACCGAGGGCCGCGGTGGGCTCGTCGAGGATGACCAGCTTGGGCTCGCCGAGCATGGAGCGGGCGATGGCCACGGTCTGGCGCTGGCCGCCGGAGAGCGAGGCGATCGGGATGCGCACGCTGGGGATGCGGATCGACAGCGTCTGGAGCAGTTCGCGCGAGCGGCGCTCCATCTCGACCTCGTCCAGGATGCCGCGCCTCTTCAGCTCACGGCCCAGGTAGAGGTTGCCGACGACGTCGATGTTGTCGCACAGCGCGAGGTCCTGGTAGACGGTCGCGACGCCCAGGTGCTGGGCGTCGTGCGGCTTGTTGATCTGGACGGTCTTGCCGTCCCATTCGATGACGCCCTCATCGATGGGGTGCACGCCGGCGATCGTTTTCACCAGCGTGGACTTTCCGGCGCCGTTGTCGCCGACCAGGGCGACCACCTCGCCGGCGTGGACTTCGAGTTCTACGTCGGTGAGCGCCTGGACGGCGCCGAACCGCTTCGATACCCCACGCAACGCCAGAACAGGCGTAGCGGACACGTTGACCATCTCCTTCGCCGCCTGACCCGGCGGGAGGTTGTGCAGAAGAGTTTGGGGGGTGTGAAGTGTTCCGTCCGGCGCCCCGCCCTAGCTTGCGGGGCTGGTGATTGCGGGGCGCCGGATGGGCTTCGGGTACGACCGTCCCTTGGGGCCCGGGGGCCCGTACGGGAATTCAGTGGAGTGAATTCCCGTGCATACCCGTAGGTGCCAAGGGAATGGTCGTCGACTAGTTCAGTCCGACCTTGGCGCAGTCGGCCTTGAACTTGGTGGTGCAGATCTCGTCGACCGTGTAGATCGCTTCCTTGATGACCGTGTCGTTGATGTTGTCCTTGGTCAGCGAGACGACCGGGACGAGCACCGACGGGACGGCCTTCGTGGTGGGGCTGTCGACCTTGGTCTTCGCGATGGAGTCGAGCTTCTCGCCCTTGGCGAGCGCGACGGCCATCTGCGCCGCGATGTCCGCCTCCTGCGGGTAGGACTTGTAGACGCTCATGAACTGCTCGCCCGACACGATGCGCTGCACGCCCGCCAGCTCGGCGTCCTGACCGGTGACCGGCGGGATCGGGGAGACGCCCGCGGCCTTCAGGGCGGTGATGATGCCGCCCGCCATGCCGTCATTGGCGGAGTAGACGCCGACGATCTTGGTCTTGCCGATCGCGGAGATCGCGCCTTCCATGTTGGCGTTGGCGTTCTCCGGCTTCCACTCCTTGGTGTCGTACGACTTGGCGATGTCGACCTTGCCGTCGAGCTGGGACAGCGCGCCCTTCTTGAAGAGGGCGGCGTTCGGGTCGGTGACCGCGCCGTTCATCATGACGATCTTCGCGGAGGGCTTGGCCTTGTCGCCCAGGGCCTCCAGGAGCGCCTTGCCCTGGACGCGGCCGACCTCTTCGTTGTCGAAGGAGACGTAGGAGTCGATCGGGCCCTCGGCGAGGCGGTCGTACGCGACGACGGGGATGCCGGCTTCCTTGGCCTTCTTCACGCCGTTGGCGATGGCCTTGGAGTCCACCGCGTCCACGATCAGCACGTCCACCTTGTTGGTGATCATCGTGTCGACCTGCTGGGCCTGCGTGGTGGCGTCCTGCTTGGCGTTGGCGTAGACGATCTCGCCCTTGTTGTTCGTGAGCTCCTTGACCTTCTTCTCGATCAGGGGCTTGTCGAACTTCTCGTACCGGGCGGTCTGGTTCTCCGGAAGGAGGAGCCCGACCTTGATGTCGTCGCCCTTGGCGGGGGACTTGCTGGAGTCGCTCTTGTCGCCGGACTCATCGGCGCTGCCACAGGCAGCGAGCGAGACGGCCATGGCACCCGCGGCAACAGCAACGGCGGCGCGACGCATACGCGTATTCACTTCAGAAACCTCCCTGACGAGGCCGCGACGTTGCGGCCGAGGTGGCTGGAAGTCAACTCGGCTCCAGGTGCGACGTCAAGAAGTAAATCCTTAACGAGATGGCAACGGTGCCATCCGTTCTCTAAGTGAAGGCAGGTGTTACAGCAGTGAGCGATCCGTCCAAAAGGGTTGAATCGCCCATTTCGCTGAGTGCGAGAGCGAGCGCCCCGAGGACCTCCGCCCGACCGCCAAGTGCCCCTGGCAGAACGGATAGTTGACGTGCCGCACTGGGGATCGCATAGCGGCCGACGGACTCCCTTATGGGTCCTAGTACGAGCTCTCCGGCCTCGGCGAGATCACCACCGAGCACCACCCGGCTCGGATTGAGCAGATTGCACAGATTCGCTACTCCGCTGCCGATATGTCGACCGACGTCGGCGATCACCCGACGGCAGCCGGGGTCACCGTCCCGCGCCAGTCGTACGACACCCTCCATGGTGAGATCCGTGCCATGGCTGGACTGGAGGAGCGGCAGCACGTAGCGCGCCGCCGCGAAGGTCTCCAGGCAGCCCCGGTTGCCACAGCGGCAGACGGGACCGGACTCATCAAGAGTAATATGCCCGATTTCTCCCGCTGTGCCACCTGGGCCACGGTAGATCTTGCTGTCGATCACGAGTCCGGCGCCGACACCGCTGGCGACCTTGATGTAGGCCAGGTCCCGCACGCCCCTGCCGCTCCCCCAGACGAGTTCGCCGAGGGCTCCGAGGTTGGCGTCGTTGTCCACGTGCACCGGCACCCCGAGCCGCTCCCGCAGCTCCTCGGCGGGCTTGGTGCCGGTCCAGCCCGGCAGGATCGCCGTGGAGCCGAGCGTGCCGGTCTCCGCCTCGATCGGCCCGGGCACGCCGAGACCCAGCCCCGCGATCTTCGTACGGTCCACGCCGGTGGCCACGATCAGGCGGTTGACCAGCTGTTCCGCCCGGTCGAAGCCCTGTGCGGCGGACGCGTCCACGTCGAGCGGCTCGGACTCCTCGGCCAGCACCTGGTGCGCCAGGTTCCCGACCGCGACCCGCAGATGCGTATGCCCGAAGTCGACGCCGATGACAATCCCGGCGTCGCCGCTGAGGCTGACGCTGCGGGCCCTTCGGCCGCCCGCCGAGGTGGGCGTGACCTCGACCGTTCCGCCGTCCTTGAGCTCCCGGACGATGTTGGAGACCGTGGCCGCGGACAAACCCGTCGACCTCGCGATCTCCGCCTGCGTGAGCGACCCGGCCAGGCGCACCGCACGTACGACCCGTTCGAGATTGGCTCGGTGCAGCGACGACTGCGACCCCGGAGTCTCCACGACGACCTCCTGCGTACGGGGTCGCCTCGGTGAGACCCCGTCTATGTCCAACTAGTGAACCCTAAGCTGAGCTGTTTGGGTCGCCTCCCGTCAAGAGGTTGAGCAGAGGGGTACGTCCATGCGCCTGTTCGCCCGAGGGCGGACCCGGAGTCATTCCGGGACCACCCTCGCAAACCGAACCGTTGGTTGAATCCCGTTACGGTTGCGGCCCATTACCGGTCGAGGTCGTTGCCGGTCGAAGTCCGTCGCCGTTCGAGGACCGTTGTCGGTCGAAGGAGGCCGTTGTCGGTCGAGGCCCGTTACTTGAGGGCGCCGGCCGTCAGGCCCTGGACGACCTGGCGCTGGAAGACGATGTACGCGGCGAGCACGGGCAGCATCGCCATCACGAGGCCGGCGAACAGACCGGACCAGTCGCCCTTGTAGCCCTGGCTGACGGCCAGTTGGACCAGGCCCTGGGTGAGCACCTTGTTGTCCGGTTCGGTGTTGAGCACCGTCGGCAGCATGTACTGGTTCCACTGCCCCAGGAAGTTGAAGATGGTGATGCTGATCAGACCGGGCTTGGCCATCGGCAGCATCACCTGGAAGAACGTCCTGGTGTGCGAGGCGCCGTCCACGAAGGCCGCCTCGGCCACCGAGGTCGGCAGCGTGCGGAAGAAGGACGTCATGAAGAACACGGTGAACGGCAGCGAGTAGGCGATGTAGACCAGGATCAGGCCGGGCAGCGTGTTCAGCAGGGACAGGTTCTGCATGACGTAGAACAGCGGCACAAGCGCCAGGATGATCGGGAAGCTCATCCCTCCGATGAAGAGGAAGTAGATGAAGCGGTTCCCGGGGAACTCGAAGCGCGCGAGGACGTACGCCGCCATGGAGCCGAGGAGCATGGTGCCCAGGAGCGAGCATCCCACCACGATGATCGTGTTGAGGAAGTAGTCGCTCATGTTCGCCGAGGTCCAGGCGCGCGACCAGTTGTCGAAGTGCAGCGTGTCGGGCAGCGACCAGGGCGAGCCGAAGATGTCCTTGTCCGTCTTGAACGAGGTCATCACCGCCCAGAGCAGCGGCAGCACGACCATGAACGCCCAGAGGACGAGAAAGCCGTGCGAGAAGATGTTCAGGGTCCTGCCGGTGGCCTGCTCCTGCGGCACGGGCGCGGGCGCCTCCTTGCTGACGGGGGGACCCTCCCCGGTGGCGTCGGCGGGCGGTGTGTCGGCGGGAGGCGTGTCGGTCGTCTTCATGCGTGGCCTCCTCGCGGCTCGGCGTGCTCGGCCGGTCGGATGTACTCGGTCGGTTCCGTGTACCCGGTCCGGTCGGTCGGTTCGGTCGGTTCGGTCTGCATCAGTACTCCAGCCGCTCGCGCCGGCCCAGCCGCATCACGACCGCCACGAACAGCAGCGTCACGAGGAGCAGGGCGACACCGATCGTCGTCGCGTAGGCGGCCTGACCGTCGCGGAACGCCTTCTGGTAGACGTACAGCGGCAGGACGGTCGTCGAGTAGTCGGGACCGCCGGGGCCCACGGTCATGATCTGCACGACCGCGAAGGACTCGGCGCCGAGCGCCAGGATGCCCATATAGGCCCAGCCGGACTGCACGGTGTCCCAGAGCAGCGGCAGAGTGATCTTGAAGAAGGTCGTGAAGCGGCTCGCGCCGTCCAGCAGCGCGGCCTCGTAGTAGTCCTTGGGAATGGAGGCCATTCCCGCGGAGAAGAGCACCACGAAGAATCCGACGGTGCTCCAGACGAGGACCGCGAAGATGCACCACAGGGCGAGGTCGGGGTCACCGAGCCAGTCGGGCTGGACGCTGTCGAGACCCACCGCCTGCAGACCGGAGTTGAGCGCCCCGCTGTTCGGGTTGTACGCGAACTGGAAGAGCAGCGCGACAATCGCGATCGACAGCACCTGGGGGAAGAAGTAGACCACTTTGTAGAAGGACGTGCCGCGCACACCGGCGATCGCGGCGTTCTTACGGCGCCGGCCGCCCACATTGAGCATGAAGGCGAAGAACAGCGCCATGGTGAGCGTCACCAACGGCAGCAGCAGCACGAACGTCACGCTGTGCTGCAACGACTTCCAGAAAACGTCGTCGTCGAACAGCCTCGTGTAGTTCTTGAAGCCCACCATCTTGAACTCGGGGCTCAGACCGCTCCAGTCCGTGAACGAATAGTAGATGGACTGGATGAAGGGCCAGATCACGAAGAGGCTGTAAATGGCCAGAGGGGCCGTCAAGAACCCCACGATGAAACGGTATTTACCGTGTTGCATTCCTACCGACCCGATCTTTCCCGCGGGGGCTGCCGTCGACGTCGCACACGCCGCACATCGAGAGCCGGGGCCCCGGACACCGCCCGGGGCCCCGGCCGCGCTCACTGGTGCTTGTAGTGCTGGATGTTGTCGTCCTTGGCCGCCGCGTCGGCGTAGCCCTGGATCTTCTTGATGGCCTCGACCGGGGTGAGCCGTCCCGCCATCATCTCGCCGAGGCCGCCGACGCCGATCTGCTCCTTCTGGAGCGCCACGTACCAGTCCTGGAGGCGCGGGTTGACCACGTTCTCGCCGGCCTTGTCCAGAGCCGCGACACCGGACTTCAGACCCGGCGTCAGCTCGATGCCGTCGGTGCCGCCGTTGAACGCGGACAGCGACTTCACGGACGAGGTGAAGTTCTTCGAGGAGGCCTCGCTGAGCATGATGCGCAGCTGCTCCATGCCGCCGTCGGTGTTCTTGGCCTTGGCGGGGACGATGAACGGCTCACCGCCGGACGCCCAGATGGTGCCGAAGGGCATCTTGTCCGAGCTGTCGATGCCGCTGGGCGCGGACACCGCGAGGTCGAAGTCCTTCGGCATGGTCTTCGCCGCCTCGTTCTCCACCCAGGAGCCGTTCGGGATGAAGAGCGCCTTGCCCTCGGTCCAGGCCGTCTGGGACTGGATGTGGTCCAGGCCCGGGGTGCCCTTGAGGATGTAGCCCTTCTTGAAGAGCTCGTAGTACGCCTCGAAGCAGGCCTTGACCGCGGGGTGTTTCCAGGCGTTCGGCTCCAGGTTGTCGATGGCGTCGAGCACCTCACGGCCGCCGACCTTGGCGATCATCGGGTAGAGCGAGAAGGGGACGTAGTACGGGTACTTGCCGGCGTACGTCCAGCCCGCGATGCCCTTCTTCTTCGCCTTCGCGCAGACCGCGAGCATGTCGTCCCAGGTCTCCGGGTACGTGGCGTCGAGGGAGTCCAGCGCCTTCTGGGAGTACCAGACGCCGTAGATCGTGTACGCGTAGTACATGATCCAGACCGGGTCGCCGTCGAGTTGGCCCATCTCGACGATGCCGGGGCGCAGGGTGTCGCGGACCTTCTTGGCCGGGTCGTCGAAGGACGGCGCGTCGAGCAGCGGGGTGAGGTCCGTCAGCTGCTTCTTGCTGGCGAGGACGCCCATGTCCATCTGCTCGGCGCCCGAGTTGTCGATCAGGTCCGGCGGAGTTCCCTGGTTGAAGCGCGGCTGCAGGACCGACTGGATCTTCTGGGTCGAGGAGAACTTGACCTTCGCCTTGGGGAAGTTCTTCTCGTAGACGGCCTTGGCGTCCTCGGCGTACTTCGTGCCGAAACCGCCGTCGAAGATGACGATCTCCAGCGGCGCGCTCTCGTTGACCGCGAGCGGGTTGCCCTTGGTCTTCTTGCCCTTGTCGACCTTTTCGTCGCTGCCGCTGTCGCCGCTGGCACACGCGGACAGGAAACCCATCGCGGGGACGGAGATCAGGCCGAGCGCGGCGGACCGCTTGATCAGATCCCGGCGGCCGACACCCTCGCGGTCGTTGTGTGCGGAAGTGGATCCCATGCTCAAGTCCTCGCCTTCATTCAGGACTCAGGCGGTGAACCGGACCCTCCCCGGCACCGCGGTTGGTACTGCATTACCCGGGGAGAACCCCGGCCCCCCGGCGGCAGAAGCGGGTCGGACGGTCGTCCGGCGCTTGAGCGAGGGAAGGTCAGTAGAGCTGGATCGTGCCTGAATACCGGGGACCGCGGGAATGCACGGCAAGTCGTCGAGCGCCGCGCCCTCTCGTCCCCGGCCTCTGCTGCCCGCGACCGGTCGAACGACTGGGCGGACGCCGACAGGTATAGTCCACTTCCCGCCAGCGGAGCAAGATCGAATGCACAGTTGGCCGACACTCTTTCCCGAAGTGAGACCTCGCGGAAATATGAGCTGCCCGGGGACTCGCCACAGGACTTGCGCCGGACTCGCCGCGGGCTTGCTGCAGTACTTGCCGCAGGAGTTGCCGCGGGGCTTGCCACACAGCGGATGATCAGGGAACGATCAGCGATCGACCGTGGATCGATCACGCATCGACCACGGCGTCGATCACGGCGTCGATCAGCGTGCGCACAGCAAGCCGACAGGCGGCCCACAAGGGGGTCACCGCGTCGGCTGTCGGCGTTGCCCGCACATTGCCCCCGTACGCCACGTACAACACCCTTGACAGCACTGGCAACTTGACTCCCTACTGGACCTTGCGCAGCTAATTTGACAACGTTGTCCAGGCGCACGTGACAGGGAGGGTGCTGGCGCATGCACCACAGATCTCGGCAAGGGACTCTGCACAGACCTCGGCTCGGAGCATGGCTCGGAGCACGGCACGGATGGGGTTCCACGGCGGTCCTCGGAGCGGCCGCATTCGCACTGGTGGTGGCCTCACAGGGCGCCGCCGTGGCCCGTCCCGGCGAAGCGGCGGCCCCGGAGCGGGAGTTCGGCTCCTCCTTCGAATCGGGCGAGCCCGCACCCGACTGGCTCGACACCGTCGACACCTCGCCCGACGGAGCGAAGCGTTCCTCGGGTGTCGACGGCGACTACAGCACCGGCATTCCCGGCAACGTGACCGACCAGGTCTCGGCCGTCCGGGCGAGCGGCGAGAACACCAACGGCGGCGAGGTGGCGAAGAACCTCGTCGATGTCGAGCCCAGCTCCAAGTGGCTCACCTTCGCGCCCACCGGCTGGGTGGAGTTCGACCTGGAAGCCCCCGTCAAGCTGGTGACGTACGCCCTCACCTCGGCCAACGACCACTCGGAGCGCGATCCGCGCGACTGGGCCCTCCAGGGTTCCACGGACGGCAAGGACTGGAAGACGCTCGACAGCCGCACCGGCGAGACCTTCGCGGGGCCGTTCGACACGAAGTCGTACAAGCTGTCCGAGCCCGCCGAGTACCAGCACTTCCGTCTCGACGTCACCAGGAACAACGGCGCCACCGACGCCCTCCAGCTCGCCGACGTCCAGTTCTCGAACGGCGACGCCGACAATCCCGTCCCCGAGGACATGCTGTCCCACGTGAACAAGGGCCCCGCCGGCTCCCCGACGGCCAAGTCCGAGGCGGGCTTCACCGGCAAGCGGGCCCTGCAGTACGCGGGCACGCACAAGGGGGACGGCCGCGCCTACTCGTACAACAAGGTCTTCGACGTGAACGTGGCCGTCGGCCGCGACACCGAGCTGGCGTACCGGATCTACCCGTCGATGGCCGACAAGGACCTGGACTACGACGCCACGAACGTGGCGGTGGACCTGGCCTTCACGGACGGCACCTACCTCAGTGACCTGCGCGCCCAGGACCAGCACGGGTTCGCGCTGACGCCGCGGGGCCAGGGCGCGTCGAAGGTGCTGTACGTCAACCAGTGGAACAACGTCACCTCGCGGATCGGCTCGGTCGCGGCCGGCCGCACCGTCGACCGCATCCTGGTCGGGTACGACTCCGCCAAGGGTCCTGCCAAATTCCGCGGCTGGCTCGACGACGTCAACCTGAGCGTCAAGAAGCCCGAGAAGCCCAAGGCGCATCTCTCGGACTACGCGTCGACCACCCGCGGCACGAACTCCAGCGGCAGCTTCTCGCGCGGCAACAACTTCCCGGCGACGGCCGTTCCGCACGGCTTCAACTTCTGGACGCCGGTGACGAACGCGAACACCCTGAACTGGCTGTACGACTACGCGCGCGACAACAACGCCGACAACCTGCCGACCATCCAGGCGTTCAGCGCGAGCCACGAGCCCAGCCCCTGGATGGGCGACCGGCAGACCTTCCAGGTGATGCCGTCGGCCGCCAACGGCACCCCGGACACGGGCCGCGGCGCCCGCGCGCTGCCCTTCAAGCACGAGAACGAGACGGCACGCCCGTACTACTACGGCGTACGGTTCGAGAACGGGCTGAAGACGGAGATGGCGCCGACGGACCACGCGGCGGCCCTGCGGTTCACCTTCCCCGGTGACGACGCGAACGTCCTCTTCGACAACGTCACGGACCAGGGGGGCCTCACCCTCGACAAGGAGAGCGGGACCTTCACCGGCTACTCGGACGTGAAGTCCGGGCTGTCGGCGGGCGCGACGCGGCTCTTCGTGTACGGCACCTTCGACGCGCCGGTGAAGGACGGAAGCTCCTCGGGGGTCAAGGGCTACCTCAAGTTCGACGCCGGCTCCGACCGCACCGTCACGCTGCGCATCGCCACGTCCCTGATCAGCATCGACCAGGCCAAGGACAACCTCCGTCAGGAGATCCCGGACGGCACGTCCTTCGACAAGGTCAAGTCGAGCGCCCAGAAGGCGTGGGACAGGATCCTCGGCAAGATCGAGGTCGAGGGCGCGACCACGGACCAGCGGACGACGCTGTACTCCAGCCTCTACCGGCTGTACCTGTACCCCAACTCCGGCTTCGAAAAGGTCGGTTCGAAGTTCCAGTACGCCTCGCCGTTCTCGCCGATGCCCGGCCCGGACACGCCGACGCACACCGGGGCGAAGATCGTCGACGGCAAGGTGTACGTCAACAACGGCTTCTGGGACACCTACCGGACGACATGGCCCGCGTACTCGTTCCTGACCCCCGGTCAGGCGGGTGAAATGGTCGACGGGTTCGTCCAGCAGTACAAGGACGGCGGCTGGACCTCGCGCTGGTCCTCGCCCGGATACGCGGACCTGATGACCGGCACGTCCTCCGACGTGGCGTTCGCGGACGCGTACGTGAAGGGCGTCGACTTCGACGCGGAGTCGGCGTACGACGCGGCCGTGAAGAACGCGACCGTCGTGCCCCCCTCCTCGGGCGTGGGCCGCAAGGGCATGGACACCTCGCCCTTCATCGGCTACACGAGCAGCGAGACGCACGAGGGCCTGTCGTGGGCGCTGGAGGGATACCTCAACGACTACGGCATCTCGAAGATGGGCGAGGCCCTCTACAAGAAGACCGGCAAGAAGAAGTACAAGGAAGAGGCCGCGTACTTCCTCAACCGCGCCCAGGACTACGTCAACCTCTTCGACTCGAAGGCCGGCTTCTTCCAGGGCCGGGACGCCAAGGGCGACTGGCGGGTGGAGTCCGAGAAGTACGACCCGCGCGTGTGGGGCTACGACTACACGGAGACCAACGGCTACGGGTACGCCTTCACCGCGCCGCAGGACTCGCGCGGGCTCGCCAACCTGTACGGCGGCCGGTCGGGACTCGCCGACAAGCTCGACACGTACTTCTCCACCCCGGAGACCGCCTCGCCGGACCTCAAGGGCTCCTACAACGGTGTCATCCACGAGATGATCGAGGCCCGCGACGTCCGCATGGGCATGTACGGGCACTCCAACCAGGTGGCCCACCACGTCAACTACATGTACGACGCGGCCGGCCAGCCCTGGAAGACCCAGAAGAACGTGCGTGAGGTCCTCTCCCGCCTCTACACGGGCAGCGAGATCGGCCAGGGCTACCACGGTGACGAGGACAACGGCGAGCAGTCGGCCTGGTACCTCTTCTCCTCGCTCGGCTTCTATCCGCTGGTGATGGGAAGCGGCGAGTACGCGGTGGGCTCACCCCTGTTCACCAAGGCGACCGTGCACCTGGAGAACGGCCGCGACCTCGTCGTGAAGGCCCCGAAGAACAGCACGAAGAACGTCTACGTGCAGGGGCTGAAGGTCAACGGCAAGGCGTGGAAGTCGACTTCGCTCCCCCACTCGATCGTCTCGCGCGGCGGGGTGCTGGAGTTCGACATGGGGCCGAAGCCGTCCTCGTGGGGCACCGGCAAGAACGCGGCGCCCGTGTCGATCACCAAGGACGACAAGGTGCCGACGCCCCGGACCGACGTCGTCGAGGGCGAGGGCGCGCTGTTCGACAACACGTCGGCGACGAACGCCACCGTCGCGTCCGCGGATCTGCCGACCGCCGATCCGGTCAAGGCCGTCCAGTACACGCTGACGTCGGCCGACGGCGCCAAGGCTCCGAAGGGCTGGGTCCTCCAGGGCTCGTCCGACGGGACCAGGTGGAAGGACCTCGACAAGCGCTCGGGGCAGTCCTTCGCGTGGGACAAGCAGACGCGGGCGTTCTCGGTCGCGGCGCCCGGGAAGTACGCGAAGTACCGCCTGGTCCTCGACGGTGAGGCGACGCTGGCGGAGGTGGAACTGCTGGGCTGACACTGCCGGCTTGACACTGCTGGGCTGACGCACGGCAGCGCACACGGCACCGGTTACGGCAACACCGTGACCGGTGCCGTGTCGTTGGCGGGGTCGGGGTCGCGGCGGTCGGTGCCGGCGGCGTCCGTCACCCGCACCTCGCCCTCGCCCGGTCCGCCGAGCCGGAGGGTGAAGTCGAAGGTGCTCGTCTCCCCCGGCGCGAGCCCGCTCCGCACGTAGCAGGAGTACGTGCCCTTGGCGAGGTCGCAGGAGGGCTCGTACACGTCCTCGTCGATGGCCTCCTCGGGCTGCTCGACCACGGTGGCGCCCGGCGGCGGGGTGAACAGCAGCCGCGTGGTGCCGGGGGCGGCGGGCCCGTTGTTGCGGACCAACAGGCGCACGGTGTGCTCGGAGCCGCGCTCGCCGCTGAACTCGGCGCCGAAGACTTCGAAGTCGGCGTACGTGTCCACCTGCACGTCGCTCCCCACGGGGCCGCCGGCGAACGTCCCCGACAGATCGGGCCCCTTCGCGGCCCGGGTCGTCAGCCGCGGGCCGTCGCCCGAGTCGCCGCCCTCGGGTACGACGCTGTTCTTCGCGGGGCCCATGTCCAGGGCCCACGCCTCCTGACGGAAGGAGGTGTCCGTCCGCGTGGTGGGGATGCGCAGCGCCAGGTCCGGGTGGAGGACGACCGCCTTCCCCGGCGGTATGCGCAGGCCGGGGAACTCGCACACCGCGACGGAGCCCTTCTGGGGCTCCGGATAGCGGCAGTTGCCGTACCGGTCCTCGAAGCCCATGTCGGCGCCGACGGCGAGTTCGAGGCCGACGCCCCGCACGGGCACCTCTCCGGTGTTGCGGACCACGACCGGCGTGCTGAGCACGGAGCCCGGCCCGACGTCCTCGAACACCTTCGTCGTGCGCACCTTCACCACGGGCTCACCGACGACGACCCGGGTGCGGGCGGTGAGCGTCTTCCCCTTCCGGACGGTGAACCGGAAACGGACCGTCGCGCTGTCGCCGGGCTCGGCGCCCGGAGCGGCGAAGGGGTGGACGCGGTCCAGGTCGGACCAGCTGTCGTAGGTGCCGCCCACCCGGCAGACGACCCTGGTGGCGCTCCCGGCGCACCTCGGGTTCTTCTTGCGGATGTCCGAGATCTTGAGCCGTACGGTCCGTCCGGACCCGGTGACGTCCACCGTGAGCCGGTGGTCCTGCGCTCCGAAGCCGCTCCTGGCCGTCGCGTCCTCGGCCTGGACGTGGAAGGGCACCTTGTTCGTCGGACCCGCCCTGTCCCCGTGCGGCCGCAGATAGAACAGGTCCGGCACCACGATCCCCGCCTTCTTCCCGGCGCCGGTGCCGGTCCCGCACCCGGCGAGCCCGCCCAGCAGCACCAGTGCCAGGCAGAGGGCCGCCCCCACGGACCGCAGCACTGGACCTCGCTCGCGCATGTCTCTGTCCCCTGAGGAGACCGTCATCCTGCTCACTGAAAACGGTCGAAGATCGATCGGAATCGCACACGGTACCGCCTCCGCCGATCGAAACATCGACGGAGTCGAAACCTCGGGCTCGGCTCGGACGGCACGGAGGACCCGGATGAATCCGACAATACGGCTTGCGCGGGCGGCACGAACGGCGTGAACCTCAAACCCGGCTCAAGGTCTCAACTGGATTGGCCGCGTTGTCCGTTGGAGGAGTAGAGTCATATTCAGACCGCTGGACAACGTTGTCTCGTCCCCGGTCGACACGGACCACGTTCCATCCGGTCAGGCACTCCCCCGACCTGTCCGGCTCGCGGACCCGGTGGATTACGGCCACCGGGTCCGCCCTGAGCAACGTGAGGGGATGGCGCTCCTGGTTTCGGGGGATTCCGGGCTCGGGTGTTTTTGGATCAGCCCGGCCGGCACGCCAGGGCGGTCGCCGTATCACCTCCGGAGCCCTGGACGACGTATCCGAACGTGGTGCTCTCCCCCGGATCGAGCGACCCGTTCCAGTCGGCGTTGTGGACCATCACGTCCTGGCCGGTGTACGTGGCGTTGCCGCTCCAGAGGCTGTCGACGGACTGCCCGCCGGGCAGCGACCAGTCGACCATCCAGCCGAGCAGCGGTACGTCGCCGGAGTTGGTGACGGTCACCTCGGACTGGTACCCGTCCGACCAACTGCCTGTTGTACGGCGGGGGGCGGAGCAGGCGCCGGCCGGGGGCTCGGTCGGGTTGCCCGGTTCGTGGATGCCCGTCACCTCTCCGTTGCCGCCGTCGAAGACGACGTCGGAGCAGGAGTAGAAGGTCTCCGCGCTGTCCGAGCGCTGCCAGACCATGTAGACGAGGTGGCGTCCCGACTTGCCGGCCGGGAGTTGGCCGGTCCAGGAGTAGTTGGCCTCGACCGTGCCCGGGGACCCGTTGAGCGGTGGGTGGTCGACGCTCAGGAACGGCTGTTCCTCCATGTCGTCCCAGGTGAGCGCCCTGGTCGGGTCGAAGCCGTCCTTGGTGATGTAGACGTAGAACCAACCCGGGTGCACCGCCCAGGCGTTGTACGAGAAGTCGACGGTCGCGCCCGAGGTCAGATGGGTGAGCGGCCAGTCGGCGCTCGGCGTGTTGAAACCGGTGAAGTTGGTGTTGCCGCCGCTGCACAGTTCGCCGTCGGGCACGAAGCCGCGGGTGCGGCCCGCTCCGTCGGAGCGCAGTACCGAGAACCAGTTGTAGAACGGCGTCGTGCCGCTGACCTGTTGCGCCGCCTTGCAGGCCGGGTTGACCGGCTTGATCTCACCGGTGTCGGTGAGTGCGTCCTGCCAGCACAGGAAGGTGCGGCTGGCGGGCTTCATGGGCGTGCCGTGGGCTTCCGCCTCGCCGCCCGCCGAGACGACCAGGCCGAGAGCCGGGACCGTGACGACCAGGGCCAGCAGGATGAGGAGGAAGGCTCTGCCGCGGGCGGGGAGCGGTGACCGCCGTGGGGGGCGGGGAGGTGCGGAGGTCGATGGTGTTGTCAGGATCATGACAGGTGTGTCCGTCCCTTCGTCCACAGGCCGTGTGGGGTCGGGTGCGTGTACGGATGTCTGTACGAATGTCTGTGCGGATGCGCGAGGTGGGAGCGGTCCCGGGCGGGTTCCGGTCCACCTGGAGTGGGAGCGCTCCCACCTCACGTGCTGTCGAAGCTAGCGCGGACCGGTACGCCTGTAAACGGCTGACGCGCGAGGGCCGCCCCCGGGCGGGCGCGGCCCTCGCTGTGACGGGGAACGTCACGTCGCGTTCGTGTCACCGGTGGTGAGGTGACGTCAGGTAGTGCTGTCGCAGGAGCTCCTTCCCGTAGTCGTTGCCGTTCGGCGTGCGGATGATGGAATGGACGTGCATCTGGGTCGCTCCGCTGCCCTGCGAGGCGCCGTACGCGCCGGCCAGCGGACCGGGGGCCTGGCAGTCCACCTCGACCCACACGACCGGGCTGTGCACCCGGACGTAGAAGGCGGAGTCGTCCTCGATGCCGCCCGCCCAGGTGACGTACGTGTCGTTCAAGTGCCCCCGGACCTCGGCAAGTCGGGCCTTGGCGACGTCGGCCTTGGCGCGGCCCGCGAAGGCCTCGACGATGCCGAGGAGCTTGAGCTTCTGGGCGCCGGTGAGGGTGTTGCCTCGGATGCCGGTGTACTCCTGGACCGCGTTGTCGGAGAAGGCGCCTGCCTTCATCGACTCGTTCGACTTGGTCGTGGACTCGACCGCGACCTTCCGCTGGGCCTCGGTGAGGGAGTTGATGAAGGCGAGGCTCGCCTTCACCTCCTCCTTGCACACGGAGACGGTCGTGCCGTCGATCTCGATCTCGGTCGGCTCCGAGCCCCAGAAGCAGGGGCTCATGACGATCTGGTCGCCGAGGACGAAGTAGTTGATGACCAGGTGGTGCCCGTCGAACTGGAAGCCCCAGGGCTCGGTGGCGGACGGCGTGCCCATCACCGTGTAGTAGAAGGCCTCTTCGTTGAAGGCGTCCGTGTTGTCGATCGCCTCGCCCGCGGCCTGGTTGATCCTGCGGATCCGCTCCGTGGTCTCCAGCCCCTCGGCGCTGAGCGCCGACTTCAACAGGGCTTTGCCGAGGGCCTGTTGCGCGTCCGACAGGTCGGCGATCGACACGCCCTGACGGTCGTACGCGTCGACGTTGCTCCACAGCCGCCACTCGGTGGAGTGGACGGTGAACTGCGTCGACGACTTCTGCGTGGCGCTCAGCCCGGCCAGGAAGGCGTTCGCCGCGGCGATCACCGGAGCGGTCGCGACGCCCTCGGAGTGGATCGTGAACAGGTCGTCGATCTTCTTGCCGTCGGTGGTCAGACCGAGGAAGTCCTCGGTGATGGACTGGTTGCCGGGGCCTCCGGTGCCGCCGCCGGGGCCGCCGCTCGGAGCTCCGCTCGGAACGGCGCTCGGGTCGGCCGACGCGGTGGTGCCGGTGCCGTCGGCGGTGGTGTCATCGGCGGCGAGGGCGGCCCAGGCGCCGGCCCCGCCCATCGTCGCGACGGCCGTGGCGCCGCTGGCGAAGAAGACCTTGCGCATGAAGTTCCGGCGACCGACGTGGGCGTGCCGGCCGGTCTGCGGTTGCTGGGGCGTGGGTTCTCCGGTGTCTCCGGTGGCTCCGGTGGCTCCGGTGGCTCCGGTGTCTCCCGTGTCGAGCTCGGTCATCGTGGCTGGCTCCCTCTTGGCCGTGGGCCGGTCCCTTGCGGACGGCCGCGCGAGACGACTGTGGGGCGCCGACCTGAGTCCCACCTGAAGTTGTGGGTCGGGGCGGTGGACTCCGGCCCCGCGCCTCGCGTCACCGACGGCGCATCCGTGGGCGGCGGCAGCGTCAGCGTGAACTCCGTGCGCCCCGGCTCGCTCTCGACGTCGATGCGGCCGCCGTGTGCCGCCGTGATGGCCGCGACGATGGCGAGGCCGAGCCCCGAGCCGCCCTCGGCGGGGCCGCTCCGGGAACGGGAGACGTCGCCGCGCGTGAAGCGCTCGAAGACGGCGGGCAGCAGGTGCGGCGGGATGCCGGGGCCGTCGTCGCGGACGCGGACGACACAGTGGGCCTCCGTGGCCTCCACCGAGGCGACGACGGTCGTGCCCACAGGTGTGTGCACCCGCGCGTTGGCCAGCAGGTTGGCCACCACCTGGTGGAGGCGGGCCTCGTCGCCGAGGACGAGCGCGGGGGTGTCGAGGAGCAGCGCCAGTTGCCAGTCGTGGCCGCCTCCCGCCGCCCGCGCGTCCCACACGGCCTCGGCGACCAGCGCCGCGAGGTCGACCTCGGCGGCCCGCAGCGGACGCCCCTCGTCGAGCCTGGCGAGCAGCAGCAGGTCCTCCACGAGGCCCGTCATACGCGCCGACTCGGCGGAGACCCGCCGCCAGGCCAGGGCCGGCTCGATCCGCTGGGTGCCGCGGTTCATGAGTTCGGCGTATCCGGCGATGGACGCGAGCGGCGTACGGAGTTCGTGGCTGGCGTCCGCGAGGAAGCGGCGCATGCGTTCCTCGCTGCGCTGACGCTCGGCGAGCGACGACTCGACGTGGTCGATCATGCGGTTGAGCGCGGCGCCGACCTGCCCGGCCTCGCTCCCGGGGTGGGTGTCGCGGTCGCGTACCCGGGTGAGGCCGGTGACCGCGCCCCGGCCCAGCGGGACGCGGGAGACCTCGACGGCGGTGGCGGCCACCCGGCCGAGGGGCCGCAGCTGACGGCGTATCACCACGGCGCAGACACAGCCCGCGGCGGCGAGACCGACGCCCGCCGCGACGGCCTCGACCAGGACCAGGCCGCCGATCACGTCCTGTACGTCGTCCATCGGGAGCCCGGTGAGGACGGGGACGCCGTCGCCGTCGAGGGCGGTCACGCGGTAGGTGCCGAGACCGGGGATCGTACGGGTGTGCGGGGAGCCGTCGGTGGCGATGCCTTCGAGGGCGGTGCGCTGGGCCGCGGTGAGGGTCTGCCGCGGACCGTCCTCGGTGACGACCTCGGCCGCGACGACGTCCCCGTCGTCGCCGAGGCGGGCGGCGAGGGTGCCGACGGCGTGGCCGCGTTCGTTCAGGAACCCGAGGTCCGTGGCGTCGCCCGTCCGGCGCTGCAGCCCGCCCTGGCTGCGCTCGGCGGCGTCGGTGACGCGCTGGTCCAGATTGCCCAGCAGATAGGCGCGTTGGGCGAGGACGGTGGTGAGCGCCATCGCGGCGCATACGACGACCAGGGTCACGCCGATGTAGAGCAGCAGGCGGGTACGGAGTGAGCGGCGATCCGGCAGCCGCGGCCTCATCTGCCCTCCTCCGGCGGTCTGATGGCGTAGCCGACGCCCCGCACGGTGTGGATCATCGGCGTCCGCCCCTTGTCGATCTTCCGGCGGAGGCTGGAGATGTAGACCTCGACGAGGTTGCCGCCGCCGTCGAAGCAGCTGCTCCACACGTGGTCGAGGATCTGTGTCTTGCTCAGCACCTGGCGCGGGTGGCTCAGCAGCAGGCTGAGCAGGTCGAACTCCTTGGCGGTGAGCTGGACTTGGCTGCCGTCGCGGTGCACCTCGCGGGTCTCCTCGGCCAGGACCAGTTCTCCGAGGACCCGTACCGTTCCGTCGGACCCGGACCCGGACCCGGCCCCGGACCCGGACCGGGAACCGGACCGGGAACCGGGTCCGGCTCCGGACCTGGCGTCCTCGGCGCCCGACCGCCGCAGCAGCCCGCGCAGCCGCAGCACGACCTCCTCCAGGGAGAAGGGCTTCGTGACGTAGTCGTCGGCGCCGGAGGCGAGGCCGTCGATGCGGTGTTCCAGGGCGTCGCGCGCGGTGAGCATGAGGACGGGCAGCCTGGGGTTCTCGTACCGCAGCCGGCGCAGTACCTGGATGCCGTCCAGGTCGGGCAGCATGCCGTCGAGGACGACGGCGTGCGGGGCGCGGGCGCGTGCGACGCGCAGCGCGGACTGACCGTCCGCGACCGGGTAGGGCCGCCAGCCGGCCTCCGTGACGGCCACGGAGAGCAGCTCGGTGAGGCCGGGTTCGTCGTCGACGATCAGCACGCGGACGGGCTCGCTTCGGGTGCCAGGCATGGGGCGATGGTGTCGCTCGCACCTGGCAGAACCCTGTGTTCCGCCTGGGTCCGGGCCATGTCCTGAAATGAACGGCAAGGGGAACGGCAGAGGAACGGCGGGGCGAACGGCGAGGGGCCGCACCCCCTTCGGGAATGCGGCCCCTCAACTGCCGTGCGGTACCGCCTGCTCGACCGGCCGTTCGGCCGGTTCGGCCTACTTGGCGATCAGGCTGCGCAGCACGTACTGCAGGATGCCGCCGTTGCGGTAGTAGTCGGCCTCGCCGGGGGTGTCGATGCGGACGACCGCGTCGAACTCCACGCCGGTGTCGGTGGTGACCTTGACCGTACGGGGGGTGGTGCCGTCGTTCAGCTCGGTGATGCCGGTGAAGGAGAAGGCCTCCTCGCCGGTCAGGCCGAGGGTCTCGGCGGTCTGGCCCGCCGGGTACTGCAGCGGGATGACGCCCATGCCGATGAGGTTCGAGCGGTGGATGCGCTCGTACGACTCGGCGATGACGGCCTTGACGCCGAGGAGCGCGGTGCCCTTGGCGGCCCAGTCGCGGGACGAGCCGGAGCCGTACTCCTTGCCGGCCAGGATGGCCAGCGGGGTGCCCTGCTCGATGTAGTTGCGCGAGGCGTCGTAGATGAACGACACCGGGCCGTCCTGCTGGGTGAAGTCGCGGGTGTAGCCGCCCTCGGTGCCCGGCGCGATCTGGTTGCGCAGGCGGATGTTGGCGAACGTGCCGCGGATCATGACCTCGTGGTTGCCGCGGCGCGAGCCGTAGCTGTTGAAGTCACGGCGCTCCACACCGTGCTCGGTGAGGTACTTGCCGGCCGGGGTGTCGGCCTTGATGGCGCCGGCCGGGGAGATGTGGTCGGTGGTGACCGAGTCGCCCAGCTTGGCAAGCACGCGGGCGCCGGTGATGTCGGAGACCGGGCTGGTCTCGATCGCCATGCCCTCGAAGTACGGGGGCTTGCGGACGTACGTCGACTCGGCGTCCCACTCGAAGGTGTTGCCGGTGGGGATCGACAGCGCCTGCCACTGGGCGTCGCCCGCGAAGACGTCCTGGTAGGACTTGTTGAACATGTCCTCGCCGATGGTGTTCGCCACGACGTCGTTGACCTCGGCCTCGGTCGGCCAGATGTCGGCCAGGAAGACCGGCTTGCCGTCCTGGTCGGCGCCCAGCGCGTCCTTGGTGATGTCCACCTTCATGGATCCCGCGATGGCGTACGCGACGACCAGCGGCGGGGAGGCCAGGTAGTTCATCTTGACGTCGGGGTTGATCCGGCCCTCGAAGTTCCGGTTGCCGGAGAGGACCGAGGTGACCGCGAGGTCGTGGTCGTTGACGGCCTTGGAGACCTCGTCCGGCAGCGGTCCCGAGTTGCCGATGCAGGTGGTGCAGCCGTAGCCGACGAGGTTGAAGCCGATCTTGTCGAGGTAGGGGGTGAGCCCCGCCTTGTCGAAGTAGTCGGTGACGACCTTGGAGCCGGGCGCGAGGGTGGTCTTGACCCAGGGCTTGCGCGTCAGCCCCTTCTCCACGGCCTTCTTCGCGACGAGCGCGGCGGCGACCATGACGTACGGGTTCGAGGTGTTGGTGCAGGAGGTGATGGCCGCGACCGTCACCGCGCCGTGGTCGAGCTCGTAGGTCGAGCCGTCGGGGGCGGTCACGGTGACCGGGTTGGACGGGACGCCGTTCGGGCTGACGGCCGGGGCGTCGGAGGCCGGGAAGGACTCCACGCCCGCCTCGTCCACGGAGTCGACGTAGTTGCGTACGTCCGTCTTGAACTGCTCGGCGGCGTTGGCCAGGACGATCCGGTCCTGCGGGCGCTTGGGACCGGCGATCGACGGGACGACCGTGGCGAGGTCCAGCTCCAGCTTCTCGGAGAAGTCGGGCTCGGCGGCCGGGTCGAGCCAGAGGCCCTGCTCCTTGGCGTACGCCTCGACGAGCGCGACCTGCTGCTCGTCGCGGCCGGTCAGGCGCAGGTACTTCAGGGTCTCGTCGTCGATCGGGAAGATCGCGGCGGTGGAGCCGAACTCCGGCGACATGTTGCCGATGGTGGCGCGGTTGGCGAGGCTCGTGGCCCCCACGCCCTCGCCGTAGAACTCGACGAACTTGCCGACGACACCGTGCTTGCGGAGCATCTCGGTGATGGTCAGCACCAGGTCGGTGGCGGTGGTGCCGGGCTTGAGCTCACCGGTCAGCTTGAAGCCGACGACGCGCGGGATGAGCATGGAGACCGGCTGGCCGAGCATCGCGGCCTCGGCCTCGATGCCGCCGACGCCCCAGCCGAGGACGCCGAGGCCGTTCACCATGGTGGTGTGCGAGTCGGTGCCGACGAGGGTGTCGGGGTACGCCTGGCCGCCCCGCACCATGACGGTACGGGCGAGGTGCTCGATGTTGACCTGGTGGACGATGCCGGTGCCCGGCGGGACGACCTTGAACTCGTCGAAGGCGGTCTGGCCCCAGCGCAGGAACTGGTAGCGCTCCTTGTTGCGGCCGTACTCCAGCTCGACGTTCTGTGCGAACGCCTCGTGGGTGCCGAACTTGTCGGCGATGACGGAGTGGTCGATGACCAGCTCGGCCGGGGCCAGCGGGTTGATCTTCGCCGGGTCGCCGCCGAGCTCCTTCACGGCCTCGCGCATGGTGGCGAGGTCCACGACACAGGGCACGCCCGTGAAGTCCTGCATGATCACGCGGGCCGGCGTGAACTGGATCTCCTGGCTGGGCTGGGCCTGCGAGTCCCATCCGCCGAGAGCACGGATGTGGTCGGCGGTGATGTTCGCGCCGTCCTCGGTACGGAGCAGGTTCTCCAGCAGGACCTTGAGGCTGTACGGAAGGCGGGCCGAGCCTTCCACCTTGTCCAGCCGGAAGATCTCGTACGACTCGTCGCCCACGCTGAGCGTGCTACGGGCGTCGAAGCTGTTCGCCGACACGACAGTCTCCTTCATTCATGTGCGCGTACCACCGCATCCTGCCGCCATACCCTCTTGGCCGATCCGCTAAGGTCAGGCTAAGTTAGGTAACCCTTACAACCCTTACCGGTCCGGGCGGCTGCGGCACGCCTCGGCAGATATCTCGATGTCGAGATAACTCTAGTACATGACCGGCGGACGGTCATGCCCGGAGGGTGCTGCAATGCCTCCACTTGCCTGGCGCAGCCCTCATCCAGGAGGCCGGAGCGATCCGGAGCCGGGCCGGAACCGAGCCGGAACCGGGCCGGGGCCGAGCCACTCGATGTGCAGCACGTCGGCAGGACGTCGGCGGATGTCTCGGCAGTACATCGATGGACACTCCGGACCGGGTGGCCGCTCAGCCCTCGCGCAAACTAGGACGCACCGTCGCCGACGCCCTCGCCGCGACGCGACGCAAGTCCGTCGACCGCCTGCTCGCTCCACGCCCGGATGACCGACGCCTGCTCAGGAGTGAGCGAGTCGAGGAAGTGGCGGCGGATGTTCCCGGCGTGCACGAGGAGTGCACTCTGCGCGGCGCGGCGGCCCTCGGCGGTCAGCCCGATCCCCGCGCGGCGGCCGTCGGCCCCGTACTGGGTGCGCTTGACGAAGCCGCGGTTCTCCATGCGTGTCAGCTGATGTGAGACGCGGCTCTTGTCCCAGTCGAGCGACTCGGAGAGCTCACCGACGCGCATCTCGGGACCGGCAGCCCTCCACAGCGTCACCAGCACGCTGAACTCGGCCTTCGAGACGGCGCAGTCACGCTGCAGACCGCGCTCCAGCTCCCTGGCGAGCAGGCGCTGCGCGCGCATCCAGGTGTCCCAGAACTCCCACTCGTCGGGTTCCAGCGATCGAGGCTCCGTCATGCCGTCGAGAATACCGGGACCAGCGGAGTTGTCACATCAACACCCTCCGACCTAGAGTTGACGTGACAACTCCACCGGAAGGAAGACCATGCCGCTCCGCATCGCGCTCGTCCTCGGAAGCACCCGCCCCGGTCGCCGCGGCGACCAGATCGCCGCCTGGGCGCTGGAGGCCGCCCGTGCCCACGGCGGCGCCGACTACGAACTCGTCGACATCGCCGACCATCGCCTCGGCAACCTCGACGAGCCGGGCAACCCGAATCTCCAGCAGTACCAGCACGACCACACCCGCGCCTGGGGCGAACTCGTCGACAGCTTCGACGGTTTCGTCTTCCTCGTCCCCGAGTACAACCACTCGTTCCCCGGAGCGCTGAAGAACGCCCTGGACTACGTCTACCGGGAGTGGAACGACAAGGCCGCCGGGATCATCAGCTACGGCGGATGGGCCGCCGGGGTCCGGGCCGCCGAGGCACTGCGCCTCGTCCTCGCCGAACTGCAGGTGGCCACGGTCCGCACCCAGCCCACCATCTCGACGCTCCCCTCGTTCCACACGGGCACGTTCCTCCCCCAGGACGGCCTGGACACCGCGGTCCACGGCATGCTCGACCAGGTGACCGCCTGGTCGGGCGCGCTGCGCGGGGTGCGCGAGACGAGGACGCGGAGGGCCACGGCTGCGTGAGGTGCGGGCCCACGCACGGAGAATCGACACCGCGGAAGCGCCCCGGACCGCCCGATCCGCTCTCCGCTTCCAGGACCGACGCGTCGCTACCCTCGAAGTCCGCCTCACCGGGCCGAAACCACCGGCCCGATCACATCCTCCTGTCGAGATGCCGGGCGAAGAACCGTAGCGTGCTGTCCAGTTCGAATGCAGGGATCTCCCCGTGCTTGCCGGGGTTGGCGTGCAGCGTCTTCTCGGCTGAGGCCAAGGCGTCGAACAGCGCCAAGCTCTGGGTCCGGGGCACCCGCTCATCGTCCCACTGCACCAGGAACTCCACCGGGACGGTGATCCGCGCGGCAACCTCGGCCGTTGCCAACGCCCCGCCCAGGCCCAGCACCGCAGCGCGGACCCGGGGTTCGGCGGCAACGAACGGAACGCCGAGTCCGCAACCCAACGACACGCCCCAATAGCCCACCGGGCCAGTACCGACGTGGTCGAGTTCCTGGACCGCGTCCAGGACCGCCCGCTATTCCGGGACGGTCTGACGAGCTACAAGCGCCTGGAAACCGGCGATCAGCGGAGCCAGTTCTTCTCCTGCCTCCACACGGGCCTGGTTCTCGGTCGCGATCCTGTCGCACTTCTCATCCTTCGGCCGGTCGCCATGGCCTGGCACGTCGACGGCCGCGACCGCGAACTGACACTCGGCCACGAATCGGCGCGCACGAGACACGATGCCAGGGGCCTTCTTGTGCTGGCCGCCACCGTGTTCCATCAAAATCAGGGGACGAGTCCCGGCGGCATCCTCCGGCGTCCACAGCACACCGGGAACGTCACCGAGGGTAAAAAGCTGTTCGCGGACGCCGTCAGACAATGCCTCAGCGGTGAAGCGCATGGAGTTTCGAGCCTTTCGGGGTGCCTTACGGCGGGCACTGGGCGGAACTGATGGACGAGCACGGCCAGGCGGCCTAGCAGTGATAGCCATCAGGACATTCGGCGAGCAGTACGCCGAAGACCCAGTAGGTGAGGATCAGCGCGCTGGACAGCGTCGTCATGACGATGAAGCGTCCGAGGGCCTTCCGTCGACGTCCGTTGTGCGCCACCACGAGCCCCGTGATCGGCGCGACCATCGCGCCAGTCGGAGCGGCCCACCAAAAGACGCTGCCGAACTCCTCCATCACCCAGGGAAAGCCCATGGCACGGACGATCGCCGGAGTGCAGAAGATGAGGGGACCAGCCATCCACCACAACGACAACCACATGATCACCCGGTCCACCCCGAAAGGCATCCGCCGATCAGGCACGTCGCCGGCACGCGGATCCGGACCGGCACCGAGGGATGACACGCCCAAATCATAAACGGTCCTGCGGGAGCAGCAGCGCATGTCAGCGGAGGGCGATCTCCGCGCTCAGCACCTTTGGCCTGGACTTCTTGGACGCCTGCGGGGTGTGGTCAGTAGGCGGGGAATGCCCAGCCGCCGGGGTAGAAGGGCTCGCGGTCGGTGCGGAAAGCGCGCGTGGTGCGGGCCAGCGCGCCGGGCCGCAGTTCGTGGACCAGGCCAGCGGCCGCGAGGGAGGCGAGTGTGGTGCCGCCGAGTCAGGCCGCTGCCAGCTCGGCTGCGGTGAGCTGGAGGTCGGCGGGGGCGTTCGTACGCTCGCAGTCGACTGCGTCTCCTTCGGTCTGCAGCCGGTAACGTCCGGTGTTCCAGGGGCAGAAGTCGTCCTCGACGTTCAGGACCACGTCCAGCGGCGCGGAGTAGCGGCGGCTGGCCAGGGCCCGGTCGACATCGACCAGTCGTACCCACAGTCGGTCGACCACGGTCGAACGTACCGCCCGCGGTTCGGTCAGCAGGTGCGGCAACGGCTCGTCCACAGCGGCCTCGTACTCGATCCACGGCACCAGGTCGATCCCGGCGAGGAAGCGCCACAGAGAGGCGTACGCCTGCCGGGTCGCGGCTGCCAGCTCGACGACGCGCACCGCGCTCGTGTCATTGCCCAGGGGGTCCCGCGCGTCGTTGATGCGGTAGAGCGCGTACCCGGTGATGTCTCCGTCCGGGGCGCGATGCACGGCATGGCGCAGCGATGTCGCGCCGCCGCGCGCCTGCGGGGCGTCGTCCAGTCGGTTGTTCCAGAAGCGTTCGGCACGGTCGGGCCAGGCGACCGAGACGGTCCGGACCCGGTCGTAGACCTTCTCGATCGAGGGCCGGGCCGTGTCGCGGTCCAGGAGCTGGACGGCCCCGTCGCCGAAGTCGGTTCCGGGACGGAACAGCATGCGACCGGCCCTCGCTCCTCCGCAGGCTCAGGATGCCAACCGGCCCACGGCATGCGGTTGTTGTTGCGGCAGAGCCTCGGCATGATGGGTGCCGCATGCCGTGCGTCTGCGCTGCCCATGGCCTCTCCGCGACCGGGTCCAGCGGGAATCCGTATCGCGATATAGCGTTGGCCCACTCGCGTCGCTGCCCGTGTCGCGGAAACCTTCGACAGGACCGGGACGGAAGCATGTCGGGAGAGATCTCACCCACCGGGAAGCAGTCCGGCCCCGGTTCGCCGCCCGAGCTGCGGGCCTCTCATGCGGACCGGGACCGGGTGGTGGACGTGCTGCGCATCGCGGCGGGGGACGGTCTGTTGACCGCGGAAGAGCTGGACGAGCGTCTGGAAACCGCCCTGTCGGCGCGGACTCTGAGCGAACTGGCCGTGCTCACCACCGACTTGCCTGCCGTGTCGACCGCCGCCGACGGCACCGCGGTGGAGGCCTCAGCGGTCAAGGACGTCGTCCGGATCGAGCAGGTGTTCAGCGGCGCGGTCGAGCGGACGGGCCGCTGGGTGCTGCCGCGGCGGTTGGAGCTCGCGGTGACCTGGTGCGACGTGACGCTCGACCTCACCGAGGCCGTGATCACGCAGGACACCCTGCGGATCGACGTGGCCATGTCGGGGAAGAGCCTGACGCTGATCACGCGGCCGGGCGTCGAGGTCGATGTCGACGGCCTGACCCTGGTCCACTGCAAGCTCAGACACCGCCGCACCCGGACGCCCTCGGACACACCGACCACACTGCGAGTGGAGCTGGTGGGGCACAAGGCCCACGGCAACGTGGTGGTGCGGCCCCCGCGTCGGACGTTCGGGCAGTGGCTGCTGCGCAGGCCCGCGTCCCTTTCCGCAGGAGCTTGATTCACCTACCGCTGTCTGCGGGATCAGGCGTCGACGGCCGGTTTCCGCACGGCCGGCTTCAGTACGTCCGTGCACCACTGGCGGAACGTGGTCGGGGTGGTGAACTCGGGGGTGCGGGTGACGCCGGCGTCCAGCCCGTTGTTCTTGGCCAGCGCCATGTCGAGCAGGCCCCGCGCCATCGGCTCGGCGTATCCGTTCCGCATCAGGTTCGCCTTGTACGCCTCGCCCGGGATCCGCTGGTAGCGCACCGGCCGGCCGAGCACCTCGGAGATGACCGCGGCCATCTCGTCATGGGTGAGGTCCTCCGCGCCGAGCACCGGCACCTCCCCGAACCCCGACCCCGTCCAGGTGTCGTCGCGCAGCAGCCGGGCGGCGACCGCGGCGATGTCCCGGGTGGCGACCAGCGGGAACGACCGGTCGGGCAGCGACGGACCGTAGAACACGCCCTCGGACCTGATCGGGCCGGCCTGCCACAGCGTGTTCTCCATGAAGTACGACATGGTCAGGGCCCGGTACGACACACCGGTGGCGGCGATCAGGTCGTCCATGGCGAGCGTCGCGGCGATTGCCCCGGACTGCTTGACCTCGGGCGTGCCACGCCCCAGCACCGAGACGCCGACCACGCGCCCGACCCGCTGCGTCCGGAAGGCCTCGACCGCCGCGCGCGCGAAGCCCGAGTACGCCGCGTCGACGCCGTCCGCCCGCGGGTCGGCGGCCACCAGCCAGAAGACCGCGTCCGCGCCGGCGAACGCCTCGGCCACAACGGCCGGATCGCGATGCGAACCTCGTACGATCTCGATCCGCTCGGCGACGTCCGGCGCGAGGCGCGCCGGGTCCCGGACCACCACGCGGACCGGCGTTCCCGCCGCCAGGAGGGTGCGGACCACCTGGCCGCCGATGTGGCCGGTCGGAGCGGTGACGACGATCATGGCTTTCCCCTTTTTTCGCTGTTCGCTGTTCGCTGTTCGCTGTTCGCTTTTAGCTTTTAGCTGTTCGCTGCGGATCTGACGCTCTCAGTGAAGGCGAACCCCGGCGCCGAGCGGAAAGACCATCTCCCTCTCGATTGATACCTTGGCGGTATGAGTAGCCTGGAGACCCGGCAACTGCGGTACTTCGTGGCCGTGGCCGAGGAGCGGCACTTCGGGCGGGCCGCCCGACGGCTCGGCATGGCGCAGCCGCCGCTCTCCCGCGCGATCCGCGAGCTGGAACGGCAGCTCGGCGTGGAGTTGCTGACCCGGACGACACGCATGGTCACGCTCACGCCGGCCGGTGAGACGCTGCTGGCCGACGCCCGGGTCGCCCTGGACGCGGTCGCCACCGCCGAGCACCGGGCCCGCCGCTCCGGACGGCGACCGGTGCTCCGGCTGGCGCTCAGGGCCGACTACGACGCCGGGCTGCTGCCAAAGATCCTGGACGCGTACGACGAGTTGCCCGTCAAGCTGCTGTTCGGCGGGCCCGGTGAGCAGGTGCCGCCGCTGCACGACGGACGCGCCGACGTGGCCCTGTTGCCGACACCGTTCGACGAGCGCGGGCTGGACGTCGAACCGCTGCTGACCGGCCCGCGCGTGGTGGCACTGGCCGCGACCGACCCGCTGGCCGCACGGGCGACCGTGCGCCTGGCCGACCTGGCTGGCCGCCCGCTGCCGGACGGCACGCGGGCCGAGAGGGGCGGCCGGGATCCGGTGCGGCCCGGGGCCCGTTCGCTGGACGTCTCGCAGATCTTCAGCCTGGTCGAGGTGGGCTGCGTCGTCTGGTTCCTGCCGGAATGGGCGGCCCGGCGTTTCCCCCGGCCGAACACCGCCTACCGCCCGGTCGAGGGTCTCGACCCGGCGACGCTGGCGGTGGCCTGGCCGGCCGAGTCGCGGTCCCGCTCGGTGGCAGCCTTCGTACGGACCGCAAGGCAGGTTGCGCAGAACGCCGTTGACGATGGCCCGCCGGAGCCAGCCACCCTCTCAGCCTCAAGGCCATCCCCTGACTGAGGGGCGTCACACTGCTGCCGGCCGTCTGCGCGACGCCGAGGCCCGACGGGCTGACACCGGACCGCGGGGGCGCCCGTGACCATCTCCGGAAGGCTCAGGGGGCAGGAACTCCTGGCGTAGCGGTCGGTGTTCGGGGTACCCGGCGTCGGACGACAAGGAGGCACGCATGCCCCTCACCTTCCGCAAGAGCTTCCGGATCCTGCCCGGGGTGCGGCTGAACATCAACCGGAAGTCGTGGTCCCTCACCACGGGCGGCCGCAACGGACCCAGGCGCACGCACAGCAGCACCGGACGGCGTACCACCTCGATGGACCTCCCCGGCCCCTTCGGCTGGCGGCGCACCACCAGCGCCGGCAAGCGCCCCAAGCGCCGCTGAGACACCATCACCCCAACGGGCCCCCCGAGATGCCACATCTCATATGTGAGATAGCCTGCCGTTATGGCAGACGACTATCTCGTACGCATCGGCAAGCTCATCCGTGACGCCCGTCAGCACCGGGGCTGGACACAGACGCAGCTGGCCGAAGCGCTCGGCACCAGTCAGAGCGCGGTGAACCGCATCGAGCGCGGCAACCAAAACATCAGCCTTGAGATGATCGCTCGAATCGGTGAAGCGCTGGACAGCGAGATCGTCTCGCTCGGCTACGCGGGCCCCATGCACCTGCGCGTGGTCGGCGGACGTCGGCTCTCCGGCTCGATCGACGTGAAGACCAGCAAGAACGCGTGCGTGGCGCTGCTCTGCGCGACGCTCCTGAACAAGGGCCGCACGGTGCTGCGCCGCGTCGCGCGCATCGAGGAGGTGTACCGCCTTCTGGAGGTGCTCGGCTCCATCGGCGTACGCACCCGCTGGATCAACGACGGCGTGGATCTGGAGATCGTGCCGCCGGCCGCGCTGGAGATGGAGTCCATCGACGAGACGGCGGCCCGTCGCACCCGCTCGATCATCATGTTCCTCGGCCCGCTGCTGCACCGCATGGACAGCTTCAAGCTGCCGTACGCGGGCGGCTGCGACCTCGGGACGCGGACCATCGAACCGCACATGATCGCGCTGCGGCGGTTCGGGCTCGACATCGCGGCCACCGAGGGCATGTACCACGCGCGCGTGGACCGCAAGGTGGCCCCGGGCCGTCCCATCGTGCTGACCGAGCGCGGCGACACGGTGACCGAGAACGCGCTGCTGGCCGCCGCCCGCCACGACGGCACGACCGTCATCCGCAACGCCTCCTCCAACTACATGGTCCAGGACCTGTGCTTCTTCCTGGAGGCGCTGGGTGTCCGGGTGGAGGGCGTCGGCACCACGACGCTCACCGTGCACGGTGTGCCGAACATCGACGTGGACGTGGACTACTCGCCGTCCGAGGACCCGGTCGAGGCGATGAGCCTGCTGACCGCAGCGGTCGTCACCGAGTCCGAGCTGACCGTGCGCCGGGTGCCGATCGAGTTCCTGGAGATCGAGCTGGCGGTGCTGGAGGAGATGGGCCTCGACCACGACCGCACACCGGAGTACTTCGCCGACAACGGCCGTACGCGCCTGGTGGACCTCACCGTCCGGCCCTCCAAGCTGGAGGCGCCGATCGACAAGATCCACCCGATGCCGTTCCCGGGTCTGAACATCGACAACGTCCCGTTCTTCGCGGCCATCGCGGCCTCCGCGCAGGGCCAGACGCTGATCCACGACTGGGTCTACGACAACCGCGCGATCTACCTCACGGACCTGAACCGCCTCGGCGGACGCCTCCAGCTCCTCGACCCGCACCGCGTACTGGTCGAGGGCCCCACCCGCTGGCGCGCCGCCGAGATGATGTGCCCGCCCGCGCTGCGCCCCGCGGTCGTCGTCCTGCTGGCGATGATGGCGGCCGAGGGCACATCCGTCCTGCGGAACGTGTACGTCATCAACCGCGGGTACGAGGACCTGGCCGAGCGGCTCAACTCGGTCGGGGCCCAGATCGAGATCTTCCGGGACATCTGAGCGTCTTCAGGAACAACGCCACTACGCCCCTTCTGACCTACATGTATGCGGGCCCGGAGGGGATTCGGCTTCGCCTGTGGGACTTCTCAGAAACTTTCAAGCCGGCCGGGAAACCGCCTCGGCCTCAGGGACGGATCACCCGGCACACCACGCGACGCGTCACCGGCAGGACGTCGGTCTGAGTGGCCCATCGACGAGCACGAGTCAGGGCGGGTTTCTCGACTCACCGCCTTGCCCCCACGCTCAGACACGCTGCGCGAGCCCGTCCCGCTCATTGCGGTCGCAAGCGCACATCATGCCCCTTGCCGCTCCCCCGCCGTCATAATGGAGACATGTCCTCGAACCCGCAGCACCCCGCACCCGCGCCGAGCGACCCCTCGGACGCGGTCGCCGCGGATCTCGCGCTGTACCGGGAGAAGTTCCGGCGGCGGCTGCCGGAGTCACTGGACGAGTTGCACGGCCCGAGCCAAGGGACTGTGGAGCTGCCACTGCACATGGCCTGGTCGGGGATGACCTCGTACGACCTGAGCAAACCTCGCCAGCGTATGGGCTTGTACCGCACCGTCCTCCACGAGGGCCTGCACGACGACCTGCCCCGCTACCTCAGCCAGGACCTGCTCCTCCAACTGTGGCCGGTGCTGCGCACCCTCGTCGGCCGCAGCGTGCGCTCCGTGTGGGAAGACGCTTTTCCACAGCTCGCCTCCCGCACCCGGGCAGCGGCGTGACGGACATGCCGGAGCTGCACACGCGGCTCCTGGCGGATGTGATCGCGCTCGGTTCTCCGTATCCCCTGGTTCTCACCGGTGGATACGCCGTGCGGGCACACCGTCTCGTGAACCGACCCAGCCAGGACCTCGACGTCGCCACCGAGAACCCGGCGCCCATGGCCGACATCGCCGCCACACTCCGCGTCGGACTGGAAGCCCGCGGCTGGAAGGTGCACGCGCTGGAAACCGCTCCGCTGTCCGCCCGCTTCACCGTAACTGACCCAGCAACGGGGCAGGGCTGCGAAGTCGACATCCTCAAGGAGATCTTCTGGCGGCCGGTCGCCCAGAGCCCGTACGGGCCCGTCCTCGCGGAGGAGGACGTGATCGGGACCAAGGTCCGCGCCCTCGCCGATCGCGGAGCGCCGCGCGATCTCATCGACGTGTTCGCGGCCTCCCGCCGCTGGACCGATGCCGAGCTGGAGGAGTTCGGCCGCCGCCACGCCCGTGGCCGCTTCGAACGCGAGGACCTGCAGTCGAACCTCACGGGCGCCGAGTGGACCGACGACGAAGCCTTCGCCGCCTATGGACTCGATGACGCCACCATCACCGCTCTCCGCGTCTGGGCCTTGGGATGGGCCGACGACCTCGCCACCCGCCTCCTCGAAGAGGCCGGTGATCCGGACATCGACTGAGCAGGTGCGCTTGGCCTCCAGGGCCTTGGCCGTAAGGAAAGCCAGCGTGAACAGGGCAGCGCGCCATCGAATACGTACGACGTGCCTGGTCGGCTATCGGCAAGATGACCGTGAAAGACGACCGGTCGCCCGAACGTACGGACGACCGGACCGGTGTCACACACTGTCACGCACGGAGCGCCATGCACTGGCGCAACAGCGGTTCCAGACGCAAGTGGATGTTTTCGCGGTCGAATACCTGAAGAGCGTCGAGGCAGTTGACGATCCACCGCGCCTCGTCCTCGTCCTCGATCTTGAGCGCCACAGCGGTCACCGCGCCCTCCAGATCGAAGGGACCGTCCTTGAACTCGTCATCGAGGGCTCGGTAGCCAGCGGCAAGCAGCGGGTCCTCGTACACGCCGGTCGCCTCGGCGAACGCCCTGGCCTCGGTCCGGTCCACGCTGAGACCGGCCAGACGGCGCAACACGTCGTCAGGGTCGCCCAGTTCACCGTGCAGGCGATGTGCTCGTCCTACCAGGAGCGGCCAGCCGCCGGTCAGGTCGTGGAGACGGTCCAGACGGTCCTCCGTATGGAACATGTTGACACGCTGAGCCCAGCCGCGCAGGCTGCGGCGGTCATGTCGGCGCAGCACCACCGGGACGGCCGATGTGGGTTCGCTTCCCATCAGCAGGGGGCGCCACAGGGCCAGCTGAGTGGTATCGGTGACGAGGACTACCGCGCGAGTGACCCCCGGGATGGCGGGCAGCAGTGTCTCGGCCAGATCGACGGCCTCCCGGCAGGTCGCAGGCCGCACCGGGTCCCGGTAGTTGACGAAGTCACTGATGACGACACGTCGTTCGCGGGGACGTCCGCCGGTGAGCTGTTGCTTGTAGACGCTGGGCTTGCCGACGGGCGGCAGCGTCCAGCCATCGATCGGTCCGGCGATCGTACGCAAGGCCCGGGCAACGTCGGTGACTCCGGTGGCGGATGTGCCGAGGACGACCCTGGTCCGGCTGGACCGTTCACCCAGAAGATCGTCAAGTTGCGCGTTGGTCAGTGGAGCCGGCTGGCCGTCGGGCAGCTCGGGGCGGCCTTCCTGCACGATGCTCTCCTGGAGTTCACAGTCCTGTTCGGCCCTGAGCAGGCGGGCCTCCACCTCGTGGGAGGTACCGATCATGCGCAGGGCGTTGGGGCCGCGCAGATGCCAACCCAGGCCGTCGTGGTTGGGCGCGAGAATACCGAGGCCGACCATCTCGGAGAGATAGGCGCGGAAGCCCTCGGTGTCGAGCTGTTCGAACCCCTTGCGCCAGTACGTCTCGCACTCCTCGCGCAGTTCGGTGTCGCTCAGCCGAACCTCCAGGCCATGATGACGGGCGTGGTACGCCAGCACGTTGGCGATCACGTCGTAACGGTGGTCGAGGCTCAGCGTGTCCTTGAAAGCCGCCGAGATGCCATCTCTGAGCGCGGCGTCCGACTCTACGACCTCGAAGTCGGTCACCTCCACCTCATAAGGGGGTCCCTCGGCTCCGCGCCGCGCCCGCTTGCGGTGCATCAGCTCGACCAGCCGGTGCCCGAACATCTGGAGCAGGAAGGGCTGGTAGGAGCAGTAGCCGAGCACCCGGTTGACGAGATCCAGGTCCTTGAACTCGAACCCGAGCGCCCTCATCGGCTCGACCAGCAACTCGGCCGCGGACTGGGGAGCCAGCGGGCCGATCACCTTAGGGGTCTGCGCGAGGTGGCCGAACGGCCCGTTACTCGCGAGCTTGGAGAATCGCTGCACAGAGTGCAGTCCGGCAAAGACGACCTTGGCGCGGTCCTTGGTGTCGGACCCGAGGCCCTTGAGCTTCTTGGTCTGGTCGAAGCGCGGGGCGTCCGCCTCGAAGAACTGGTCGCACTCGTCGAGCAGGATCAGCAGGCGGCGGCGCGAGTCCCCGTCCAGCCAGGTCCGGATACCGGCGCGCACCCGCTCGGAGATCTCCTGCCCTTTCCTACGCCCCTGCAGCCGGTCGTCGAGTACTTGCGCCTCGGTCAGCTCCCGCCCCAGGACGCTCCAGAGCCTCTCGGGCCCGAACGAGCTTCCCTTGCCGATGTTCTCCTGGTCGAGGTTGACGTACACCGCCTGGTGGTAGCCGGGGCGTTGGTCCGTGAACCGTTCCCCGGCATCGGCGAGCAGTGCTGACTTGCCGAGTCCCCGGCCGCCGTAGATGACCTGGGTGCCACGCGGGTCGAGGATGCTTTTGCGTTCGGCGTCACGGCCGTAGAACATCTCGCCGCCGATCCGGCCGCGCTTCTCCCTGATGTACGGGTTGACGCCGGAGAAGGGCAGCAGTGTCTGCGTGGCGGTGCTGACCTGGCGATTGCCGCGGGCAGCGAGGTAGGCGAGGGCGGCATCGTCCACAACCAGCAGCGGCTGCAACCGACCTGAGCCGACGGCGAGTTCGACGCGGGCCTCACGGCTCAGTGTTCCGAAGTAGACGACGAGGAGGCTCACATCGCTGGTGTCACGCTCTGCCCAGCTCATGACGACCTTGGCGGGCGGTCTGCCCCAGACCATCATCACCCGCAGATTACCGCCCTGCTCCCTGATCTGTGAGCCGAAAGCGGGCGCCTTCGCCCTGCCGTTGATCTCCACCCCGGTTGCTTCGAAGAGACGGTATTCCCTCCGGTGCTGGGACCGGTCGTCGAGCGGCCTGGCGCTCTTGGCGTCGTAGCCGAGGAGCTTGAGGAGCGGCGGCACCTGTCGCGTCGGAGCCACTTGAAGTCGGTCTTTCCGCTCGACGGCGGCCAGCGCGCGCCACTCGTCGAGGACGTCGGCCGCAAGTGCCGCCTCGTCGGTGGAAAGGCCGCCGTAGTCCAGGACGGGAAGTATCGGATGCTTGCCGCCGGACCGGACCAGGTCGATGAGGCCGTGGTCGATGCCTCCCGGCAGGCCGTCGGGCACGGCCGGGAAGAAGTCGGGCAGGTGGGACTCGCCTCCCTCGATCTCCGGGACGAGTTCGCCGATCTCCAGGAAGTAGACGAGGTCAGCAGCGGTGGCCAGGTCGTTCGTCTCCAGGCGCCGCAAGATCTGGGCCCGCTCCTCCCCGGTGGGGTCCAGGGCGTCGAGCCGGGCGCGGATCCGGTCGGCCGCCTGCTGCCGGAAGGCGGGCAGGTTACTCCGTACCGCGTCGAGCGCCCGGCGCACATCCAGCAGGTCGTGCCGTTCGGGGCCTTCAAGGCGGTCATGGGCGTCGGCGAGCAGCTCCTGGAGGCCCAGGTCCTGGTCCTCGGTCACGGCACCGTCCGCCTGAGCGCGGTGCAGCTCGGCGACGAGCTCGTCATGTGCCTTGCGCAGGTGCGTGCGCCGGACGGCCTCCCGGTCGTCGATCTCGGTGTCCACGAGCAGGGCGGACTCCCCGCCCCGGCCGGCGGGAAGCAGCCCTTGTCCGGCCAACTCGACGATGGTACGGGCCGCGGTGAAGGCGTCGTGGGAGAGCCGCTCGTCGAAGGCATCCTGCCAACTCCGGCCGACCGCGGTGAGAAGCTCATCGAGCGACGGTCGCTCGTCAGGGGTGTCGCACACCTTCAGCAGTTCCGCATTCAGCACGAGTTCCGGGTCGATCGGACCGCCGGAACGCATGGTCAGGGCGTCACCGGCCAGCAGAGCGAACAGGTCCTCCATCGAGGCGCGTGCCGCCCAGGCCGTTGCGGCCGAGACAGCGTCCGAGCGCCGCGCCAGCTGCTCCAGATCTCCCAGCGCCGCCTCCCTGCCGTTCAGCAGGGACTGGCGAAGGGAGGAGATCTCCTTGGCCGCACGGTTGCCGTCGGAACGGTCCCCGCGGCGGGTGCCGTCGACCGCCAGGCACCACTCCTTGACGAGGCTGACGGTTCGCTCCACGAGATGCACCAGGTCCTGCCGCCCGGAGCCTTGCAGCGGCTTGCCGCTGGACGAGCGGTGCTTGCGGTCCATGCGCTCGATCTCGCTGTTGACCTCGGCCATCTTCGATAGCCGCTCGGTCTGCTCACGCACCTGCTGCATCGCTTCGCGGTTGTCGCCGACGACGGTCATGAGCATCGATCCGAGCATCCCGTCGTCGGCCAGCCAACGCTTGGCGATCTCCGTCGCCCGCGCGAACCGCAGCCTCTGTGGCGCGAGCAGGGCACTGCTGTGCTTGCGCAACTCCCGCAGCCGGGCCTCGCTTCGGGAGGTATCGGCAACCAACGGGGAAGCGATCATCAGGGCGCCGCTGAGGGCACGGTCGGCGACGGCGGTCGCCGCCTCCCCGAGCCGGTCCGGAAGCCGGGGCACCAGTGCCTTGAGCTGAGCGCCTGCCAAATGGTCGCCAGTGATCAGTGCGCTACGCAGCAGGGCGGGCAGCAGCAGGAGTTCGCTGCCCTCCGTGTCCTGGCCCGCGTATGCGCCGTACTCCTGGAGCAGGTCCGCCGTCAGCCGGGCGCCCTGGCTGTCACCGGAGGTGAGCAGCGCAGCGGCACCTGCCAGGCGCAACACCGCCACCTGGGGCTCTGGGCGGCCGACGGCCCTCGCCAGATGGTGGGCAAGTCCGAAGCGCCGGTCCAGGACCAGCTGTGCCAAGGCCTGCTCGACTGTGGCCTCGTCGGTGTCGTCTTCTGTAGACGGGGCTGCTTCTCGGACAGGCACGTCCTCGCTGGGACGCATCGTGGGTGCGGCGGGGGCCGAGGCGGGCGTATCCGGGCCCGGGTGGGGTGCCGGGTGACTGTCGACAGAGGGCGTGGCCCGTGCGTCGCCGGCGCGGACCGACTCCAGGGCCGTCGTCGGGGCGGGCGCGGCGACTTCCGGTTCGAGGGTGAAGTGGCGCGCAGCGTCCTCGGTGGAGTGGCCGCCGGTCTCCTCTGTCTCTGTCCGGTCGGCTGGTTGTACGGCCTCGTACTCCACGGTCGTCTCGGCGGCGGCGGACTCGGTGATGCTGCCCGCCTGGCCCCCGGCGGATTCGCGGCCGGCGCTCTCCGACTCGGCCAAGGCCAGGTCAGGGGCCATGACCACCGCCATGGCACACGTGGGCATCACCTGCACGACCTGCGCCTGCAGAGCCAGAATCTCCGCGGCGGCATCCGTCTGCCGCCCCAGTCTGATGAGCCGGGCCAAGGCGGCCAGCGCGGCACTTTCCTCCCTATTCGACTCCTCCCACACCGGTGTGTCCAGCAGGCTGCGGGCCGCGCCTCGCACGGCCTCGGCGGCAGTGCCGGCAGCGGCGGAGCTGTCCGGACGGGAGGCGACATCCAGCAGTTCCCGCAGCAGTTCCCGCGCCTGGAGGTCACGCTCGTGCGCCGCATGGTGCGCGCGTGCGGCGGACGTCAAGTCCTCCAGGCGGCGAGGTACCCCTTCGATCCCCGCCACGCGGAGCACCGCGTCGACGTTGTCGAAGACGGCACCCAGCGCGGCCAGCGGAGCCAGGTCCTCGTCCGACGGAGGGCAACCGTCCACGACCGCACTGGTCACCTTCTCCGCGGATTGCCGGGCTTGCGCAAGGGCCGACTCCAGTTGTCGGCAGGCCGTCTCCGGGTCCGCCTCCTCGTCGGTTCGGGCGCCGTCGGACGCCGTAGCGCTCATACCGTGAGAAGCGCCGGGGCCGGGTACGACGAGTTCGGAGGCGGGGGTATTCATGCCCGACCGGTCGGCGGCTGCACGCACAGGCTTTCCGTCGCCCGCGAGCGGCGGCTCGTCGTCTTCCGCTGCTCCGGGGGCGAAGGCCGGGTTCGCCTCCACGATGGACCGCGCCACTGCACCGACAGCGGCGAGCTGAGTCGTTTGCCTGTCATCGGCCGTCAGCGCGAACCAGTCCTGGTCCGCCGCCCAGGCAAGAATGTGGGCGTCGGCGACGGAGGCGTTGCACCATGCGAACACCGTGGCCCGGACGAGCGTCGTGCCCCACCGGGCGACAGGGTCGGGCCCCGTCTCACCGGCCTGCGCGAGGACCAGGTTGCCCACCTGACTCATCACAGTGACCGTCAGTCCTTTGATCCCGCATGTGCAATTGTGCTGCCGCGCCTCACGCCGCAGCCTGGCGAGAACGTCCTGGCACAGAGCACTGCTCACCCGCCGAGGGGCCGCCATACGGATGCCCAGGCTGCCGAGCAACTCCTGTCGGTCCTTCGGTCGCAGGGAGTTGAAGGCCAGTTCCACCATGTCGACCGTGAGGTCGTTCAGGGCGGCGACGGCCGGGGGTTCCAAGGCGTTGAGCGCCGCGGCCAGGCCCTCAAGGTCCTGGGCCGAGACATTCGACGGGGACCACGGTGGTCCCGTGACGACGCGGTAGCGGTCCTGCATGTACGCGTACTCCTTTTCTGTAAACACCAAGAAGAAGCAAGGGGGGCTGGCCGGACCCGTGGACACGCAAAAGCTGTGACGGATCAGCGGCCGCGCGTGTGCTCGGTGACGAACGTGTACCCGTGGGGCAATTCCCAGCCGTCCGCCTTGCCGAGCCCGCGGCAGTGCTCCCGAAAGGCCGCACGCTGAACGTCACTGGGTGAGCAACCCGGTCGCAGACGGCGCAGATGGCCGGGGACGAACTGGACGTCCCGCAGCCCCTCACCACCCGGATCGCTGTCGCCCCAGGGACGTATCACCCGCGGCAGGGCAGGGCAGTAGCCGATGAGAGCGATGGTCCGCTGTCCGTCGCACGGCGGGAAATGCGGCTGGCCCCAAGCGTCTCGGCTCCCGAGGGCCGGTTCCAGGAGCCGTTCCGCAAGCAGTTCCGAGACGGCCGATTCCAACGCGGCGGCCTGTGACCGGGTCGGCCGACGCCCGTAGATCGCGCTCGGCAGGACCGAACGATCCATCAGCGCATGGCCATCCAGGGTGAGCAGGCCGCAACGGCGCACGGTGCGCATCACCAACTGCCGGGGGCCGAGCCTGACCGCGCTGTCACCGTGGCGGTCACTTCCTGGGACATCCTCCCTCGTGAGCACACAAGGGTCGTAACAGTGCCCGGTCGCACGGTCGCCGACCTGCGCCCGTTCCCTGAGCCGTATCGTGGTCAAGTGGATCACCGAACCACCACGGAGCCGACACAGCTCAAGTATCAGGCCGGGAAAGAAGCCGCCGGGCCAGGTTATTCCGGTCAACCGGGCCGAGTCGTCGACGAGTTCGACCGTGACGTCCTGCACCGCCTCCTTCTCGTCCAACACCTCGCCAGCATGGTTGAGTTCGAGTCGAACAGTGGGGTACGCACCGTGAGACCGGCGAAGTTCCTCGGCGACGTACGGATGCACGGGGAACCAGCCGTCGATGAGCTGCGCCAGCCGCAGGGGTGCCCGCCAGACGATCTCCTGCGCGTCGCTCCGCAGGAGATCGCCGGTGCCGAGAAAGGCGCCGTCGGGCAGGGGCAGATCGACCGGCTCGGACTCTGTTTCCGGCTCCGATGGCGCGGAAAACGCGGACGTCCAGCCGCGTCCGGTCGGAGTCAGTGGATCTCCGGGCACTTCTGCATCACCGGGATGATGGGATCGCCACACTCCTCCGCCCTCGAAGGCGTCGTCGAGCGTGATCCGAGAGCCGTTCTCGAACAGGCCCTGGTCGCTCTCCCCTTGAACGACGTCGGCAAGCGCCACATTCGCCCGGCACACCGCTGCTGCGTACCCCACTCCCCTGAGAAGTTCCGCCGCCCCGGGGAACCCGCGAAGCCGCGGTCCGACCGCTGTGTACACGGTGACCGGCGTGGTGAGGCCGTAGCGCCGCCTCCCCGGGGTGGCCGCGCGTTCGACCGCCGCGGCAAGCGACCTGAGGTCATCGCCGCCCAGCGGCCCGGAGTTGCGCCAGCAGTCCGCAAGGGATGTCCGGGTCATCGCGTAGTCACCCCATGTGCGTAAGGCGGCGATGGAGTTGAGCACACCCCGCACCGTGCCGAGGAGACCAAGCAGCCCCGCCCGCAAGTCGTCGTCGCGCGTGCCGCCCACCAGCGCAGCGAGAGACACGGGTACGAGAGGGCTGAGCAGCTGCTCCCGTGCCGTCGTCAGGAGATGGTCCGCATAGGCCGTCAGGTCGTCGCGCCGGGCTGCCTCCGGGGACGGGTACCGGACGTCGACGACGACATGCCCGTCCTCGTTGATCCAGCGCCGGCGCGTACGTAAGCGGTGAAGCTGCGCCGATGAAAGGCTCAGAGCCGGGCCAAAGGCATCAAGGTCCAGGACCAGGAGTTCCCTTCGCCGTGGTGCGGCGCCGTCTCCCGGCCTCCCCCGGCCCTCGGCTCCTGCAGGCGCCCCCGACACCCAGGCCGGTACGTCGCCGAGGGTGCCCATCTCAGGGTGGGCACCCTCCCGATAGACGATCTCGGCATACAACGGGTCCGATCCGGTGGCGACACACACCATGGCACCGACCGGGAGCACGGGGGCGCACTCTCCGAAGGTGATCACAGGGAAGTCGTCGACGCAGAGCGGGCTGCCGCCGTAGCCGTCGCCGCCGACCTCGTACCCGAAGTACACGGCGTTGAAGGCGACGGTGGTGTGCACGGGCGCCGGGCGGGCCGCGACAACCGCTTCGAGATAGCTCCGCAACCGATCCCGTTCTTCGTCGGGTACGGCGTCGTAGCCTTTCGTCATGACAGGAGTCAGTAGGGCCCGATCACCGTAAGGATCAGGCACCTGCGATCTGTCACATGGCGTCGATGACGCTGCCGGCCCCCCACGTTCGTCAACCGTTGCCATCACATACGGGTCCCCACCCATGACACCTCCGCCGCGCTTCAGGCCGCTGCGGTCTGACGTGCGGTAATTCCCGCAGAGTATGCCGACCCGGAACATTCCGGAAGCACTTTCGTCACTTTGAGATGATTGGCAGTAACTCACATCGACACACCCGCGCGCCCACCCCAGACCGAGTTGGCGTAGGAGCACAGCACCCGATGCGTTTATCTACCGGTTCCAAACCGTGCGGCTTCGCGTAGTCGACGACGCGCCGCCACTTCGCAACCTCGTCGTCATCGGGATCATTGATCCGATCGCGCCCCTCGGCGACGAGCCACTCGCCCAGCTCTCGAGTCTCCGCCCTCCGGGTGTGTGAGACAGGCCACTCGTTGTAGGGCGTCCGAGGCACGACAGGCACCGCCGACTCACTGCCGCCGGCGAACGCAGAGTCGTCGTCGCTCATCAGAGACCCACGATCCCGCAAGGCGTCACCCGAGCGCCAGTCAGTCGACGTCCAGGTTCCAGCACCTTCGTCAGCAACGGGGCCTTTCGAGGAGTCTGTGATGCCGTTCGATCAAGGCGGGCCTTCGACGCACATGAACCGGACCACACCGCGCTGCCTCACCCTCACCAGAGCCCGAAGGCCGCCCTTCGCACTGGGAGCCCTCTGGGACTTTTCTGGGACTTCCGGACATGTCAACGAGCACGAACGTGAAACAGCCGAAAGGTCATCTGCGCAGGTCAGCGACGCGAATCCGCCAAGCGTGCCAGGCTCCGAGGCCACCTGGCCTCTTCCGGGACATCTGACCGTCCGAGTGGACGTATCTGACGTATCTGCGGGGTCCGGCACCGGCCGTGCACGTGTTCGTCGACCGGAAGCCGCGTCCGGTGCTTCCCCCGAGTCGGGGGGTCGGGCGGTTCGGTCTCTGCCGGGGCCGCGGCACGTCGTACCCTTCGTAGTGTCTACGGCGTCAAATAGCGGGCGCCGAAAAGTGGAGGCAAGACCCCGTGCTCATTGCTCAGCGTCCGTCCCTGACCGAAGAAGTCGTCGACGAGTTCCGCTCCCGGTTCGTCATCGAGCCGCTGGAGCCGGGCTTCGGCTACACGCTCGGCAACTCTCTCCGCCGCACTCTCCTGTCCTCGATCCCGGGCGCGGCGGTCACGTCCATCCGGATCGACGGCGTTCTGCACGAGTTCACCACCGTGCCGGGCGTCAAGGAGGACGTCACCGACCTGATCCTCAACATCAAGCAGCTCGTCGTCAGCAGCGAGCAGGACGAGCCGGTCGTGATGTACCTGCGCAAGCAGGGTCCCGGCCTGGTCACCGCCGCCGACATC
>NZ_LIPP01000329.1 GCF_001418335.1 Streptomyces aurantiacus | reverse complement strand
GCTGGGCGAGTCCTCCGGGCCGGGCGGCGCGGGGGAGACGGTGAGCGGGGGCGCGCTCGCGGAGGCCGCGTCACGGGCCAGGGCGTCGAAGTCGACGAGGCCGGTGGCCTCCAGGACCGTGATGTGGTCGAGCACCGTGGTGTTCGCGTCGTCGGCGAGGCCGCGGACGAGTGAGTTGCGGGTGTTCGCACGGACCTGGGCGACCAGGCCGAACACCTTGCCGTGCGCGCCGCGGAGGATGTTCGCGAACTGCGTGTCGTACTGCCTGCCGTGCGCCGAGCTCAGCGTCGCGAGCCAGGCCCGCTGCTGTTCGCTCGGCTGGTTGGGCAGTTCGAGGCCGAGTTGGGCGGCCACGTCGCGTACGCGCTCGTCCAGGAACGCGTGGCCCTCGACGAGGTGCTCGCCCGCTGTCCGTACGGCCTTGGTGGTGCCGCGCTCCGCGGCCTGCCGGCCGGCAGGCAGCTCCCACAGGCCGGCGAGCCGGACCTTCGTGACGAACTCGCGGTCCAGCGCGGACAGCGGGCCGAACCTCGTCGACACGGTCGTGGCGTTCAGCGTGTCCACGCCCGTGCCCGACCGGTCGGCGTACGACCAGATCGGGAAGACCAGCGCCACGAGGGTCACCGCCAGACCCGTGATGATGAGCCCGGTGCCGCTGAACAGTCCCCGGCCGTTGATGGATCGCATGGTGCCTCCTGATGCGGCACCGCACGTTAGTGCGCTTCTGGTATGGGTTGGCATATTACTTCGCCGAGTACGCCAACCGCGATACGGGTGCGGCGAGGGGTACGAGGGATCTTCTACGCTCCCGGTCCACGCCAGTCATCGACCCGTTCTCAGCACCTCAGCCTCTCAGCACCTCAGCGATTCAGGCCCTCAGCGCCTCAGCAGCACCCGTCGCGTGGCGCGGGCCAGGCGGGCCGCCGGGCGCCGGGACAGTGGCGCGGGCCCCGAGCGCTCCAGCCACCAGTCGCTCAGACCCCGCCGTACGTCCGGGTCGTCGAGGTGCCCGCCGAACAGCACGTACTCGGCGAAGTCCAGCGCGTCCCGCCGGTAGCCGTCGGTCATCGGGTGGCTGTGCGCGTACGCCAGGAAGGTCTTCCGGTAGGAGCCCGCCAGAATCTCCGGCAGCTCCGGAGCGACCTTGCCCACGACGTCGGCCCGCTTCCCCGCCAGAGCCCGCGCCTGCACGGCCAGCCTCGTCCGGTCGAACCCCTCGGGCACGGGAGTCCCGGCGACGAGTGCGGACAGCAGGGCGGCCTGCGTCAGGGCGAGGCGCTGGCGGGCCGGGCCGGTCTCCGGCGCGTCACCGGTCTCCGGCGGCGTACCACCGGTCTTCGCGGTCGCGGCGGCCCCTGCGGTCATGGCCCCCTTCTCCACCGTCTCCCGTATCGCCGTGAGCTCGCGCTCCAGTTCGGCCGGCTCGGGGAAGTTCTCGTCGCGCTCCAGGAGCACGCCCGGCGGGCGGACCCGGGAGGCCAGTTCGGCGAGAACGCCGAGGACGACATCGGGCACGGGGTGCGCGTGGCTGTCGTGCCAGACGCCGTCGCGCTCGAAACCCCCGGCGACATGGACGTACGCGATGGCCTCGACGGGCAGTTCGTCGAGGGCCTGCGCGGGGTCCTCGCCGCGGTTGACGTGGTTGGTGTGGAGGTTGGCCACGTCGATGAGCAGGCGTACGCCGGTGCGGTCGACCAGGTCGTACAGGAACTGCCCCTCGGTCATCTCCTCGCCGGGCCACGAGATCAGCGCCGCGATGTTCTCCACCGCGAGCGGCACGGGCAGCGCGTCCTGGGCGATGCGGATGTTCGCGCACAGGACGTCGAGGGCGTCCCGGGTGCGGGGGACGGGCAGCAGATGTCCGGCTTCGAGCAGCGGCGAGGCGGTGAGCGCCCCGCCCGCCCGGACGAACGCGATGTGCTCGGTGACCAGCGGGGAGCCGAGGGCCTCGGCACGGGCCGCCAGGTCGGCGAGCCTCGCCTCGTCGGGGCGTTCCGCGCCGCCGAGCCCGAGCGACACCCCGTGCGGAACCACGGTGACGCCGCGCTCGCGCAGCCGTACCAGCGATTCGGGGAGATGTCCCGGACAGACGTTCTCGGCGACGGCCTCGACCCAGTCGATGCCGGGCATGCGTTCCACGGCGTCGGCGATCTCCGGCCGCCAGCCGATTCCCGTACCCAAGTGCTTCATGGTCCCCCTCCTTCACCACGGTTTCACCAGGACCTGTGCGGCGTCTCCTTCGACGAACCTGTCGTTCCGGCGTGCCGGAGTGATGGCCCCGGAAACCGGGGCCGAACCCGTCGACGGGGACGTTCAGAGCAACATTTGAGGTTCGGACGAGCGACCCACGCACGTCTCAAGCACCGTGATGTGGTCGAGCACGACCTGGTGGGCAGCCGAGGCGAGCTGCCGTACCAGCGAGTTGCGCGTCTCGTTCCGTACTGCCCCGATCGCCGGGAAGAGCGTGCCGTGCGCGGAGCGCAGCAGGTCCGCCCACACCTTCTCGTAGTCCTCGTCGCTCGCGGCGGTCAGCTGCCGCAGCCGGCCCCGCTGCTGTGCGGTCGGCCGGCCCGGCAGTTCGACGCCGAGGTCCCGCGCGACCACCCGTACCCGCCTGTCGAGGCCGGTGTGGCCGGTGATCAGCTGGTCGGCGGCCTCCTTCAGCGCGCCGCCGGGGGAACGCTCACGTGCCTGCCGAGCGGCGGGCAGTTGCCACAGCCCCGCCAGCCGCAACCGGACGAGCAGGTCGCGGTCGGAGGCGGTCAGCAGACCCCAACGCGTGGGTACGGTCCCGGCGGCGAGGTCGGCAGGACCCGGGCCGGCGCGGCCGGTGTACGACCACACGGGGAACGGGAGCGCGTCGAGCGTGCCGAGGAGCGCCACGACGACGAGGGCCGTACCGTTGATACGCCGCAAAAGGTGCCTCCCGGGACACGCCAACCGGTCGTTGGGAACCAGCACTTGGGCCAGTACTTCGGGCCGGCACCTGGACCAGCGCTTGGACTGATACGCGCGCTTGGACCGACACTCGGCCGACGCCGGAAGGTACGTACGGGACGGCAGGGCCGTTCAACGCCGGGACCGTTCGACGCGGGGGGCTTCGCCCAGGACCGGAATGAGGTCTCAGTGCTCCCGGCGCGGCAGAGCGTGGACGCGGTCGACTCCTTCGACCGCGACAGTCAGCCCGGGTGCGATCTCCGTGAAGCCCGCGTCACGCACCAACGGCAGCTTGCTCGTGATGAGCCGCTCCCACTGCGCCGGGCGGGCCGTGCGGACGGCGAGCGGGAAGCCCGCCTCACGCCAGGCCGTACGGTCCTCGTCCGACAGCTCCCACCAGGCCAGCTGGGCGCCGTGACCCGCCTGGGCCATCGCCTTGCCGGCCGACATGTCCAGGCTCGGGCTCAGCCACAGCACGGGTACGGCCGTGTCGGCGTCGGCCGGCGGCTCCGGTTCGTCGAGGTCGGTGCCGGAGACCTGGAGGCGGGCCAGGTCCTTGGGCCACCCGTCCAACGGGATCGGCGGGAAGACGCGGACCTCGGCCGACTTGCCGGTGACGGTGATGCCGGGCAGTGCCTCGGCCCGACGCCACTCGGCGCCGCGCGCCCGCCGAACGACCTTGCGGATCCGGGAGTCCTGCCAGTCGCGGACGGCCCGCGCCCACTCGCCCTCGCCCTCGCCCTCGCCCTCGCCCTCGCCGAGCGAGCGTTCGTCGCTGAGGAGGACCAGGACGGCACGGGCCGCGGTCTCCAGCGCGTCCGTACGCGCCGGCGGTTCGTTCCGTTCGATACGGACGACCAGCGGCAGCACGAACTGCGGTGCCTCGTCGCGGGCGGTCCGCTCATGCCGGAAGGGGCTGTCCTGGGCTCCGGCGCCCGCCGCGGTCGTCGTCTCGTCGCTGCTCACGCGCCCAGTCTGCCAGGACCGGGCGGTGGATCGATCGCGCGTCCACCGCCCATCGCCTGCCGTTCATCGCCCACCGTTCACCGTCACGCCGCGTCGAGGCGGGTCAGCTCCTCGGCGGACAGCTTCAGCTCCGCCGCGGCGACCGAGTCGCGGATGGTCTCGGGGCGTGTGGAGCCCGGGATCGGGATCACCACCGGGGCCTTCGCGAGGGTCCACGCCAGGGACACCTGCTGCGGGCTCACCCCGTGTTCGCCCGCCACGTCCGCGAACACGGCGAAACGCGAGCCCAGCTCGCCCGCCTTCGAGATACCGCCCAGCGGGCTCCACGGCAGGAACGCGATGCCGAGTTCCGCGCACAGTTCCAGCTCCGGTTCGCTGGAGCGGAAGGCGGGCGAGAACTGGTTCTGCACGCTCACCAGCCGGCCGCCGAGGATCTCGTTGGCCTGCCGGATCCGGTCGGGGTCGGCGTTGGAGATGCCCGCGAAGCGGATCTTGCCGGCGTCCAGCAGATCGCGGATCGCGCCGACCGACTCCCCGTAGGGGACCTTCGGGTCCGGCCGGTGGAACTGGTAGAGCCCGATGGCCTCGACACCGAGCCGCTTGAGCGAGGCGTCGCAGGCCTTCTTCAGGTACTCCGGAGAGCCGTTCAGGGTCCAGGAGCCGTCGCCCGGACGAAGGTGACCGCCCTTCGTCGCGATCAGCACGTCCGAGGTGTCGCCGCCGTACTCGGCCACCGCGCGGGCGATCAGGGACTCGTTGTGACCGACCTCGTTGGCGTCCCGGTGATAGGCGTCCGCGGTGTCGATGAGCGTGACGCCCGCGTCCAGCGCCGCGTGCACGGCCGAGATCGAGCGCGCTTCGTCCGGACGCCCCTCGATGGACATCGGCATCCCGCCCAGACCGATCGCTCCGACCCGGACGTCACCGATGGCGCGTGTCTGCATGGGGGTCTCCTCCTGGGAGTTCGGAACTTCGAAACTTCAATACTTCGGGACTTGGGGACTTGGGGACTTCGGGAGTGCGGTGATTGGCTGGTTACCAGCCTCCACTGTGACGTTTTTGCCGTCCAACAACAGAATCCGATCGCTGTGAGCAGCGCAGGTGATGAATCGGATCGGCTGGGAGCGGATCAGATGAGTTCGGACACCTTCACGAACCGGTACCCGCGCTCGCGAAGCTCGGGAACGATCGTGCGCAGGGCCTCCTCGGTCGCGGGCGCCGCGCTGCGCGTGCAGTGCATGACGACCACGGAACCGGGCCGCACGCCGTCCAGCACCTCCCGTGCCACGGCCCCCGCGTCGGTCGCGAACGCGTCCCCGCTCACCACGTCCCACTGCACGGCCGTCACACCGGTGGTGCTCAGTGACTTGAGCGCCCGGTGGTCGTAACACCCGCCGGGGAACCGGAAGTACGGCATCGGATGCGCGATCCCGGCCTTGCGGAACGCGGTGAACGCCCGCTCCACGTCTGCCCGCATCCCTGACACGGGGACGGTCGGCAGCCCGTAACAGTCCTCGGTGAAGGCGTGGTGACTGTAGGAGTGGTTCGCGACCTCGAAGAGCGGGTCACGCCCGATGGCCCGCGCCTGCCGGGGATACTCCTCGGCCCAGCGCCCCGTCATGAACACGGTCGCCGGCACGTTCAGCCGCCGCAGCGTCCGGATCAGCCGGGGGTTGTCGAAACGCTCCCCGGCGGCGGCCCGCGGTCCCTGATCCGCCGTCATGTCGGCGTCGAAGGTCAGGGCGACGGTCTTGCCGCGCGCCCGGCTCGCACGCTCGAAGACGGGCGTCAGCCCACCGGGACCGGGCGCGAGGGTGGGCGGCCGGGAGGCCACGCCGGTGGCGGACTCGACCACCGTGGCGGCATGGGGGGCCTCGGGAGCGCCACACGCCGTGAGAACGCCGGCACCCACCACACAGGCCGCGATGACTCTCCGTACGAAGGTGTTCACGCAGCCGACATTAACCGGACGAAAACGAAAAACAGCTTATATCGCTTCCGGTGTCGCAACCACCTCCCCGTCCCGGGTCGGCGCTGTCGCCGGCGATAACCTCTGGCCATGCCTGATCCGCATCACGCCGTGTACGAGGCCTGCTTCACCCGCTCCCTCCTCCAACTGCTGTCGGGAGCAGGGCGGAGGCGTCTGGTCGCGTTCCGCGTCGACGCGGAGGGCGTGCTGCTCGGTGGTGCTCCGGCCCGATACAAGGCGCAAACGGCCTTCGTGCCGTGGGAGGACATCACATCGGTCGTGGTGTGGCAGCAGCGGATGGCCGGTCCGGCGATGGACTACATCGGTGTCCAGCGACGGACCGGAGCACCGGCCTTGCCGGGCATGAACGCTGGACTCCGGCCGGATCGGACGGCCGCACTCGCTCCTCACGTCGAGCACGACCTCTTCCTCGCCAGCCGCCCCGTCAATCGTTGGCGCCTCGACCCCGAGGGTCTGCAGGCCGCCGTCGAAGCGTTCGCTCCCGGGGTGTCGGTCCTCGTCCACGAGCAACGAAATGCCAAGTAGCAGCCATCTGGGGGACAGTTGCGGTACGTACGGCTCGTGGGCGTCCTTGTCGTACTCACCGCTGTGGCGGCGTGCGGCGGAGGGAACGCGACTGGTCCAAAGCCGAGTGCGTCGGCGTCATCGCCGGTGTGGCTCTCCATGAAAACCGTCGACGCTCAGGGGGACACCCGGCCCGTGGTGGCGCTCGACCTCTCCAACGAGGAGCGTTTCCGGGCCGATGTCGCCGTACGGGTCCGCATCGGACTCGGCCACCCCGGCGATCCCCGGCCGGGCCTGGAACGCAAGCTCGACGGCGGCTGGAAGAAGGTCGAACTGACCCCGGACGAACAGGGGGCGACCGGCACCTTCCGTATGGACCTGCCGCGGGGCAGCTCTCTCGTGTTCCTGCGTATCGCTCCGCACGTCGGCCCCAGGGTCGAAGGCGACGGCCTTCCGGTGGCCGTCACGATGACGGACGGCTCACGCACCCTCGCACGGGAGCACCGGACCGCGCCGCTGGCCACCCTGTCGCTCGGCACCGTCTCCCCCAAGGGCCCCGCGACCGTGCGCGAAGGCCGCTGGACCGAGGTGGTGTACACGGTCACCAATCACTCGCGCAGCGCGTACCCGAAGGCTCAGGTCCAGGCGGAGTACAGCGCCTGCGCGGCGGACTCGGACAGTCCCGCTGACCAGGATGCCTGCCCCGAATCGCCGAGCCAGGAGGGGATCACGTCACTGCGCACCCAGTGGCGCGACGGCACCGGCTGGAAGGAAGTCACCACCCCGGACGACGGCTCGATGCTCGCCGAGACGCTGACGATGCCGTTCGGGGCACTGCCCGCGAACTCCACGCGGACGTTCAGGCTGAGGTTCGCCGGAAGCGAGCAACTCGACGGCGACATCCGCCGGCTCGCTCTCACGGCCCGCGTCAACGGAAAGGCGGTCGGCGCCTCCGAGCGCTCGCTCGGCATCGCTTCCCCTCTCCTCTTCGACATCCGCTGACGGCGGCTCCCGGGTGACCATCGCGGGGGCGGCGACCGCTCTCGCGCGGCGCTCGCCCCCGCCCCGTCCTCGGGAGGGTTCCGGAGGGTCCGGGAGAGGCTGCTACCTGTGCCAGGGGCCCGTCACCGCGAACGTCGTTCCCGGCGTGTAGCAGTTCACGTACATCGTCCGGCCGTCGGGGGAGAAGGTGACGCCCGCGAACTCGCCCCACTCCGGGTCGTCGGCGGTGCCGATGTTCTGCTGGTTGCGGGCCATCGGGTACACCTCGCCGCGCCGGGTCACGCCGTACACGTGCTGCACGCCCCCGCCGTCCTCGCAGACCATCAGGCCGCCGCTGGGAGCGAGGCAGATGTTGTCGGGGGACTCGCCCGGCAGCTGGATGTCCGTGTCGGGGCCGAAGACGATCACCAGGGTGAGCCGGCGGGCACCGGGGTCGTACCGCCAGATCTGGCCGAAGTGGTCGGCCGCCGAGCCTTCGCTGCTGTGCGCGAACGAGGACACGAAGTACACGGACGAGCCGCCCCAGTAGCAGCCCTCCAGCTTCTGCGCGTGGGTGATGCCCCTGGGCCCGAAGTCCTGGAAGCGGATCGGGGTCTCGGTCGCGAGCGGATCCGGTACGTCGACCCACTCGACGCGGTCGAAGGTCGCACCCGTCTCCTGGATCGAGGAGAGGTCCGGTACGCCCGGTACGCGCATCGCCTGAAGCCGGCCACCCGCGCGGAGCGAACCACGGCCGCCCTCCGGCTTGTTCGGCAGGAAGCGGTAGAAGAGGCCGAAGGGCCTTTCGAAGGCGTCCTCGGTCTCGTAGACGACGCCGCGCTTCGGGTCGACGGCGATCGCCTCGTGCTGGAAGCGGCCCATCGCGGTCAGCGGCACCGCTCCGGTGCGGTGCGGGTCCACCGGGTCGACCTCGAAGATGAAGCCGTGGTCCTTGGTGTAGCCGTTCGTGCCGGCCCTGTCCTCTGTCTCCTCGCAGGTCAGCCAGGTGCCCCAAGGGGTTTGCCCACCCGCGCAGTTGACGGCCGTACCGGCGATCGCGACCCGCTCGCCGATCACCTTCCCGTGCGAGTCGAGGGTCAGCGCCGTACAGCCGCCCTTGCCCATCGGGTCGTAGGTGAGGCCGTCGACCGTCGGGACGGGGATCTTGCCGGTGACGCGGTTCTCATGATTGCGGACCAGGTGGACACGGCCGTGTCTGCCCTCGAAGGCAGCCATGCCGTCATGGTTGCTCGGCACCTGGCCCTCTCCGGAACGCAGCTCGTCCCCCTCGCGGGACAGCACCCGGTAACGGAAGCCTTTCGGCAGATCCAGCAGGCCTTCCGGGTCGGGGAGCAGCGGGCCGTATCCCGAGTGGCCCAGTGCGGCGGCCGTACCCGTGAAGAGTTCCGACACGGCTCCGGTGAAGGCGATGCCGACTCCCAGCGCACCGGAGCGGGCGAGCACTTCGCGTCGTGTTGCGGACATGGGGCAACCTTCCTGTTGGCGGACAGGAGTATGTGACCCGCCTGTGTGTATCACGCGGTCACAACCACGTGAACCACGCGCGTAGCGTGGCGTCTCAGCGAACCGCCGGACGACGGAGTCGAAACGTGCCGGTTGCACGGGTCTCACCCCGGTGGCTCCCGCCGCCCGCCGCCCGCCACCGAGCCGCACCGCCTCCGCGGTACGGCTCGGCTCCCCGCGCCGGCCCCCAGGTCCTACCGAGCCGTGACCTTCACCGGCTCCGTCCCCGCCGCGCTGTGCCGCTGCGCCCAGTTCTCCAGCGCCGTCCGGCACGCGTGGTCCAGGTGGTGGAGCCCGGACAGGTCCAGCTCCACCGGGCGGTCCTGCGGCAGCGACTCCAGGCTGTCGAGGATCTTCGGCAGCCGCAGGAAGGTGGCGTTGCCCGACAGATGCGCCTGCACCGGGCCCGCTCCCTTGTCCGTGATCTCCAGCTTGAGGTGCGAGGCCTCCCAGGCGGTCTTGGCGACGGCCAGCGCGAGCCCGATCAGCACGCCCTCGAACATGCTCACCGCGACGATCGCCACGGCGGTGACCACCAGGATCAGCGCCTCCCCCCGGTGCTCACGCCACAGCACCGCGATCCCGCGCAACGGGATCAGCTTCCAGCCCGCATGCACCAGGACGCCCGCGAGCGCGGGCAGCGGAATGTAGGCGAGCACGGCCGGCAGCAGCGCCGCGAACAGCAGCAGCCACACACCGTGCAGCACCCGGGACGCCTTCGTCCGCGCACCCGCCTGTACGTTCGCCGCGCTGCGCACGATCACGGCGGTCATCGGCAGCGCGCCGAGCAGCCCGCAGACCGTGTTGCCCGCGCCCTGCGCCATCAGTTCCTTGTCGTACTCGGTACGCGGCCCGTCGTGCAGCCGGTCCACGGCGGCGGCGCTGAACAGCGACTCCGCCGACGCGATCAGCACGAACGCCAGGACCGTGCCGAGCACGCCCACGCTCGCCAGTCCGCCGACGGCTTCGAGTCCCGGCAGCTGGACCGAGTCCAGCAGCCCCCGCACCTCGACCGTCGCCACGGGCAGGTCGAACGCCGGTGTCGCCAGCGTGGCGAGCGCCACCGCGGCGAGCGCCCCCGGCACCGTACGGACCTTCCGCGGCAGGTGCTTCCACAGCACGAGTACGGCGATGGTGGCGGCGCCGAGCCCGAAGGAGGCCAGTGCCGTGGTGGACCCGGCGGAGTCGGCGACCAGCCCCGGCAGCCCGGCGATCTTGCCCAGGCCCGAGGCGGGGGCCTGGGCGCCGGCCACCGAGTAGAGCTGGCCGGCGATCAGGACAAGACCGATGCCCGCCAGCATGCCCTCGACGACGGCCACCGAGATGGCCCGGAAGTAGCGCCCCAGTTTGAGCGCGCCCATGGCGAGTTGGATGAGACCCGTGGCCAGGACGATGACGCCGAGTACGGCCAGTCCGTACTCGCGTACCGCCTCGAAGACCAGCACGGTCAGACCCGCGGCCGGGCCCGAGACCTGGAGGCTGCTGCCGGGCAGCAGCCCGGTGACCAGGCCGCCCACGATGCCGGTGATCAGGCCGAGTTCGGCGGGCACGCCCGACGCCACGGCCACGCCCACGCACAGCGGCAGAGCCACCAGGAAGACGACGAGCGAGGCGGCGAAGTCCTGTCGCAGATGAGGGAGTTGAGGGGGGAATCGATAAGGGAATCGGTGGGGGAGCTTCATGTGCCCGGTCACAGCGCCTCGAAGGAGTCGGAGCGGACGTCGTGGGTGAGCACGGAGCCCGTGTGGACCTCGTAGAACCAGCCGTGCAGTCGTAGCCGACCGTCTGCCAGCCGCCGTTCCACGCACGGGTAGGAACGCAGCCGCAGCAGTTGCGTCAGGACGTGGTTCTGTACGGCCTCGGTGACGGCCGGGTCCTCGACGGCGCCTTCGGGCCGTGGCGTCGAGTGCGCGAGCCAGTCCCGTACGGCGGGTACGGCGGTCAGGTCCTCGCCGCGTACCAGCGCGCCGACGGCGCCGCAGTGGGAGTGGCCGCAGACGACGATGTCCGCGACTCCGAGCACCTCCACCGCGTACTCCACGGTGGCGGCCTCGCTGGTGGGCTGGGCAGAGGTGTGCGGGGGGACGATGTTGCCCGCGGTGCGCAGCTCGAAGAGTTCACCGGGCCGGGCTCCGGTGATCAGGGCCGGGACGACCCGCGAGTCGGAGCAGGTGATGAACAGGACCTGCGGGGACTGGCCTTCGGCGAGGCGGGCGAACTCCTCCGGGCGGTCCGCGGACTGCTTGCGGAAGGAGCGTGCGTGATCGATGAGGGGCTGCATGTGTCAGTTCCTCCTGGCGCGCGTGAGGACGCGTCGGCTTACGAAAACGGAGCGCATGCGGGCACGGCGACATGACCCCACGTCGACGCGCTCGGCGGACGTGGCGTGGTGAGGGTGGGTCAGGTCGAAGTCGCTTCGTGCCCGGTGGTGGATCGGATCAGCCGTGGAGGCTCAGCAGCGGAAGACCTGAAGTACCGCTGCGGAGTGGGCTGTCGAGGATCTCGTCGTACGGTGGTGCGCCGCAGGGGCCGCGGTGTGCGACGGGTCCTCGTGGCCGATCGCGGCGTCCTTGGCGAGCAGGGGTCGCGCGCAGGACGCGGGGAGGTGGTCCGCGACGCGGACCCGGTCGCGGGTGCGCAGCGGGCCGGTCGGGCCGTGCGAGCGCGAGGTCTCGCCACAGGTGACGAACTCGGCGCCGGCTTCGGGGCCGGCGAACCGCGTCGTGTGCGCGGATGCGAACACCGTGGTGGGGGCGGAGAGCTGCAGGGCCAGCAGGACGGCGGCGAGAACGGCGAACAGGGTCCGGACCGTCGTACCTCGTCGCATGAGCCCCCTCTCGGCCGGTTCCAGGTCAAGCACTCCCACCGTCATACGTACGGTAATGCGGGAAGTTCTTTGCAGGGTTAACTTAACGTTTCACCCTGAAGGCAGCCTGAAGAGGAACCCAGGCAACCGGGTTCTCCGGGCTTCACGAGTCCGTTGGTACGAGTCCCTTGGCGTCCCGTGCGAGTGCCGTGAGCCGGGAGATCGCGCGGAAGTACTTCTTGCGGTAGCCGCCATTCAGCATCTCCTCGCTGAACAGCCGGTCGAAGGGCATCCCCGAGGCGAGTACCGGCACCTCGCGGTCGTACAGCCGGTCGGCGAGGACCACGAGCCGCAGCGCGGTCGACTGGTCGGGGACCGGCTGGACGTCGGTGAGGCAGACCGCCTCGATCCCGTCCGTCAGCGCGCCGTAGCGACTGGGGTGCACCCGGGCCAGATGTTCGAGCAGATGCGGGAAGTCGTCGAGCGAGGCGCCCGGTGTCGCGTACGCGGCCTTCGTGACCTGCTCGTCCGAGTACGGGGCCGGGGCCTCGGGCAGCCCGCGGTGGCGGTAGTCCTCGCCGTCGATGCGCAGCGACCGGAAGTGGGCCGACAGGCCCTGTATCTCGCGCAGGAAGTCGACGGAGGCGAACCGGCCCTCGCCGAGCTTGCCCGGCAGGGTGTTGGAGGTCGCGGCGAGCGCCACCCCCGCTTCGACGAGTCGGCCGAGCAGGCTGGACACGAGGACGGTGTCGCCGGGGTCGTCGAGCTCGAACTCGTCGATGCAGAGCAGCCGGTGGCCGCTCAGGGTCCGCACGGTCTGCTGGAAGCCGAGGGCGCCGACCAGGTTCGTCAGCTCCACGAACGTGCCGAACGCCTTGAGCGAGGGCTCCGCGTCGGTGGCGTGCCAGAGGGAGGCGAGCAGGTGGGTCTTGCCGACGCCGTAGCCGCCGTCGAGGTAGACGCCGCGGGGGCCGGCCGGGGTCTTCGCGGGCTTCCTGCCGAAGCCGAGGAATCCGCGCTTGCCGGAGGCGCCGGGGCGGGTCTCGCCCAGCCCCGCCGCGAAGCCGGCGAGGACACGGACGGCCTCGGTCTGGCTCGGTTGGTCGGGGTCCGGGACGTACGTGTCGAAGCGGACCGAGTCGAAGCGCGGTGGCGGCACCATCTCGGCGACCAGCCGGTCCGCGGGGACGCGTGGCTCGCGGGCGCACAGGGACGACGGGGTCGCGTCGGCTATGGACTCGTCGAGTCCGGAGGCCGTGATGGAGGTTGACACGGTTCCCCACTCTACGTCTCGTGCCAGACTGCACGACATGCGACGCCTGTTCCCTGTGACCGACGAGACAGCAGCCCCGGCCTCGGACGGGGTACCCGGTACGGAGACGACGAACCGGGCCGGTACGGACACGACGGACCGGGAATGGGGGCTCGACGAACTGGCCGAGGCGTACGCCTATCCGCCGGGCCAGGCGGGACCGGCAGGAGCCGCGGGACCCGCGGGGCCCCAGCCCTGGCTGCGGGCCAACATGGTCTCCACGCTCGACGGAGCCGCCCAGCACGACGGTCGCTCGCAGTCCATCTCCGGCGCCGCCGACATGCGGATCTTCGGGACGCTTCGGGGGCTCGCCGACGTCGTGGTGGTCGGTGCGGAAACGGTACGCCAGGAGGGTTACCGCCCCGCACGGGCACGCGAGGACTTCGCCGCGCGCCGGGAGGCCGCGGGGCAGGGTCCGGCGCCCGCGATCGCCGTGGTGAGCGCGAGTCTCGACCTGGACTTCTCGCTTCCGCTCTTCACCTCGCCGCTGCTTCCCACGCTCGTGCTCACGGGGGCCGCGGCGGCTCCCGACCGGATCGCCGCCGCGGAGAAGGCCGGCGCGCGGGTCGTGATCGCGGGCGACGGCATGGGGGTGGACCCCGCACGGGCCGTCCGCGCGCTCGTCGACCTGGGGATGCGCCGGCTCCTGACCGAGGGCGGGCCCCGGCTGCTCGGCCAGCTGGTCGCGGCCGGTGTGCTCGACGAGCTCTGTCTGACGGTGTCCCCGATGCTCACCGTGGGGGACGCGCAGCGCATCGCGGGGGGCCCGCCTGTCGCGGTGCCGCGGAAATTCGAACTGACGTCTCTGCTGGAGGAGGCCGGGTTCCTCTTCAGTCGATACCGTCGGAATTGATCAAACTTGAACAAAGAGGTGGAATCTGCTGTTCCGTTTAGTTTTCGCTGGGCACACTGAAACTCGCGGTCCTCGTGCGGTCACGGGGCAGGATGGTTTCCGCACGGGTTTCCGCACGGGTCCCAGAGCGACCCACGGAGGAGAAGGGCGTTTGTCGTGTTCACAAGCGTATTGATGATCGAGAAGGCCCTTACGTCCGAGGACGTGGAGTTCGTCACCACCTTGCACGGCGACGAGGACGTCGCCTTCCACGTACTGCTCCAGCCCCGCGGCGACCAGGCGGACCGGCTGCTGCGGGCGATCGACGACGTGGCGCTCGGCGAGCTGGACGAGGCGGCCCGCGAGGACGAGACGCCCGAGGGCGAGGAGGCCGCCGGGCAGGGGCGGCAGGCGCTCGACGTGTCGCTGGTGGCGCTGCGGGCGACCGGCAGCGGGGCGGAGGGGCGGCTGATCGAGGACCATCCGCTGGACGCGCTCAAGGCCCTGGTCGACGAGACCGGCGCGGACGAGGTGATCGTGCTGACCGATCCCCACTACGTGGAGGAGTTCTTCCACCGCGACTGGGCCTCGCGGGCGCGGCACAAGGTGGGCGTACCGGTGCTGAAGCTGTTCTCGCACAGCAAGGCCTGAGTTCAGTAAGGCCTTAGGTTCAGCTGCGGCTGGGTGGGGGCTGGTCGCGCAGTTCCCCGCGCCCCTCACGGGGCACGCCCCCTTAAGCTGGGTGGGCTCATCGTCGTAGTCGCATCCTGGGAGAAACACCTATGGCACCCGGCCTTCCTACCGCCATGGACCGACCGCACTTCATCGGCATCGGCGGCGCCGGAATGTCGGGCATCGCGAAGATCCTCGCGCAGCGCGGGGCCGCCGTGGCGGGCAGTGACGCGAAGGAGTCCGCCACCGCCGCGGCCCTGCGCGCGCTGGGCGCCACGGTCCATATCGGGCACGCCGCCGGGCACCTGGCGTCGGACGCCACGTGCGTGGTCGTCTCCTCGGCGATCCGCGCGGACAATCCGGAGCTGGCCCGCGCCGCCGAGCTGGGCATCCCGGTCGTCCACCGCTCGGACGCCCTCGCCCGCCTGATGGACGGCCTGCGGCCGATCGCGGTCGCCGGCACCCACGGCAAGACGACGACGACGTCGATGCTGGCGGTCTCCCTGTCGACCTTGGGCCTGAACCCGTCGTACGCGATCGGCGGCGACCTCGACGCCCCCGGGTCCAACGCCCTGCACGGCGACGGCGAGATCTTCGTCGCCGAGGCCGATGAATCGGACCGCAGCTTCCACAAGTACGCGCCCGAGGTCGCGATCGTGCTGAACGTGGAGCTGGACCACCACGCCAACTACGCGTCCATGGACGAGATCTACGAGTCCTTCGAGACCTTCGCCGGCAAGATCGTGCCCGGCGGTACGCTGGTGATCACCGCGGACCACGAGGGCGCGCGCGAGCTGACGCGGCGGCTGCCGGCCGACCTCCGCGTGGTGACGTACGGCGAGTCCGCGGACGCGGACGTACGCGTCCTGTCCGTGACCGCGCAGGGACTGAAGAGCGAGGTGACCGTCGACCTCGACGGCACCACGCTCACCTTCACCGTCTCGGTGCCCGGCCGCCACTACGCGCACAACGCGGTGGCGGCGCTGGCGGCGGGCGTGGCCCTGGGCGTCCCGGCGGACGAGCTGGCCGCCGCGCTCGCCTCCTACACGGGCGTGAAGCGCCGCCTCCAGCTCAAGGGCGAGGAGGCGGGCGTGCAGGTCATCGACTCGTACGCGCACCACCCGACGGAGATGACGGCGGACCTGGAGGCGATGAAGGCGGCGGCGGGCGACTCCCGCATCCTGGTCGTCTTCCAGCCCCACCTCTTCTCGCGCACCCAGGAACTGGGCAAGGAGATGGGCCAGGCCCTGTCCCTGGCGGATGCCTCGCTGGTCCTGGACATCTACCCGGCCCGCGAGGACCCGATCCCGGGCGTGACGAGCGCGCTGATCATCGAGTCGGCGCGCGCGGCGGGCGCCGACGTGACGCCGGTGCACGACACGGCACAGGTGCTCGCGGTGGTGGCGGGAATGGCGAAGCCCGGTGATCTCGTTCTCACCATGGGCGCGGGTGACGTGACGGACCTCGGACCCGAGATCCTGACCCGCCTGTCCAGGTAGGCGTTCCACGTAGCCGTACCTGAATTACCTGAGTCGAGGGGTTGAGCACCATGGCGTACGACATCGAGAAGCCGGACGAGCAGTGGCGTGCGGAGCTGAGCCCGGCCGAGTACACCGTGCTGCGCCAGGCCGGCACGGAGCCGGCGTTCCGCGGCGAGTACACCGATACCAGGACGAAGGGCGTGTACTCCTGCCGGGCCTGCGACGCCGAGCTGTTCACCTCCACGGAGAAGTTCGAGTCGCACTGCGGCTGGCCGTCCTTCTACGACCCGAAGGAGTCCGACGCGGTCGAGCTGATCGAGGACCGCTCGCACGGGATGGCGCGCACCGAGGTGCGGTGTGCGCGGTGCGGATCGCATCTGGGGCACGTCTTCGAGGGCGAGGGCTATGCGACACCGACGGATCAGCGGTACTGCATCAACTCGATCTCGCTGCGACTGACGCCCGTCGAGGACTGACACCCGTCGAGGACTGACGGGGGCTGCGGACCGGCGGGGGCCGCGGGCCGGGTGGCCGGCGACCGGTCAGTCGGCCAGGGCGATGGAGGCGGTGACGCTCTTGCCGGCCGGCTCGACGTCTATCCGGAACTCGTGGGCGACGGCCTTGACGATCTCCAGGCCGTGCCGGCCGACCCGGTGCGGGTCGACGGAGTGGGCGACCGGGCGGTTACGGACGCTGTCGCGCACGGTCACCGCCACCATGGCGTCCACTATGCGCAGTTCCATCAGCGTGGGACCGGGGGCGTACTTGTGGGCGTTGGTGACCAGTTCGCTGACCACCAGTTGGGTGAGGTCCACCGCCCGGGCCGAGAGGGGCACGCCGTGGTCCGTCCGCGCGCGGGTGAGGAAGCCGGCCGCGAAGTGCCGCGCTTCGGCGATGCAGGCGCCGTCACCGTTCAACGAGACGGTGGCGGCTATGGCATGAGCGCCCGACGGCCCCGCGCCGCTCCTACCGACTGACTCCACCTTTGTCCACCTTCGTTCCTGTTGTCCGTTGGCGGATACCCTTCAGGGCGCGTCTCATGCTGTTCCCGCGCGGATCGACCGATTGTTCGAGCGCTGATTCGCGTTATCGGGGTAGGTATTCAGGTACAAGCTTTGGCCTGAGCCTTATCAGCGAGCCACATTGAGGACATGGTGACAGACACACACCCCGCACAGCCCGGTCATCTGTCGGTCGAACGCTCCACTGTCGACGGCGTCCGGGTCATCACCCTGTGCGGCGAACTGGACCACGCCGCGCGCGGCGTGGTCGGGGACGTGCTCCACCCGCCGACGGGTGAGGTGTCACCCCGGACAGTGGCGGACCTCACCGAAGTGACCTTCATGGACTCCAGCGGCATCAATCTCCTCATCGCCGCCCACCGCGCGGCCGAGGAGGCTCAGGGCTGGCTGCGCGTGGCCGCGGCGCAGCAGCCCGTGCTGCGCGTGATGGAACTCGTCGGCATCGATGCCCTCATCCCCTGCCACCCCACCCTCCGCCAGGCACTGGAGGGCTGACCCCTCGGTACCGCATATCGTTGTGGTCATGGAGCCCGCCAGATCCTTGGAGTTGCGCACGTTGCGCTACTTCGTGGCGGTCGCCGAGGAACTCCACTTCGGCCGCGCCGCCACCCGGCTGCACATGAGTCAGCCGCCGCTGAGCCGGGCGATCAGGCAGCTGGAGACGGAGCTCGGCGCCGCGCTGTTCGACCGGTCCTCCGCCGGTGTCACGCTCACCGCGGTGGGAACGCTGCTGCTCGACGAGGCGCGCCCCCTGCTCGACCGGGCCGACCGGGTACGCGAACGCGTCACCGAGGCGGCCGGCGCCGCGACCCTCACCGTCGGCATCCTCGGCGACAGCGCCGACCCGGGCGTGACCCGGCTGGCCGCCGCCTACCGCCGACAGCACCCGCACGTCGAGGTCCGCATCCGCGAGACCGACCTGACCGACCCGACCTGCGGACTGCGCGCCGGACGGGCCGACATCGCCCTGACCCGGGGGCCGTTCGACGAGACCGGTCTGACCGTGCGCGAGCTGCGCGCCGACCCGGTGGGAACGCTGCTGCGCGCCGACGACCCGCTGGCCGGCCGCGACAGCCTGAAGCCGGCCGACCTGGCCGACCGCCGCTGGTTCCGGTTCCCGGAGGGCACCGACCCGCTCTGGCAGGCGTACTGGAACGGCGGGGAGCGCCGCGAGGGTCCGGTGGTGCGTGCCGTCCAGGAGTGCAGGCAGGCCGTTCTCTGGAACGGCACGGTCGGTATGACACTCCTGGGCCACGATCCGGGGGCCGGGCTCACCGTGGTGCCGCTGACCGGTATGGAGCCGAGCCGTGCGGTGGTGGCGTGGAAGCAGGGCGACACGGACCCCCTCATCCGCTCCTTCGTACGCATCGCGATCGACGCCTACCGCGACTACCGCGACTGAACACCTCTCCGGGTTCTCCGGCACCTGGCCGGGTAGTCTCCGGCACATGCGGATCTCCGTCTCCTCGGACATGGACGAACCCGTGGCCCGCGCGCTGCTCGCGGAACTGCGCGAGCGCGGCCACGAGGTGCTGGCGTACGGGGCGTTGCGCCCCGAGGGCGACGCGCGGTGGGCGGTGTGCTCGGAGGCGGCGGCCCGCGACGTCCCCGCCGGGCGGGCGGACCGGGCGGTCGTGTGCTGCTGGACGGGCACGGGCGCCTCGATCGCCGCGAACAAGGTGACCGGCGTACGGGCCGCGTTGTGCACGGACGCCTACACGGCCCGGGGCGCCCGCGTCTGGAACGACGCCAACGTGCTGGCCCTCAGCCTGCGGCTGACGTCCGAACCGCTGCTCAAGGAGATCCTCGACGCGTGGTTCGACGCCGAGCCCAGCACGGACCCCGACGACCGCGAGAACGTGTCACACGTGACAGGCCTCGAAACAGGCCCCGAAACAGGCCCCGAAACAGATTTCGCACGCGGCGACCGCGGTGAGCGCGGCGAGCGTGGCACGGGTCCGTAGCCCGGCATCCCGGTCTTCCGCCACGTCCTCACGCCAGGCTGCTCGGGTGGCCGCTTCCGTTGCTCCGGGCCGAGGACGCTATCAACTCATCGATCAGCGCGATCAGTACGTCCCGGCACGAGTCCCGGTCCCGGGCGTCGCACAGCAGCACGTGCGCGTTCTCCGGCAGGGCCAGGGCCTCCCGGATCTCCTCGGGCGAGTACGGATGCTCCCCGTGGAAGCCGTTGACGCCGACGACGAACGGGATGTCGCGCCGCTCGAAGAAGTCGATGGCGGCGAAGCTGGACTCCGGGCGGCGGACGTCGACCAGGACCACCGCCCCCAGGGCGCCGATGGCCAGGTCGTTCCACATGAACCAGAACCGCTGCTGCCCGGGCGTGCCGAAGAGATACAGCACGAGTTCCTGGCTGAGCGTGATCCGGCCGAAGTCCAGGGCCACCGTGGTGGCGTGCTTCTCCGGGATGCCGCCCAGGTCGTCGACGCCCAGGCCGGCCGCCGTCAGCGGCTCCTCGGTGCGCAGCGGCACGATCTCACTGACCGCGCCGACCATGGTGGTCTTGCCGACGCCGAACCCGCCGGCGATCAGGATCTTCACGGTGTCGGGTGCTGAGGTTCCCCGGATGACGGGGTCAGAGCCGGTCAAGACCTTCCCTCACTTTCTGCAGCAGGTCCAAGTCCGAGGTGCGGGAGATCTCACGCGGCGCCCGGGCGACGATCCGGCCCGCCTCCAGCAGGTCGCTGAGCATGATGCAGACCACGCTCACCGGCAGATCGAGCTGGGCGGCGAGCTCCGCCACCACGAGCGGCTTCGCGCACAGCCGCAGGATCCGTACGTGCTCGGGCTGCGGCCTGGCGGCCCGGTCGGGCGGCGGGTCCACCGTGGCGACCGACGTGATGAGGGTGAAGTCGGCGCGGCTGGGCCGGGTACGGCCGCCGGTCAGCGCGAACGGCCGGACGAGCCGGCCCGCCGAGTCGCCTCCGTTCACCTCACTCGCCGTTGTCGGTGGCGACGCCGGCTCGCGGTGCCGCGCTGAGGTGCTCGCCGATCTTCTTCACCAGCATGTTCATCTGGTACGCGACCACACCCACGTCGGCGCCCCGGCTGGTGAGCACGGCCAGGTGAGCTCCGGGGCCGGCCGTGCTGAGTATCAGATAGCTGTTGGCCATCTCGATGAGCGCCTGGCGTACGGGCCCGCCGCGGAAGTCCATGCTGACGCCCTTGCTGAGGCTCATCAGGCCGGACGCGGTCGCCGCGAGGCGCTCGGCGTCGTCACGCAGGAACCCCGTGGACCTGCTGACGACCAGTCCGTCCTCGGAGAGCACGACGGCCTGGTTCACCTCGGCGACCCGGTCCACCAGTCCGGTGAGCAGCTGGTCGAGCTGGCTGTGCGTGGCTGGGATGGGGCGTGTCATTTCTCTGTCCTTCAGTCCTTCATGAGCGGTCGGCGGGCGGAGTCGAGGTGACGGATGCGCCTTCGGATACGGCTTCGGGCGCGGCTTCTTCCTCTTGGTCGTACGTCGGATCCGCGTCGTTGTCACGCGCCTGGAGCGTTCCGCGCTGGAATCCTGCCAGGGAGGAGGCAGCGCGCTCCGCGGTGAAGTCGTCCAGGGGGTTCTCGTCCTCGTCGGCCGCGGAGTCCTCCCGCAACTCGGCGGCCAGGCTGGTCTGCGGCACCCGGCGAGGCAGCGGAGTGAGGCCGCCGCGCCCCTTGCCGGCGCCCGCGTCGGGACGGGGCCTGCCGGTGGCGGTCCGCGCCGCCGGAACCTCGGGCGTCCGGGTCCGCGCGACGGGCTGTGCCTCCCGCGAGCGCTCGTGCGTGGGTCCGTCCGGCTCGGGGTCCTGGACGGTGGTCGTGCTCTTCGCGGCGGCGGCACGGGCCGGCTCGACCGCGTTCCGTACCTCCGCCTCCGCCTCCGCCTCCGCCGCGTCCTTCGCTTCCTCCGCGTCCCCGGCGGGGGACTCGGGGGACTCGCGCACCACGATCTCGTACGGGATCAGCACGATCGCGGTCGTTCCCCCGTACGGCGAGGAGCGCAGCGTGACGCCGATCCCGTGCCGGTTGGCCAGCCGGGCGATCACGAACATGCCGAGCCGCAGGTCGTCGGCGAGCGCCACCACGTCGAACTGCGGGGGCATCGCCAACTGGGCGTTGAACGACACGTAGTCCTCTTCGGACATGCCCAGACCGCGGTCCTCGATCTCCACCGCCAGGCCCTTGGCCACCAGCGCGGCCCGCACCCCGACCGGGCTGGGCGCGGGGGAGTACGTGGTCGCGTTGTCGATGAGCTCGGCCAGCAGGTGGATGACGTCGGCCACCGCGGGCGGCGCGAGGAACACCTCCTCCTCGGTCTGCACCTCCACCCGCTGGTACTGGGCCACCTCGCCGACCGCGCTGCGCAGGATGTCGATCAGGGCGACAGGCTCGGTCCAGCTGCGCCCGGGCCGCTCACCGCTGATGATGACGAGGTTCTCCTCGTAGCGGCGCAACTGGCTCGCCGTGGAGTCGAGTTCGTACAGGCCCTTGAGGATGTTCGGGTCCTGGTGCTCGCGTTCCAGCGCGTCGAGCTTGGTGAGCTGGAGGTTGACCAGGTTCTGGCTCTGCCGGGCGATGCCCAGGATGACCTTCTGGAAGCCGCGCCGGGTGTCGGCGAGTTCCACCGCGGTGTTGACCGCCGTGCGCTGGGCGGTGTTGAACGCCTGGGCCACCTGCCCCAGTTCGTCCCGGCCGTAGTCCAGCTCGGGCGTGGCGGACTCCACGTCGACCGTCTCGCCGCGGTCGAGCCGCGCGACCACGTCGGGCAGCCGCTCCTCGGCCAGGCTGAGCGTGGCGATCCGCAGCCCGCGCAGCCGCAGGGAGAGGGAGCGGGTGATGCGCCACGACATCACGACGCACACCAGCAGGGCGACGAGTCCGCCGGCGCTCAGCGCGGCCGCCTTGATCAGCAGTCCTTGCGCCTGGTCGTCGCTGCGCTCAAGCAGCGCCGAAGTCTCCTGGCGGATCAGGTTCTTGTACTGCCCGGACAGTTTGTCGAACGCCTCGGTCCAGCGCTTCTGCGCGTCCGGCAGGGCGATCTTCCCGCCGCCGTCCTTCGCCCGCGCCCCGAGCACCTGGTCCTCGACGACTTGCAGGGACCGCCACTGAGGGCTCTGCAGGATCCGCTCGGTCTCCGTCTTCACCGAGCCCCGCATCGAGGGGATGAGCTGGTCCTCGACGAGCCAGCGCCGGGCGTTGACCAACTGCGTGAAGTGGCTCCACGACTCCTCGTCGAGTCCGCGCTCCGGCCAGCCCAGATGGAGCTGGGCGTCCTCCTGGGAGACGAGCTCCGCCGAGTGTCCGAGGGCGACGAGCGGACCCGCCTGCGAGGTGAGGTTCCCGTCGTCGACCTGGGAGATCTCCTGGAAGGCGTGGATCTGGCCGTCGATGATCGAGGTGTACTGGTCGAGCACCTGCTGGGGGTCGATCTCGCCGGAGTCGTTCTGGCTGGAGTCGTCCACCTGCCCCCGGTAGTACTCCAGGCTCGCCAGCGAACCGACGACCGAGGACATCCGCTCTCGGATGCGCTCCGGGGCCTCCCGGATCCTGTCGTTCTGGCCGACCAGTGTCGCGACCGCCTTGTCGGTACGCTCCCGCTGCTCGTCCAGAGCGGTACGGGAACTACCGGGCGAGGCCATCAGCACGGCCGACAGGCTGCGCTCCTGCTGCAGTGCGAGCGTCGCCTCGGTGCCCATGGCCCCGGTCGACCTGCTCAACCCGGTCTGCTCCCGCAGCCGCAGCCCCTCGGAGAACATCTGGATCGTCGTCACACTCCAGATGGCGGCGAGGGTGACGCTGGGAACCAGTGCCAGGAGGATCAGCGAGAGACGTATGGAGCCGAGACGGCGGCGGGTGCCTGTCCGTGGAGACATCGTCGTCCTAGAGCGATCAGCGGTGAGCGGAAGGAAGAACGGAGGGAGGAGCGGAGGGAAACAGAGGGAAGCCGCGGGGGAGTCGGGCGGTCGGCGGGGGCAGGGGTCGAACGCGGCCGGTGACCGCGTGTCCTGTACACACAGGGGGTGGGCAGGATGCTATCCGTACAAGTGACCGTACGCACCGTGAGGACCCCAACCTTGTCGTCGCCGTTATAAGACGACCTTGGAACCGGCGGCGCCGGCGGGCCGTTCAGCGGGTCCCCTTGGCCGCGTACTTGGCGACCGAGGCGACGTTCTCCTTGGTGACGAACGCCGGTCCGGTGAGCACGGGAGCCTCGCCGCCGCCGCTGACGTTGCCGTTCGTCTCGTACAGCCAGAACGCGTCCACGGCGAGGTAGCCCTGCAGATACGGCTGTTGGTCCACCGCGAACTGCACGTCCCCGCTCTGCACGGACTTGACGATGTCGTCGTTGAGGTCGAAGGTGGCGATCTTCGCCTTGCTGCTCGCGTCCTTCACCGACTTCACGGCGTCGAGTGCGAACTGGGCGCCGTTCATGACGGCTTCGTCGATGCTCGGGTCCTGCCGCAGCGCGGCGGCGACGGAATCGGTCACGGCGTCGTCGTCGGTGCCGTCCACGTAGAGAATCTCGGTACGGCCGCCGAAGGTCTTCTTCACGCCGGCGCAGCGTGCCTCCATGGCGACGTTGCCCCGCTCGTGGATGACGCACAGGGCGTGCTGCGCGCGCAGGGAGTCCAGCTTGTCGCCGACGGCCCGGCCCGCGACGCTCTCGTCCTGGCCGAAGTACTGCATGAGCCCGCCCGACTTCCAGGCGTCGATACCGGAGTTGAGGCCGACGACCGGGATGCCCGCCGCCTTGGCCGCGGCGACCGCGCTCTTCATCGCCTCCGGCTTGGCCAGGGTCAGCGCGATGCCGTCGACCTTGTCGGCGATCGCCTCCCGCACCAGCTTCGCCTGGCCCGCGGCTTCGGGGTCGCTCTGGTACGACAACTCGATGCCGTCCTTGGCCGCCGCCGCCTCGGCCCCCTTGCGCACCCGCTCCCAGAACTTGTCGCCCTCGGCGCTGTGGGTGATCAGGGCGACTTTGATCCCGGAGGCGCCTGCCCGGCCCGCCGTGGTGGCGTCCGAGTCGGCCCCGTCCGAGCCGGTGCAGCCGGACGCGAGCAGGGAGACGGCGGCGCAGGCGGCCAGGGCCGTACCGCGCGCGGATCTGGACGGGACGGGGCGGGAGGGAGCGGAGTTCATGGGGGTGAGGCACCTCGCTGTGCGGCCGACAAGCGGATGGGAAAAGGATCGGGGAGTGACTCGGGGAGCGCTAAATCGCTGTGACGGCCGACGGGACGACGCGCCGACTGTCCGACTTTTACTGGCCGGAGCCAACCGTGTGTGACGCCTGGTCGTCAAGTGAGTGACCGCATGGCCGGAGTTGTCTGCTTTTGATTTGAGGTAGGGCTGAGGATGCTCAGCGCCAGGGACAGGCACAGGCACAGGCACAGGGACCGGGACCGGGACGAGGGTGGTCAGGCCGTCGGGGACGCCCGGGGTGTCCGGGGAGCCGGGGCCGGCCGGGATTCCGTACGGGCGCGGGACGCCGCGCCGATCGCGACCGCCGCGCCGCCGAGCCGGCTCGGGACGACCCGGAGGGGATGGCCGCCGACGGGGGGTTCGGCGGCCAGGGCGGCCAGGATCGGCGGCTCCAGGAGGGCCCAGGCGCGGCTGACCCCGCCGCCGATCACGAAGGTCGTGACGTCCAGCAGGCCCGCGGTGATCAGGATCGCGCGCGCCACCGCCGTACCCGCGGCCCCGTACACGGCGAGTGCGTCGGGGTCGCCCCGGCCCGCCGCCTCGGCGACGGCGTGCGCGGTGCGGTCGAGCCCGGTCCGCTCACGGTAGCGCGCGCCGATGGAGCGGCCCGACGCCAGTGTCTCCAGATGGCCCCGGCCGCCGCAGGTGCACGGCAGGTCGCCGAAGCCCGGGATGTGGCCCGTCTCGCCCGCGGCGCCGTGCGGTCCCTCGTACAGCGCACCGTCCAGCCACAGCGCGCCGCCGACCCCGGTGCCGAGGGTCATGCCGAGGACGTGCGGTTCGCCCGCGACGGCGCCGGTGGCCGCCTCGCCGCGCAGGAACGCGTTGACGTCGTTGTCGAGGAAGACCGGCACGCCGAGCGCGGCCTCCATCGTCGCCGTCACCTCGAAGCCCGCCCAGGAGCGGAACGAGTCGCTGGCCACGAGGACGCGTCCGGCGCGCGCGTCGACCAGGCCCGCGGCGCCGACGCCGACCGCGTGCGGCCGGGTGGGCGAGCGCGCCACGAGGAGGCCCAGCGCGTCGAGCGCCGTACGGACCATCGCGGCGCCGCCCTCCGCCGCGGGGGTGGGCACCTCCACGCCGTCCAGGACGGTGAGTTCGGCCGAGCAGAGCACGACCTGTGTGGTCGTGCCGCCGATGTCGACACCGGCGAACACCTGCGGGGCGGGGACCGCGGTGGGAACGGCGCCGGCCGGCTGGGACGCGGTCACGCCCGGCTCTCCGTTCCGACGACGGCGGCGGCAGTAGCAGCGGCAGCGGCAGCGGC
>NZ_LIPP01000328.1:19381-19659 GCF_001418335.1 Streptomyces aurantiacus | reverse complement strand
GGGAAGGTGCGGGACAGGTGCTCGTGCAGTCTGAGCACGCACGGCTGGAGGTCCTTCTCCTCGTTGTAGACGGGGATCACTACGTCCAGGACAGGCGTACCGGCATTTCCGGCCGGGAGGTGTTCCCGCGCCGGCAAGGTGCCGGGAGAAGGTTCGGTTCGCATGACGACGACTGTCGTCAAGCGCCCTGTTGCACCCATGTGGTCGTGCTGTGGTGTGCCTGTGAGTACGGTTGTGAGTTTGTTTCGGAGATGAACGCCTCATGAATGCCGGGCGCT
>NZ_LIPP01000328.1:0-19338 GCF_001418335.1 Streptomyces aurantiacus | reverse complement strand
AGGCACCCTGGCGGCGCACGCGCGCGGTCACCGTCGTGCCCGGTGGTGTGTGCGTGCGCGCGTTCGCGAACAGGTTCACCATGACCTGCTGGACCCGGGCGGCGTCCGCAAGGACCAGCGCGGGTTCGTCGGGCAGTTCGAGCCGCCAGTTGTGTTCGCGCCCGGCCGCGCGCGCGTCGCTCACCGCGTCCACGACCAGCGGGGACAGGTCGGTGTGCTCGTAGCTCAGCGGCCGTCCCGCGTCGAGGCGCGCGAGCAGCAGCAGGTCCTCGACGAGGCCCGTCATCCGCCCGGCCTCGGACTCGATCCGGCCCAGCGCGTGCCGGGTGTCGGGCCCGGTCTCTTCTCTCCCACGTCTGGTCAGCTCGGCGTATCCGCGGATGGACGCCAGTGGCGTACGCAGCTCATGGCTGGCGTCCGCCACGAACTGCCGTACGCGCGTCTCGCTCTCCTGGCGCGCGTGCAGGGCGCCGTGGACATGGTCGAGCATGCGGTTGAGCGCGGCACCGACCTGCCCGACCTCGGTGTGGGGGTCGGTCTCGGACTCGGCGACCCGTTCGTCGAGGGTCACCTCGCCGGTGTGGAGGGGCAGTTCGGAGACCCGGGTGGCGGTGGAGGCGACCTTGCGGAGGGGGCGCAGGGCGACGGTCACGATGGTGACCCCCGCGAACGAGGCGGCCAGGAGACCGGCGAGCGTGACGCTGACCTCGACGAGGATGAGGGTGTTGAGGGTGTTCGTGACGTCCTCGGTGGGCATGCCCACGTAGAACGAACCGTTGTCGCCGGTCTGGTATTGAACGTGGTAGTCGCCGAGGCCCGGCAGGGTGACCGTGTGCGGCTCGCCGTCCTGCGGCACACTCGCGAGGACGGCCTGCTGCGCCGAGGTGAGCGGCTGCGGATCGACGTCCGGTATCCCGTCGTCGCTCTTCGTCTTCTTGCCGACCTGCGCATCGGTGATGCTGCCGTCCGTGACCTCCGCGGCCACCGTGCCACTGGGTTGCGGACCCTGGGTGACGAACTCCGACAGCGTCCTCTTCTGCTTGTCGTCGCCACGGGGGCCGGGCTGGTCGCCGCCCGGATGCAGCGGACCCGCCGCCCTCATGCCGGTGTCCCTCAGCGTGTCGTCGAGCTGCTCGTACAGGTGGGAGCGGAGCGCGATCGTCGTGACCGTACCGATCACCGCGCACACCACCGCGATCAGCGCGACCGCCGAGACGACGAGCCGCGTCCGCAGGGTCCGAGGCTGCCGGCGCCGCTGCGTCCGCAGGGCCCGAGGCTGCCGGCGTCCCTGCGAACGCGGCCGTCGTCGCCCGCTCACGACGTCGCGGGCTTGATCAGATACCCGGCGCCGCGCCGGGTGTGAATCATCGGCTCCCGGCCGGCGTCGATCTTCCGGCGCAGATACGAGATGTAGAGCTCGACGACGTTGGCCTGGCCGCCGAAGTCGTACGACCACACGCGGTCGAGTATCTGCGCCTTGCTCAGCACCCGGCGCGGATTGCGCATCAGGAACCGCAGCAGCTCGAACTCGGTCGCGGTGAGGTGGATGCCGTCACCGGCACGCGCCACTTCGTGGCTGTCCTCGTCCAGGGTGAGGTCACCGACGACGAGCACCGACTCGGAGCGGCGGTCGGCGGCGCCGGAACGACGGATGAGGCCGCGCAGCCGCGCCACGACCTCTTCGAGACTGAAGGGCTTGGTGACATAGTCGTCGCCGCCGGCCGTCAGGCCCGCGATCCGGTCCTCGACCGCGTCCTTCGCGGTCAGGAAGAGCACGGGTACGTCGGGCAGCTCGCGGCGCAGCCGGCCGAGGACGGCCAGGCCGTCCATGTCGGGCAGCATCATGTCGAGAACGACGGCGTCGGGCCGGAACTCACGGGCGGTCTGCACCGCGCCGGTCCCGTCGGCGGCGCTGCGGATCTGCCACCCTTCGTAGCGAAGGGCCATGGACAACAGCTCGGTGATCGACAGCTCGTCGTCCACCACAAGCACGCGGACGGGGCTCCCGTCCGGCCTCAGCAGTTCGGTGCGCCCCTGGGGCGAGGTCGTGGTCATAGCGAACACATTGCTGGGCCGCCCTGAGAACACGCTTTCGGGAAGCTGTGATTTCCCTGAGAAACACACAGGCACCTCTCAGGGAACGCATGGAAACCCCCACTGAGTACCTACCTGCTAGCCGGAAAGCTCCTCGCCGGGAGACTCGCCACTTGGAGGCCTGTCACCTGGGAGTCCGCCATCAGTCGACCGCCCGCCACCAGCCAGCCCGAACAGTCGCGCCCCGTTGTCGTGGCACACCGCCCGCAGCCACTCGTCTCCCAGACCGAGCCGCTCCAGCACCCGCAACTGATGGATGTAGGGGTAGGGGATGTTGGGAAAGTCGGTCCCGAGGAGAATCCGGTCGCCGAGGCCGGAGAGGCGGGTGGGGCCAGTGGGGTGAGCGAGTCGGGGGAGCGCACGCCGGGGAAACGGGGCGAACTCCTCACTGAAGTCCGTGAACGCCATTGTCGTGTCCAGCCGCACCTCCCCGAACCGCTCGGCGAGGTCCAGAAAGTCCTCGTACTCCGGCATGCCCATGTGCGCGAACACCAGCCGCAGCCGCGGATGCCGCGCGAGCACCCGCCCGACCGGCTCCGGCCCGGTGTACTTGCCGGGCGCGGGCCCGGAACCGCAGTGGATCACCACGGGCGTCCCCGCCTCCGCCAGCAACCCCCAAGCGGGATCGAGGAGTTCGTCGGCCGGGTCGTACGCCCCCACCTGGACGTGCGCCTTGAAGACCCGCGCCCCGTCGTCCAGCGCCTTGCGCACGTACGCCGCCACACCGGGCTCCGGGAACAGCGTCGCCGTGTGGAGGCAGTCGGGGGTGCGGCGGGCGAAGTCGACGGCCCACTGGTTCAGCCACTCGGCCATGCCCGGCTTGTGCGGGTAGAGCATGGCGGTGAAGGTGCGCACCCCGAAGTCCCGCAGCAGACCGAGCCGTTCACTTTCATCGGCCCGGTAGGTGATGGGCCACTCGACGCCGCCGGTGAGGGGCCCGAGCCCGTCGAAGTACGCCCAGACCTTCCGCAGGACCGACTCGGGCATGAAGTGGGTGTGGACATCGACGAGCCCGGGAAGACCGAGGCCTTCCCAGAACCGCCGTACGTCCTCGGTCTCGTCCCCCGCCTCCGCCTCCGCCTCCGCCCGGTCAGCCATGTCCACCGGGTCCGCCCTCAAACCCACGACTCCGCTCGAAGGCATAGCTTCGCTCGACCTTGGCGACATGGAGCGTGTACCACTCGCTGCGCCCGCGCTTCTGCGCCGCCCGGTGCTCGGCATTGCTCCGCCACTCCTCGATGGCGTCCGCGTCCCGGAAGTACCCGACGGTGACGGACAGACCGCCCGGTGAACCGGCGTAGTCCATCCCGAGGTACCCGGGGATCTCCTTGACCAGCTCCTCCATCCGCTCGTTGGTCTCGCCGTACTCCCCGACGGCCGCCTCCGTCTTCACCGAGGTGAAAACGACGGCGTAGTAAGGAGGTTCGTACGCGCCGACGGGCATGACGGCGGGGGAGGAAAGGGGGACAGGGACGCTCGGGACAACGGCGGCAGCGTCGGCGGCAACGGAGGCGGCAGCAGACGCAGGACCGGCGACAGGCGCTATGGGCTGATGGCTCATGTCGCCCACTCTCGGTGCGGCCGGCGCACCAAGTCCAGAGCCTTTACCGAAGGGGATCCGCACGGGATCGATCTCTTGACCCTTCGGTCGCCCAGCCGGCCCAACTCGCCCAACTCAAAAGAGCCCGTCCTGAACCCCACCGGCCTCCCGCACTCCCCTCACTCCCCGCACAGGAACGCTGATTTCTCCCCGCTCCCGCTCTCCCTCCCGCTCCCCCTCACCCGGCCCGGTCGCACCGGTCAGCTCCCACCCCCTCATGAGCCGCGTATCGAGCACGACGACCCCCTGCCCGGTCCGAAGATGCAGATCGGGCCCGGCGGCGGCGACCAGCTCCCCCCGCACGACACCGCCGGGCGCGAGCTCACCGACGACGCCGACGGCCGACGCGAGCCCATCGAGCCCGAACACGTCCGCGTGATCGACGGCCTCGAACGGCATCGGCTCCAAGGCTTCCGGCCAGCCGTCCAGCGCCACGGCCCGCGCGTACAGCGCCCGAACCTCCGCCTGCCGTATCCCCGCCTCCGGCAGCGCGCTCCGGACGGCCCGCTTGGCGTCGTACGCGATCCGGTCCGGCACCCCCAGCGCCGTACGCAGCAGCTCCTCACTGCGCCGGGCGGACATCAGCGGCCCCCGCCCCAGCCAGGTGAAGACGACGGCTCCCTGCTCCAGCAGCCGGGCCGACCCGCGCTCGACGGCTGTGATTCCGACCTTGACCATCCCGGGTCCGAACCAGGCCAGATAGACGGAGTAGGGCCGGGGGTCGTCGGCGATGGTGTCGGCGGCGACTGAATGGGCCCGGTCCAGCCGTGCGCACTCCTCGCACCGGGCCCCGACACTCCGCCCGGACACCGCGGCCCCCACAAGACAGCTGTGCCCGCGCGCCCCCACGCACCGCCGCACCCCCTCGCCCGCGACGGCGAACGCGACCTGCTTCCCCCACGACAACGCACTACGACGCCCCCCGTCCCACGCCAGCACGGGCTCACGCCCGACCCACCGCAGCCCCGTGCACTTCCACACCTGTGCCATCACTCACGAGCGTAGACGGAGGCACTGACATCGACGCCGATACTCGGTTCCGGTGGCCGTGCCCCATTCGCACCCCTCTTCACGGCCTCCGCCGCCGAAGCCCGCCGCCCGGCCAGCCGGCACCCGACGCATCCGGGATGACCGGCCCGCGCGGCGCGATCCCGTACCCGCAAGCCCCATTCCGCCACCGGCCGGATACCGGACGGTTTGCCCCACCCGGCCAGATGGAGCCCCCAGGTCACCAGCACACTGAGCCCCACGACCCCGAGCCCCAGCCCGATCCCGGCCACGGACCCGAGACACATCCCCGCCCCGGCGACCGACGCCCCCACCACGGCTGTCGCGGTCCCGGCCCACCCGGCAAGGGTGTGCCCCTCGTCATGCTGATGCCCACTCATGTGCGTGCCTCCGACCACCCGACGCCTAGAATCTCTTAGCAAGTAAGGAATTTATCTCACACGCTAAGGGAATGGCCAGATGCCGGGTAGCGAGAAGAGGAACGGCCACGAGCTGGACGACGGAGCGAGAGGCGCCTCCCGCCCCCCGGTTACACCGGTTACACCGGCGACACCGGCGACACCGGCGGAGACCCTGTCGGCGATGGACCATCTCATCGCCACGAGCATGGTCGCGCAGCAGGAGATGGCGCAGCGTCTGGGCCTGAACGTCTCCGACCTGACCTGCTTCGGCTACGTCCTCGGGGCCGGCAAGGACCTCCTCACGGCGGGCGACCTGGCGAGCCGCCTCCACGTCACCACGGGCGCGATGACGGGCATCGTCAACCGCCTGGAACGCGCGGGCTACGTGGCCCGCCGCCCGGACCCGGCCGACCGCCGCCGCGTACGCATCGCCGCGCTGCCCGCCGCGACCGCCCGCGTCACCTCTCTCTACGGCCCTTATTACGCCCGCCTGACCGAGCAGTTCGACGGCTACTCCCCGGCCGAGATCGCGGTCCTGCACGACTGGTTCACCAGAACGGGCAAGCTCATGACCGACTACCTGGACGAGATCCGCCAGAACCCGGGACTCTGAGCCCGCCCGCGCAGCAACGACCGTGCTTCAAGAGCAGGCGTCATCAGCAGGCGTCGTCAGCAGGCGTCGTCCGCCTGCGCCCGGAACTCGGCACGACTCATGGCCTTTCCGTCGGCCCACCACTGCCCGGACGCCAGGCCCGCGACGTCCACCCCGGTGAACCTGGTGAGGCCCTTGTAGCGCACGGTGTCGTTCGGCCCGACAACGAAACTCACCGAGTAGTCCCCGTCCGATGCCAGCTCCGTGACGGAACCCGCCTTGCCCTGCCAGCCCTTCGGGAGGTCGAAGAGGCTGACCTCCTGCTCGCCGGTGACCGAACCGGGCGGCCGGTCCGACCAGCCGTCCCGGGCCGGGCGGTCCACTCCGTCGCCCTTCTCGTCACTTCCGAGGAACACGACCTCCCGGATGGGGTCGTCGTCCGAGCAGGGCCGCAGCAGCACCCGTACGTCCCTGTCCGGGCCCTTGCCGACGGCCACCAGCGGACGCTCGGCCGGCCTGCAGCCGACCACGAGCAGCACGAGAACCACGGTCACACCGGCACGGGACTGTGCGAGCCGTCTTGTCGTTGCCGGCCACGGTAGCCCTCACCTCACTCCTGGATCGATCCGCCGGTTACGGTACCGACTCGCCCTTGCAGCCACTCCCGTCCCGTCCGCCGTCGACCCAGGTCTGGCAGAACACTCACGGTCTGATCTCCACCACGAAGTACGGACCCCGATCGAGCCGGGCAACGCGACCCGCGTGTTCGCGCTGTGCGCTCGCCGTGCCGGGCTCCGAACCATCCCGCTGCGGAACACCCGGCACACGTATAGCTCGCTCCCACGCGGCCGTCCCTGTCTGTGACGACCACGGCCTGACCGCGTTCTGCTTGTTCTTGCCGGAGATGGACCTGTCCCCGTCCTTGTGCCCGGCTGCTGGTCGGCGGAGCCGGATTTCGGTGCCGCCGATAATCCCGGTCTTCCGCTGGCACCGAGATGGTCGATGACCTCGGCCAGGGTCCGCAGCCGCACACCCGGCCTGCCGGTGCACCCTCGCTCAGCGAGCAGGGGCCGCACCTCTGCGATGGCCCGAAGCCCGCAGTTTGCCAAGCTGAAGCTTCAGTAGCGTCCTTCGTCTCCACCAAGGGGCTTTTCCTGTCTGACGCTTGTTTTCCCATCCGAGTGCAGGTGACTCGCTGCGCATCTCGTCAATGTGACGCGAAAAGAGGGGAACCCCCGCCCTCCTCTCGACCGGTCTGAGATCCTGGAGACCGATCGAGAGGGGCCGCAGACATGGAGTGGAAGACCCACGGTGAGCGCCAGATCTACAACAATCCCTGGGTGAACCTGTGGTTGGTGGATGTTCAGCAGCCGGACGGGCGCCGCTGGGAGTACCACGTTGTTCGTCTTCGGCACCTGGCCGTGGCTGCCGTGGTCAACGACCGCCAAGAGGTCTTGATGATGTGGCGGCACCGCTTCATCACCAACTCGTGGGCATGGGAGCTCCCCATGGGCCTGGTGGAAGAGGGCGAGACCCCGGAGGAAGCGGCGGCGCGCGAAGTGCTGGAGGAGACCGGCTGGCGCCCTGGCCCCATCAAGCCTCTGCTCTATGCCGAGCCGGCCAACGGCATCACCGACTCGCAGCACCACGTCTTCCGCGTCGACGGCGCGACCTACTCCGGACCGCCCACGGAGAAAAACGAGTCCGACCGCATCGAGTGGGTCCCCCTCAGAGAAGTAAGGGGCATGATCGACCGCCGTGAGGTCGTGAGCAGTGGGTCTCTGGTCGGCCTGCTCTACCTGCTCATGGATGAAACGATCCGCTGACCGGTGGAAGGACTTCCCGTAGCCGGGCCTCGAAGGCCAGGGCCACGGGTTCTTGCCTGTGGGGAGCCAACTGGCCATAGAACTCCCTGAGGTGGCCCGTCACCCGCTCGGACACCACGGTCGACGCGGACTCCAGAGCTTGCGTGGCGGTGTGGCACGCCTGGTCGAGCTTGCCCTGGTCCAGTTGCGTCCGAGCCAGCCAGAACGCGTGAAACGCACGACCGCGCTGATTGGCGCGGTCTTCCCTGCGCAAGGCGTCCGCGATCAGAGGTTCGGCAGTCGCCGCTTCACCCAGCCGGCCATGGGCGATGCCCGTGTCCACGATGAGCTTCGGCTCGTCGAAGTAGGTCACCCATGACGGGTCCGGATCGCTCGTCCGGGTCTGCTCGAACTGGCGGTGCGCCTCCGTGAGTGCCCGGTGGGTGGAGGTCTGGCTGCCGAGAGAGGCGTGGGCAAAGGCTTCGCGCATGGACAGCATCGACAGAACACGCGGAGTGGTGTCGGGGGCCGAGCGGGCCTGGTCCTGCGCGGCGGTGACAAGCGCCAGGGAGTCCGCGGGCTTGTCCTGGTAGGTGGCCTGCAAGCTCATACAGGCAAGGACGTTGGCCATGAACTGTCGGTCATCGATGTGCTTGGCCAGTTGCAGGGCCTCGCTGAAGTACGTGCGGGCCTGGTTGTACTGGCGGGCGTCGAAGTAGATCCAGCCGGTGAGGCGTGCCAGTTCGGCGGCAATGCTGTAGAGGCCGTGCTGGATGGACGGCGGCCGGTTCTCCTTCATCAACCCGGCCACGTACCGGAGCTGACCGACGACGGCCAGCCTCAGGGCTTCTCCACCATGCTGGTTGTCTCGTCGCCAGTAGTCCTCGATGGAGGACCGGAACGCCGCGAGAGTAGCCGCGCTGAGGCTTGTCCGAGTGGCCATGGCCAAGATGCTGTCCACGTCCGGGCCCGGCAGAGACGCGGGTGTCTGCTGCTCCAGCTCCGGTGCCGGAAACGCTTCGCGGTCGGTGACGACGAGAACTTGAGGCGTCTCCCAGGGCCGCCGGGCAAGTCCGAGCATGTGTCCCGGAACGCGTAGGCCGTCGGCGATGCGCTCGATGACGTCCATGTGTACCAGCTGGCGCCGTCCGGCGATCACTTCGCCGACTCGGCTCGGAGTCAGGTCACATCGCCTGGCGATCATCGACGGATAGATGCCGGCTCTGGCTTTCACCAGTCGGAAGACCACAGCGAAGTCCCGTACGCGACACGCATCGATCATTTCGGGATCGGTGAGTAACCGCGCGGGCAGTTCCGGCGGCTGGTCGACTCGGGGCATCAGGGAGGCTCCCACACTGCGAAGGCTACGCAACGTCGCTGGTTCGCTACCTGCCGCGATATTACCCAAGTTGGGTAATCAGCCTGACCTTTTGGCAGAGGTGCCCGGATCGGGATGCTCCTCTGCATGGCGAGCAATCAGCAGACCAGACCAGGCATAGGCGAACTGGCGAAAGACAGTGCCCGTGGACGCATCGGCGTTGTCATGGGCAAGGTCGGCGGCCGTACGCAGATACGCCCCATCGGAGGCGGCAGGGAGTGGGACGCCATGCCGGACAAGGTGGCGGCACTCAGCGCGCGAGAGGAACTGAGCGCGCGCCTGGCCGTGAAGAACGACAACAGCCGGGTCGGGTTGTGATGCGCGCCGTCGGCCGCTGTACCGGGCTCCTGTTCATCATCTGCATCAGTGGTTCGTGCGCTTGGTGATCGACATGGCCCTCGACACCGGCCAATAGACCGGCCGCGCCGAACGGGTGCCATGTCCCGCCTTCCCGTCCCCGTTCGAGGTCGGCCTCAAAGCCTTCTTCCCGGTCGTCTATGAGCCGAGCTCGGCGGCCGGGGGGAGCTGCTCACCGCTCACCCCCTCACACCAGGAGATACGTATGACGGCAACAGCAAACGACCAGAGGACTGGCCGAATGGTGGCTGGCGAGGACCTGTTCGAGAGCCTCGCCCACTTCGTGGTCGTCCACAACGGGCAGTCGCCCGAGCGTGCCGAGCGGATCGCGGACCAGGCGGTCGCGTTCCTCGTCACCGCGGCGACCGCCACCGTCACCATGGTGCCGTCGGACGACGTGGACCTCGGCCTGCACGCGCTCATCCTCCACACGAAGGAGTACGCCGGATTGTGCGAGCAATACGCAGGACGTTTCCTGCACCACAACCCGAAGCCGGGTGGAGGGAGCCGTGATCCGAAGGTGGTCGCTGCCTCGGCGCACGCCATGAAAGCCGCCGGGTTCATGGTCTTCGACGACCTGTGGACCGTGAACGGCGAGAACCTCGCGCAGTGCGACTCGGACTGCGGCCGACCGTACGGTCAGGCGTAACTCACGACAGCGTCGGCACGGCCGGCCTCTACTCGTGGTCGGCCGTGTCGCCAGGAAGGAGAAAAACCTTGTCCGGCTCGACCCCTGAGCTACCGGTCGTGCTGCGAGATGCGCTCACGCCCACGGCTCACCATCTGATCATCAACCGCCGGGGCTCCGTGGTCTGGGAAGTCGAAAACCTCCGAGGCCACTACGCCGTGAAAGTCGGCTATCCGATCGAGGCCACAGCCGACTGGGCTGCGCAGCCCTGGACCGCCCTGGCACCCGCGCGCGAGGGCGCTGTTCTGCATCGCCTCGGCTTCGAGGACGTCGCGTACGGCGAGTGGGAGCAGGGAACCTGGAACTTCCAGCCGTGGCGGGAAGGCCCAGACCTGTATCGGTTGTGGGAACCCTGCCGTAAGCGGGACTCATCCATCGCACCGCACGCCAGCGCGGCGCTGGGATGCGTCGAAGCACTGGCCGAACTGCACGCGAAGGACTGGGCCCACGGGGACATTCAGCCCGCCCACTTCATCATCGGACCTGAACGCACCCATCTCATCGATCTCGCCCTTGCTCGGGGTGGGCGGGTGCCCCAGGGATACGACTTCCCTTTCCGCGGCTGCCTGGTCCACTACGAGGCACCGGAGATCGCGCGCAGCGTACTCGCGACCGGAGAGGCGGAGCCCACGCAAGCGGCCGACATCTACGCACTCGGTGCGTCCCTGCTCATCTCCGCCACGGGCTGGCGAGCAGTCGAGTATCCGGACGATGCTCCGCGCTCGGTACAGAGAGAGGCGGTGGCGAACGGGCAGCGGCGTCCCGTGAAGGCAGCCGGTGAACTGGGCGACCTGATCGACGCGATGCTCAGCCATGCCCCGGAGGACCGGCCCACCATCTATGAGGTGGGCAAGGCCCTGAACTGATCCACAAATCTCGTTCGTCCGGCACGGCCCATACGGCGGAGGCCGACAGCAAGCTGGCGACCCCCACGGATCACTCCTAAGTTTGGCCAGCGTTCCGGTTGATCAGATCGCGGAATCCTTGATCAGGGCCCCCAGGACTCCCGGGCGAGCGTCGGCCTACGCCGCGGTGAGCTGCTGAGGCTCCGCCGGTCGGACGTAGACCTCCACCAAGACGTCCTCGCCGTCCGGCAGGCCCTACAGCGGATCGACGGTGAACTGCCGCTCGTCACGCCGAAGACACAGCGCTCGGACCGCCGCGTGGCCCTGCCTGGCGAGTGCGTGACCGCGTTCAGGGCTCAGCGCGCTCAGCAACTCGCCGACCGGAAGGGAGCAGGCCACCATTGGAAGGGGACGGGGTCGGGGCTCGTGTTCACCACAGAGAACGGAACCCCCATCGAGTCGCGCAACCTGAACCGCTCCTTCGAGGCACTGTCGATCCGGGCCGGCGTCCGCAAGGTTCGCTTTTACGGCCTGCGGCACACCTGCGCGTCACTCCTCCACGAACAGGCCGACGCCCGCATGATCATGGCCTTTGCGCCCTACCGGCAGCCTCCGGGCGGACATGGGTTGTAGCAACCACCAGGCGGGCATCCACCCTTGTCGCCGGGGGTGTAATCCTCCTCGCCGCTACCGCTGCCGTCGTCTTCAGATGATCCGTCGTCGGGGGCGACGTAATCGGGGTCGACGTAATCCGGATCGTTCGTGGGGTCCTTATAGAGCCCCTTCGCCGAAGGACACACCTCGCCGTTCTTCACGGCGTGCAGGGTGACATCTGGTTCATACGGCAGGGCGGTCCCAGCCTTGACGCTCTGAAAGCACACCTTCCAGTTCGCGTAGTCACCGTTCTTGTTGTTCGTGTCGTCGGCCGCCTCGTCCTCGTAGGCGGCCTCAACGGCAACCTCACCAACGGCATCCCCCAACTCCTCCACTGCCTTGGCGTACGTAGTCCCCTCCACGTTCGGCATCCTGGGCCAGGGAATGCGTTGACCATCCTTCTTCGGGCACGGTGCCTCGTCCGGCACGGCAGCAAAGACGACATCGCTCAAGGTCGCCTTCTCGAAGCACACCGTCCAGTCCCCGCGCGGAGCCTCGTCCCGGTCGCTGGCGTCGTGGATCCCAACGCTCAGCCCGGCCTGCCGAGCCTGCTCCACGGCGCTATCGATGCTCTTCCCGACCTGGCTCCCGGCCGGGCTCGGAGCGGCCGTGACAGTGACCGTCGCATCCGGCGCCGACGCCGCGTCGTCACAGTCGTCGCCACAAGAGCTGAGTAGAAGGAGGAACAGCACCACGGCCAAAGCAATTACGCCACCGAACCATCCTTTTTCACCCTTGGTCATTGCCAATGCAGTGATACCCCCCTGGTTCACGTGATCGATCCCCGGGAGCCCCGCCGGGGGTGCGGAACTACTCGCCCAGCCGAGGCATCCGCCAGAAAGGCGGCGCGCACGTCACCTTCAGCAGCGGCCAGGGCGTGATGATCCGCGCGTATCGGGTTCTATCGGAACGAGAGAGAGGATGGCAACAGATGAGACGAAAGGCGGTGATCTGAGCACTTGCCTTGCCACCGTGCGATCCACGGTTACCGTCAGACACCGCCGTCAACGCAAAAGCCAGAGGCCCCGTGGATTCCTCCACGGGGCCTCTGGTCTGCTGTGCACTCGGCAGGATTCGAACCTGCAACCTTCTGATCCGTAGCTCTAAATAGATCGGTCAGCCACGGGCCTACGGGCCGCGCTTCGGGCCCTTAAGGGCTCCGGACGGGATCGGTTGCTGTACTTCGCTGCTGTACAGCAAAGAGGAGCTGCACTCAGCTCGACACTGCCCCGCCCGCGAAGCCGACTGCAAGGTCTCCCAGTACGTCGCAAAGGGCGCTCGCCCACTGTTTCATCCTGCTCGACTTCGGTTCATCAGCCATACGGTTCTCCTCATCGCCTGTCTCCATGGTCTGGTCGTTGGTGCTCAACCTCGATGCCAGAACCTTGCAGATGATGGCTACGGAGAGGGGCAGCACGAGACCCGGCAGCAGTGCCGAGCTGAGTGCAGCTTCAAACAGATCCTATGGGACGGGCCCGCCCACAATCGCTTGCGGACGGACCTCATCCTTATCAGGTCGATCGAGGCGCCCTAATGAGCCTAGTGCTCGGTGGCGTAGCAGCCCAGGACTGGTCGCCGCGGTCCGCCTCAATCCGCCTTCGTACGCGGTTGTTGGTGTCAGCCGTTGGTGTCAGGAGTATCGATGGGTTTGACACACGGCTGCGGGAGACGCAAGGCAATCGCCTGCACGACGACAAGCACGCTCACAGCAACCACCAGCCAAGTGGCTTGACGCAGAACGCCAGACGCCGTGTCGCCATTGATCACGCACGCTGCGACTAGAGCCAGCGGCAGCATGATCTTCTTGCAGCTGTCAGTCCCTCGTGCGAGAGTTGAAAGAAGGTGGGTGTCAAGCACCGACAGTCCACCGAGACCCGGGATGGGCATAGTCCTCCTTGGTTGTCAGAAGGACGCGCCCGGAGCCTCTTCCCAAAGGCGGGCGCGTCCTTCGGTGTTGGTGCTTCATACGATATGGGACACCCCCGACAACCGGTGCTCGTCACCTGCAAGTCGCGAACGTGAGCACGGTGTCTCACCTACGCCTAACTCAGCCTAACAATGCCTAACTTGAGCGTTCAGACGTCAACTCGCTGACCTGCGGGAACTCATTGCCGTATCACATCACCCTGACAAATCTGCCCACATACACTAGTCGACACATGTAGTGTCAGGTTAACTTGATGGCATTTGCGCTAATTTGAACAGTGTCGAGGGTCACACAAAATAGTGCGAAGCCCACCCTTCAACCTCAGCCCACCACTCTCCTTAGCTCCCATCCTGTCCGCCGTCGACCCACACACCGTGGAGCGGGCATGGTTCAGGGCATCAAGGTGGAGCGCGCCACTGTACGAACGACCTTGACGCCCTGGGCCGCGACTGCTCGGCTCTGCCTGGGTCGGCGGTGGACAGGATGGGAGCTCCCCGCGCACGCCCCACTCGGCCGGCACCCGCGAACGGCGCCCCCTCCATCCCGGAGTCGGAGCGCCCCCGCCGGAGGCATGTCCGTGGCCGTGACTGCGCTCGTACGGTGCTCGCCACTCGTCGACCCGGCCTATCCACGCGTGGGCGCGCGTCGGCGCAGCACCCGCAGCACGGGCCGAAGGCAGGAGCGCGGAGGGCAGCGGAGCCGGGAAGCGCGCCCGGCGGAGCGGAGCGCAGCCGGACTTGATCTACCCGTACAAGAAGGGGTACGCGGCCTACGTCTGGGTGACCAAGCCGGACGGCAAGCGGGCCCGCAAGTACGCGTACGGCAAGACCCGCGAAGAGGTCCATGAGAAGTGGCTCGCGCTCCACGCGGAGGCAAAGAAGGGTCCGGTCGCCACTCGTCATCGGACGCTGTCCGCCTTCCTCGCGTACTGGCTCGACTCGATCGTCAAGCCCACTCTGGCTCCCCTGTCGTACGTCTCGTACGAGGGTTACGTGCGCCTTTACATCGCCCCGTACCTGGGCGCGAAGCGGTTGGACAAGGTGACAGTCCGGGACGTGCGCGAGTGGCTGACCGAGTTGGCGACCGTCTGTCAGTGCTGCGCGCAGGGGAAGGACGCCAAGCGGGAAGCTCCCCGCCGGAAGTGCTGCGCAGTCGGTGACTGCTGCGAGTCGTACCCGTCCCGGCGAGTGATCCAGGGTTCCCGCGACGCTCTGCGGGCTGCGCTCACCCATGCGGTCACCGAAGAGGAGATCAGCAAAAACGTGGCGTCGTTCGTGAAGGTGCCCAAGCCTCGTCGTCGCCGGATCAAGCCGTGGTCCGTTGCTGAGGCCGGCCGGTTCCTTGCCGATGCCGCCGCTCGGGACGATCGCCTCTTCGCGGCCTGGGTCCTCGTGCTGTGCCTCGGGCTCCGCCGCGGGGAGGTCCTGGGCCTGACGTGGAAGTCCGTCGACTTCGAGCGGGGGGAACTGTACGTCGATCACCAGATTCAGCGCGCGGGGCGGCAGATCCTGCACCGTGAGACCAAGACGGAGGACTCGGACGACTTCTTGCCTCTGCCGGCGCTCTGCCTCAAGGCGTTGCAGATGCGCCGTGCTCAGCAGGCTGGCGACCGGAAAGCCGCCGGGGAGGTCTGGCAGGACAGTCATGGGCTGATCTTCACTACGAAGTACGGCACGCCGATCGAGCCGGGCAACATGACCCGCATGTTCGCGCTGCGTGCTCGCCGTGCCGGGCTCCGGGTCATCCCGCTGCGGAACACTCGGCACACGTGCAGCTCGCTCCTGGTGGCGCTGAAGGTGCACCCGAAGGTGGCGCAGCGTATCCTCCGGCACTCGCAGATCGCCATGACGATGGAGGTCTACGCCGAAGCGAGCGAAGAGCAGGTGCGTGCCGCGATCGGCCAGCTGTCCGACGCCATGGGCGGTACCGGCTGACACGGTTGCTGTACTTCGCTGCTGTACGCCTCTGAAACGCCAAAGGCCCCGGATCACTCCGGGGCCTTTGAGCTGCTGTGCACTCGGCAGGATTCGAACCTGCAACCTTCTGATCCGTAGTCAGATGCTCTATCCGTTAAGCTACGAGTGCTTGTGTGTTCTGTTGTGTTTGCTCTTCCTTCCGGACTTTTCTACCCGGTCGGCGTTGCGGGAACAACATTACATGACTGGCGGCGTGAGGCGAAATCCGTTTGCCGCACCCAGCCTGACCTGCGGAAACGACCTGAAGGCGGGCCCTGTCGCCGCCCCGTGGAGCCCCGCGAACGATCAAGGAAGAACGGTCACGGTCACGGAACGGGTGAAGCCCCGGTCACGGGTGACCGGGGCTTCTTGATCTTCCGCGGAGGCGGAGGGATTTGAACCCTCGATGGGATTTGCGTCCCAAACCGCATTAGCAGTGCGGCGCCATAGACCGGACTAGGCGACGCCTCCAGCACAACCGTCCGCGCGAGCGCGAATGGTGCGTGCAGATGATGACACAGCCGAGCGGGCTGTCACCAATCGGTCCCCACGGTACTAGGCGGAAAGGTCCGAGAGCAAAGCCTTAGCCTGCGGCGCATCGTCATGCGACGGACGGCGTTAGAGCAGTGGGGCACCCGCCCCCCGGCGGAGAGCCACCCGCGGAGAGCCACCGGCTCCCCGAGTTCCGCACGGAACCGCCCGCACCCCGTGGAGCCCCCATGCTGCGTCGCATCGCCCTCACCGTCGTCGCCTCCGCCGCCGCGTCCCTCGCCGCGCTGTCCGCCGCGCCGCCGGTCGCGTACGCGGACTCGTTTCCGCTCATGCCGCCGCCGGCACTCGGGGCGGACGACGGCGACCATCTCACCGTGACGGTGAGCGAGGCGGGTGAAGGCAAGGACGGGACGTTCGAGCTCGACTGCCATCCGGCGGGCGGCAGCCATCCCGACGCCCGGGCCGCCTGCGAGCAGTTGGACCGGAACACCTCGTGGGGCGAGAGCCCGTTCGCACCGGCGCGGGAAGGCGGGATGTGCACGATGCAGTACGGCGGTCCGGCCACCGCCCACGTCACGGGCACCTGGGCAGGGCGTCCCGTCGACGCGACGTACCAGCGCGGTGACGGCTGCGAGATCGCGCGCTGGGACGCCCTCGTCCCCGTACTTCCCGATCTGGGCGCGTAGGCGTATGGGCGTAACGGGCGTATGAGTGCCTGTGGACGTGGACGGACGCTCAGGCGAGGCACAGCTGGCTCATTGGTTCGGCCGACGGGCGGGGGCGGCGAAACGCACGGTCACAGGTTCTCCGTGCCTTCTGCGTCTGTTCTGCGTCCCCTCTACGTGCGACCTCCCTCTCATCCGGCGTCGCCGGCGCAACCACTGCCCGTAGACTCCCCCGCGTGACACGTCGCGGACCCGTTGGCAAGATGGCTACCGCGATCGGCAAGGTGCGGTAACAGGGAGGAAGCGTCTCGTGAGCAGCAGGCCATCCCGAGGCGCTGCTCGCCTCGCAGCCATACTCGACGCGCTTCCCGACGCGTTGGTGCTGGTCAACGCCAACGGAACGGTCGTCAACGCCAACACCATCGCCCTGGAGGCCTTCGAGGCCCCGGGCACCGCGCTCGTCGGGCGCGGACTGCTCGATCTGCTGCCGCAGTTCGACTCCCGGCTCATCCCCGGCACGATGCGGCGCCCCGAGACCGTCGACGAGAGCGGCCGCACCCGGCCGACCCGGATGATCGCCCGCCGCACCGACGGCAGCGAGTTCCCGGTCGAGGTCACGAGCGCGAACCTGGAGAACGGGCAGCAGGCGTACGACGGTTACGGCTACACCGGCGACGAGCTGCTGATGCTCGTCGTACGCGACCTCTCCGGCACCGTCGACACGGAGGCCGAACTCGCGCGTTCGCAGCGGCAGACGGAGATGATCCTGCGTGCCGCCGCCGAGGGTGTGGTGGGCACGGACACCGAGGGACGGGTCGTCCTCGTCAACCCCGCCGCCGCCCAGATCCTGGGTTTCCGGGCCAGCGACCTCGGCGGGCAGGAACTGCACCCGCTGATGCTGCACTCGCGCGCGGACGGCGAGCCCTTCCCGTACGAGGAGTCGCCGCTCGCCGACACCCTGCGCTCCGGGCGCAAGCACCGGGTGCGCGGGCAGGTGCTGTGGTCGAAGAGCGGCGACAGGGTGCCGGTGGACCTGACCACCGCGCCGGTTCGGGACGGCGACCAGCTCGTCGGGGCCGTGATGACGTTCACGGACCGGCGGCCGTACGACGCGCTCGCCGAGGAGAAGGACGCCGAGGCCGAGCGTCACCAGCAGGAACTCGCGCAAGCCGCCCAGGCACACGCCGAAGAGCTGGCCTCGCTGCGGGAGGAGCACGCCAGGGTGCTCGCCGGGCTGCGCGAGGAGCACGAGGAGGAGCTGGCCGCCGGGGACGACCGGTACGCGGCCCTCGCCGAGCGCGAGAAGGACAGCTACGAGGCACTGTCCGCGCGGCACGAACAGCTCCTGGCGGTGCTGGGACGCTCCCTGCGCGGACCGCTCGACCAGCTGCGCGGTGAACTCGCGACCCTCGCCGCCGACGACGCCGGGCAGCTGTGGCCCGAGGCCAACCAGGTGCTGCACCACCTGTCGGCCGGCTACGCGCGCATCACCACGCTCGTCGACAACGTGCTCGCCTACCAGAGCCTCGATTCGGGCACCGAGGGTGTCACCCGTACGAAAGTGATGCTGGACGCGGTCGTCGCCGCCGGTGTCGACGGGGCCGTCGAGCTGATCGGGCCCGGACGCGTGCAGTTCGCCGTGCACGCGCCGCCCATCGAGGCCGAGGTCGACCCGCAGCGCCTCGCGACCGCGCTCGCGCACCTCATCGCGGATGTCGCGGGCGTCGACTCCACGGGCAACTCGCCGGCCTCGGCCGGCGGCTACATGGACAACACGGTCGTCGTGGCGGCCGCGCAGCGCGGTGAGAGCGTACGGATCGAGGTGCGCGGGCCCTACACCGGGGGAGACCCGGTGCACGAGCCGATCGTGCGCGGGATCGTGCGTGCGCACGGCGGAGTGCTGCAGACGCACGAGGTCCCCGGGATGAGCGGCAGCGCCTTCGTCCTCGAAGTGCCCATCGGGGGCGGGGCCGGGTCCGTCCCGGCCGCCGGTCCGGCCCTTGGTTCCGCCCCTGGTTCGGCCGCTGGTCCGGCTGGGGGAACGGGCTCCGGTGAGGTCGGTTCCGCTCTCGCGCTGCCCGAGCAGGGCTCCCCGCAAGGGGGCAACCGGCAGCAGGATTCCCCGCAGGGCGGCGGCCGTCGGCGGGCTCGGCGCGCCTCCGTCGACGCGTTCCTGGAGAGCGAGGTCGGACCCGCCACGGAGACGGCTGTGCCCACCGGGCGGCGCAGGCGCGCCGCGGGGGACCGGGAACAGTTGGCGCTGCCTGCTCAGGCCTCCGCGGACGAGGGCGGTTCCGAGGACAGCGGTGGGACCGGTGGGACCGGTGGAACCGGACGGAGGCGTGGGCGGCCGAGCCCCGTCGAGGGCGGTGGCGTCTCGGCGGACGGTGGGGTCTCCGAGGGCGCGGTCGTGACCGCCGCCGAGCACGCGGCCGGTGCCGCGGCCACGGGACTCGGGCAGACCGTGCCTCCGCAGGGCGTGCCCACGCCCGTCGACGGACGGCGTGCGCTCCAGGACGGCGGCGGCCGACAGGCCCTGCCGGCCGCGCTGCCCGCGGCGCCCTCTCCCTCCCCCGTTTCCACGCCCACTCCGGACACGGGTACGAGTACGGGTGCGGGCGGGAACCCCGATGGTGGCGGAGCCGCTCAGCCGACCGGGCGGCGTCGGCGGGCGCTGGCCGCCGCGGCCGAGCGTGCGGCGGCCCAGGAGGCGGGACCGCGCGCGGTGTTCGCACTGCCGCCCGCCGAGGCGGACCGCTCTCCCGAGTACCCCGCCCAGTACGCCGACGGGCGCCATGACGTGGCCCTGCACGACCCTGCCGACGATCACACACCTCCCCAGCCGCATCCGGTGCAGGCTCCCGGCGGGCGCCGACG
>NZ_LIPP01000327.1 GCF_001418335.1 Streptomyces aurantiacus | reverse complement strand
CGTCAGATGTGATTAAGAGACGTCCCACCCCCCGCCCTGGTCCCCGTCTTCGTCGTCGTCCTCGACTTCGGCACCCCGATGCAGCTCACGTCGATCGTCGTCAGCGCCGTCTGGCCGGTACTGATCAACACGGCGGAAGGCGTCCGCAACACCGACCCCCTCCGCCTCGAAGTGGCCGCCGTACTGCGCCTGACGGCGCCGGAACGGCTGTGGCTCGTCCTCCTGCCCTCGGCGCTGCCCCGTATCTTCGCGGGCCTGCGCCTGAGCCTTTCGCTCTCCCTCATCCTCATGGTCTTCTCGGAGTTGCTGCCCGGCACGGCCAACGGCATCGGCTTCACCCTCACCGACGCCCAGTCGCGCTCGGACCTGCTCACCGTGTGGGCCACGCTGGTGCTGCTCGGCGTACTGGGACACGTACTCAACACCGGCCTGCTGGCGGTCGAGAAGCGACTGCTGGGCGGAAGAAGGAGGCAGGCATGAAGCCGCAGACGGGACCGACCCGTGCGGCGGGAACCGTCCTGGACGCCGTCGTCCGGCTGTGCCGCGACACCGGCATGACCACCGTCTTCGGCAACCCCGGCTCCACGGAACTGCGGATGTTCCGCGACTGGCCCGACGACTTCACCTATGTGTTGGGACTACAGGAGTCCGTGGCCGTGGGCATGGCCGCAGGACACGCACTGGGCACCGGCCGGGCGGCTCTCGTCAGCCTTCACTCGGCGGGCGGCGTGGGCCACTCCCTGGGCGCCGTCTTCAACGCGTACCGCGACCGCGTCCCCCTCGTCGTGCTGGCCGGCCAGCAGTCCCGCTCGCTGACCCAGCTCAGGCCGTTCCTCGGAGCGGACGACCCGGTCACGTTCCCGCGCCCGTACGTGAAGTCGAGCCGCCAGCCGGACCGCGCGGCCGACGTCCCGGCCGTGCTCGCGGAGGCCCACCGCCTCGCCATGACGCACCCGCGCGGTCCCGTCTTCGTCTCCGTCCCCGAGGACGACTGGGACCAGCCGGCCGCGCCCGTCGAACCGCGCGTGGTGCACGGCACGTTCACCGCCGACGCGAGCGTCCTGGCCGCCCTCGCGCGGCGCCTCGACGCGTGCGAGCGGCCCGCGCTGGTCGTCGGGCCCGGAGTCGACGACGAACACGCGACCGCCGAGGTCCGCGCCCTCGCCGAACGCACCCGCGCCGCCGTCTGGATCAGCCCGCTGTCAGGACGCTCCGGCTTCCCGGAGTCGCACGCGCTCTTCCAGGGGTTCCTGCCGCCCGCGGCCGACCGGCTGGCGGCCCGCCTGGCGGCGTACGACGTGGTGGTGGCCCTGGGGGCGCCCCTGTTCACGTACCACTTCCACACGGAGGGCCCGCCGCTGTCCGACGGCACCGAGCTCTTCCACCTCGACTGCGATCCGGGACAGGCGGCATGGCTGCCGACGGGCACGAGCATCGTCACGACCCTGAAACCGGCCGTCGCGCAACTCGCCGCACTGGTCGGGCAGTCGGACCGCGAGCCACCGCCTCCCCGCCCGGCTCCACCGCCCGCCCGCGTTCCCGACGACGGCACGATCACGCCGGAGCTGGTGTTCGACCTCGTCCAGGAACGGCTGCCGCGCGACCGCGTCCTCGTCGAGGAGGCACCCAGCCACCGCGACACGCTCCACGCGCGCGTGCGCGTCGACGCGGCGGGCGGGTTCCTCACCACGGGCAGCGGGGCGCTCGGCTGGGGGCTGCCGCTCGCCGTCGGGCGCGCGCTGGCCGACCGGCGGCGGGTGGCGTGCCTGATCGGCGACGGCTCGACGCTGTACTCCGTACAGGCCCTGTGGACCGCCGCCCGGCACCGCGTGCCCGTCTCGTACGTCCTCCTCGACAACGGCGGATACGCGGCCGTCCGCGCCCTCGGCCACCGCATCGGCATCGTGCCCGTGCCCGGTACGGCCATCGGGGGCATCGACTTCGCACAGGTGGCGGAGGGCTTCGGCTGCCCGGCCGCGTACGTGGAGAAGGCCGCCGAACTCCCCGTCGCGCTCGACCGGGCCCTCGGCGGCCACGCCGACGACGGGCCCTTCCTGCTGCACGTCCGGGCGGTCGACAGCACGTTCGACGCCGGGGACAGGTGAGCGGCCCGCATGCTGCGCCTCGACTCGCTCGGCCAGTGGTACGGCGACCACCCCGTCCTGCACGACATCACCCTCACCGTGCCTGACGGCCAGCTCCTGTGTGTCGTCGGGCCGTCCGGCTGCGGCAAGTCGACGCTGCTGCGGACCGTCGCGGGACTGCTGCCCGTACGGGAGGGGACCGTCCGGGTCGACGGGGCACCGGTCACCGGTGTGCCGGACCGGCTGGCCGTCGTCTTCCAGGACTACGGGCGGTCCCTCTTCCCCTGGCTCTCGGTCCGCGAGAACGTCGCGCTTCCGTTGCGGCGGCGGGGACTCGGGCGCGCGCAGCGGCGGGCGGAGGCCGAGCGGATGCTGGCCCGGGTGGGTCTTCGCGACGCGGGGCGCCGGCATCCCTGGCAGCTCTCCGGCGGTATGCAGCAACGTGTCGCCATAGCCCGTGCCCTGGTGTGCCGCCCGTCCCTGCTGCTCATGGACGAGCCCTTCGGCTCCCTCGACGCCCAGACCCGCGAGGACCTGGAGGACCTCCTGCTGGAGGTCCACCGGACCGAGGGCACGACGATCGTGTTCGTCACCCACGACATCGACGAGAGCGTGTACGTGGGGGACCGGGTGGTCGTCCTCTCGGCCGGCCCCGGCTCACGCGTGATCCTCGACCTGCCGGTCGAGCTTCCCGGGGAGCGGGAGCAGATCGGGACGCGGGGGTTGGCGGAGTTCGTGGCGTTGCGGGCGGAGGTGGGG
>NZ_LIPP01000326.1 GCF_001418335.1 Streptomyces aurantiacus | reverse complement strand
CACGCGCGCGCGTGCCCTTCGTGCCGTGCTGGGGGAGTACCCGCAGACCCTGCTCATCGAGGACGACCACGGGCATCGCATCGTCGACCTGCCCCTGTGTCCGCTGGCCGGTGTGACCCGGCACTGGGCGTTCCTGCGCTCGGTCGCCAAGGCGTACGGGCCCGATCTGCGGCTGGCGGTGCTCACCGGCGACGCCGTCACCATGGACCGGGTCCAGGGGCGGCAGCGGCTGGGTCCCGGCTGGGTGAGCCGGCTGCTGCAACGAGCCGTGGCGGGGCTGTGGTCGGGCGACGCGGTGGACACCCGGGCCGTCGCTCAGACGTACGGGCGACGCCGGGACGCGCTGATCGACGCGCTCGCGGAGCGTGGCATCGAGGCGTACGGGCGCAGCGGTATGAACGTGTGGGTGCCCGTCCCGGACGAGACCGGGGCCGTCGCGCGGCTGCTGCACTCCGGCTGGGCCGTGGCGCCGGGGGCCCGCTTCCGGACGAACGCGCCGCCCGGACTGCGGATCACCGTGTCGACGCTCGACCCGGCCGAGGCCGGGGTGCTGGCGGACGCGATCGCCACCGCCGTCTGGCCCGCGCCCGCACGCCGTTACGTCTGATCGTCGGCCTGCGTCGATGCCGGCACCGGCGTCCGGGATCGTGCCGAGGATCTGGGCCTGGGCCCGGACTGGGTGAGTGCCGCCCCCGCCAGCACGACGGCCGCGCCCACCGGCGTCGACCAGGTCAGCGATTCGCCGAGGATCGCGACGCCCGCGGCGGTGGCGATGACCGGGATGAAGTACGTGACCATCTGGGCGGTGGTCGGGCCGACCTCGGCGACCAGACCGTACTGGATGAGCATGGCGAAGCCCGTGCCGACGGCGCCCAGCGCGATCACGGCGAGCAGCGGTATGAGCGCGAAGTGGGTCGGCGCCGAGGTGAAAAGCGGCGTGACCACGGCCAGTTGCACCGTCGCGAGCAGCAACTGTGCGCCGGTCAACGACAGGTTGGACTCGCTGGATCCGGCCAGCGTACGACGGATGTAGATCCAGCCGATCGGGTAACTGAGCGAGGCCAGCAGAGCCATCGTGGTGCCCGCGGCGTCAAGGCCGTGGAAGCCCTGCCAGGCGCCGAGCACCGTCAGCACGCCGAGGAAGCCGATCCCGAGGCCGGCCACGCGGCGACGGGTGGGCCGGTCCTCGGAGAGGGCGACCATCGACAGGGCCATGCCCCACAGGGGTGAGGTCGAGTTGCAGATCCCCGCGAGCGTGGAGGGGATCGTGAGCTCGGAGTACGCGAACAGGGAGAACGGCAGGGCGTTGAGAAGAAGGGCCGTGACCGCCAGATGCCCCCAGGTGCGCGCCCCGCGCGGCAGCCGCTCACGCTTCCAGACCAGCGCGGCGACGAGCACCAGCGTGCCGAACAGGAGGCGGCCGAACGTCACTTGGAAGGGTGCGTAGCCGTCCGTGCCCACCTTGATCAGAAGAAAGCTGAAACCCCAGACGAGGGAGAGGGCGCCAAAGCGCAGCCGCCAGTCGAGGGCCGGGCGGGGCCGGGACACGGCGCCCCCGGGCGAGGCCGAAGAGGCATCGGGTGAGGCATCGGGTGAGGCGTCGCGTGACGTGTCGGGTGAGGCGGCGGGAGCGGTGCGGCGAGGGGTACGGGGCGGAGTGCGGGGGTCGGTCGGGGCGCTCATGCGTCTCACGATGAGGGAAACAATCTCGTAGAACAAGCGAGATTTCCCGCCCGGTATCTCGTAGTATTGCTTACATGTTGAACCTGGAACGCCTGCGCACCCTCGACGCCCTCGCCCGCCACGGCTCGGTCAGTGGCGCGGCCGACGGGCTGCATGTGACGACGTCGGCGGTCTCCCAGCAGATGTCCAAGCTGGAGCGGGAGGTGGGACAGCAACTGCTCGCGAAGAACGGACGGGGGGTGCGGCTCACCGACGCCGGGCGGCTGCTCGCCGACCACGCCGCGCGCATCCTGTCCCAGGTCGAGCTCGCCCAGTCCGATCTGGAGGCCCAGCGCGGGCAGGTGGTGGGGGAGCTGCGGCTGTCCGCGTTCCCCACGGCGGCGCGCGGGCTGTTCCCCGCCGCCCTGTCCGCCCTGCGCACCGAGCACCCCCAACTGCGCGTCCGCTCGCGCGAGTTGGAGCCGGAGGCAGGGGTCGCCGGAGTGCTGCGCGGCGACATCGACCTGGCGGTGGTCCTCGACTGGTACAACAAGCCGTTGCCCATGCCCGAGGGGATGGTCAAGGCCTCACTCCACGACGACCCCATCGACGTGGCGATGCCCGCGGACCACCGCCACGCGGACCGCTCGGAGGTGGCCCTGGAGGACTTCGCCGACGACGAGTGGATCGCCTGGGAGGAGGGCGAGTTCTGCCACGAGTGGCTGCTTTTCACCCTGCGCGGCAAGGGGATCGAGCCGGTGATCGCCCACCGCGCGGCGGAGCACCACACGCAGCTCGCGCTGGTCGCGGGAGGGCTCGGCGTGTGTGTCGCGCCGAGACTCGGACGCGGCCCGGTGCCCGCGGGCGTGCGGACGGTCCCGGTGCGGCACCGGGTCACCCGGCATGTGTACGCGGTGTGGCGGGCGGACGCCGACCGCCGCCCGTCGATCCGGGCGGTGGCGCACGCGCTGCGGACGGCGGGCTCGGTGCACGGGTGACGGGCGGCACCGGCGGTACCGGGGGCCGCTCCGCCTGCCTCACAGCGAGGCGAGCTTGCGGAAGTCCCAGGAAGCCGTCGACTCCGGCGTCAGCCGCAGCCAGGCGTGTCTGCCGTCGTGCGGCATCTCCTCCAGGCCGAAGTTCTTGCGGGCGAACAACCGCTCCACGGCGTCCAGTTCGGGGTGCGGCTCACCCGTACGCGGTGCCTCGCCGACGAACTCGACGGAGCCCGACACCTCGACGCCTCGCAGCTCCCCGTACTCCTCGCCCGCGTCGACGACCACGGCCACCCGCGGATCGCGGCGCAGGTCGGCCCAGCGCTTGCTGCGGGTGATCGAATACAGCCAGAGCGACTTGCCGTCCCAGGCGAACCAGAGGGTGCTGACATGGGGAGCGCCGTCCGCGGAGACGGTCGCGACGCGGCAGGTGCGCCGAGCGGTCAGGAACTCGTCCAGCTCGGCGGGCGTCATCATGATTCTTCGTCCCCGGCGCTGAGTGTCGGCCATGCGGCTCCCTCTGCTTCCTCGTCTTCTCTGACGTCGCGTCAGAAAAGGATGGGCCGTCTTCCGTCCGCACGCAATGGTGGCTATCGTCGCCCGCCACTGCCGGTCGGTCGGCCCAGGGGGAAGCCATGCCGTCGTACGAAGAACTCAGGGAACTCCTCGATCCCGCGACCACGGTGCTCCTGACCGTCGAGTGCCAGCAGGGAGTCGTGGGCCCGGACAGCGCGCTGCCGGAACTCGCCCGGGAGGCCCGCGCGTCGGGAGCGCTCTGCCGCGTCGCCCGCCTCGTGGCCGCGGCCCACGAGAGCGGCGTACAGGTGATGCACGCGATCGCCGAGCGCCGCCCGGACGGCCGCGGCGCGAACGACAACGCCCGGCTCTTCCGCGCGGCCGAACGCCTGCCGGTGCAGCAACTGGCCGGCAGTACGGCGGTCCGCGTCGCGCCGCCCGTCGAGGTCGCCGCGGAGGACCTCGTCGTACGCCGCCTGCACGGCCTGTCGCCCCTCGCGGGCACCGACGTCGACGCGCTGCTGCGCAACCTGGGCTGCCGCACGCTCGTCGTGACCGGCGTCTCCGCCAACGTGGCCATACCCAACGCGGTGTTCGACGCCGTCAACCGCGGCTACACCGCCGTGGTCCCCAGGGACGCCATCGCGGGCGTGCCCCCGGACTACACCCCCGCGATGATCCGCAACACGCTCGCCCTGGTGGCCACCATCACCACCACGGACGACGTGCTGGCCTGCCTCGAACGGTCCCGCCCGGTCAGGCGAGCGTGATCGAGTCCCCGCTCACGGTGATCTTCGCGGCGGTCAGTCCGCTGGTCGCGGGGCCCTTCTTCACGCTGCCGTCCGTGACGCTGAACTGGCTGCCGTGCGCGGGGCAGGTGATGAGCCCGTTGTCCACGCTGTTCACGCGCTGCTTCTGGTGCGGGCACACCGTCGAGTAGGCCTTGAACTCGCCGGCCGTCGGCTGTGTCACGACCACGGACTGGTCGGCGAAGACCTTGCCGCCGCCCTCCGGGATGTCGGTGGTCTTGGCCAGGGCCGCGCCACCGGCGGAGCCGGACGTGGCGTCGGAGGAGTCGGAGGAGTCGGAGGAGTCGGACGACTTGTCGTCGGAGGCCCCGCACGCGGTCAGCGTGGCGGCGATACCGACCCCGCCTAGCGCAGCCAGGAGAGTGCGACGACAGATCGCCGGCGCAGGCTGGAGCGATTCGCTGGACATAGTGGCGGTCCCTTCCACGGATGTGCAGATGCGGATGTGTAGATGCTCATGTACAGAGGTGCGTTTGCGTGGATGTGTGTTTGCGTGGATGTGCGTCGATCCGACAAGGGGTACGGGCACGTCATCCGCATGGTTCAGGCGGTTCGGAGATCGAGCGACTTCTTGATGAAATCGAGATCCATTCGGAGCAGGGTGTCTATCACGCCTTCCTGTGTCACCAGATGGGTCGCGCCCGCGAGCGGGAGCACGGTGTGCGGCCGGCCCGCCGCCAGCAGAGCCGCCGAGAACCGCAGCATGTGTGCGGGCGCCACATTGTCGTCGGCCATCCCATGGACAAGCATCAAGGGGCGCGTCAGCTTATGGGCGTGCGCCACCAGAGAGCAGCGTTCGTAGTGATCCGGCTGCACGTCCGGGTGTCCCAGGAACCGCTCCTTCCAGTGCGTGTCGTACAGCCGCATGTCGGTCGGTGCCGCGCCCGCGACGGCCGCGTGGAACACATCGGGCCGGTGCAGTACGGCTCCCGCCGCCAGGTAACCGCCGAAGGACCAGCCGCGGATGGCCACCCGGTCCGTGTCCAGTTCCGGGAAGAGCTCGGCCGCCGCGCGTACGGCGTCGGCCTGGTCCTCGATCACCGGCGTCAACTGGTCGCCGTGGATGGCGGTCTCCCAGGCCCGGTCGCGTCCGGAAGTGCCGCGCCCGTCGACCGACAGCACCGCGAAACCCTGGTCGGCGAACCACTGGTTCACACAGTGGTGCCACATGGCCGCCCGCACCACCGTCTGCATGCCGGGCCCGGAGTACGAGTGCACGATCACCGGGAGGCGGCCCGCGTCACGCTCCGGCTCGTACGACTTCGGCAGGTACAGGGCCGTGCGCAGTTCGCGTTCGCCGAGTGTCAGGAAGCGCGGGCGGGGCCGGGTCACGGGCCGCTCGGCCAGTACCTGGATCCGCCCGGCCGGCACGCCGTCCCGCAGCACCGTGACCGTCCGCCCGTCGAGCGTCAGGCTGTCCAGGACGACGGTGCCGCCTCCGACGGCGGCGTGGTGCACACCCGGCTCGTCGGTCAGCCGCGCGAAGCCGTTCTCCGTCCCGTACGACCAGACGTGCGCCTCGGTCGGATCCGCGGAGGCCATGAAGTAGAGCCGGTCGCCCGCCGTCCCGAGCACCTCGTGGACGTAGACGCCCTCCGGTGTGCGCACCCCGGTTCCGGTCATCAGCAGCCCGCGGGTTCCCTCCTGGGTGGTGAGGACGAGACCGGTGCCGGCGGTGGAGACAGGTGTGCCGGGCACGAACTCCAGCCAGGCGGTGTCCTTGAGATGGTGCAGTGTCGAGGTCGCCCCGGTCGCCGGGTCGACGCCCAGCAGATACGCCGAACGCTGGTCCCGGGTCTGTACGACGGCGACGGGCCCGGTCCCGCTCCAGTCCGCGTGCACGACGTACTCGAAGGCCGGATCGGTCCACTCCCCGCCCGGATGCGACGCGGCCTCCTTGGGCAGCGCCACGTCGACACGGCCGCCGTCGAGGCCCACGACGTGCAGGGAGAGGTGGGCGTTGGCCGTGCCCGCGGCCGGATACCGGATCGCGCGCGGGGGACGCTCGGGGTGCGTCGGATCGTTGACGTACCACTGCTGGACCGGCGAGTCGTCGACCCGCACCACCAGCAGCGCGTCCCCGTCCGGCGACCACCAGAAGGACCCCGCACGGTACAGCGACTCGGCCGACACATGGTCCGGGAGGCCGTACGTGATCTCCGGGCCCTCCGGCTCGGCCAGTACGCGATCGCCGGTGCCGTCGGCGCGTACGACACGCAGGGCGCCCCCGCTCACGTAGGCGATGTGTGTGCCGTCGGGACTGGGACACGGGGCGACGACCGGGCCCGCCGTGGCGATCCTGCAGGGGGCGGCGCCCTCGTCCGTGCGCAGGACCCACAGGGCGCCCGAGAGGGCGAACGCGACCAGGCGGACGGCGGCGTCGGTGGCGTACGCGACGATTCCGGCACTCGACTCGCGGGCCCGTTCCCGGCGGATCCGCTCGGCCTCCGGGACCTCGCCGCTGTCGCCGAGCGCGAGCGGGTCCGCGAGCAGCCGCTCCCCGCCGTTCTCGTACAGCCATAGGAGGCTCGTCGTGGAGCGGCCGTTCGCGGTGCGCAGGAACAGCACGCGGTCGCCGTCGGGCGAGACGGTGAAGCCGCGCGGCACACCGAGGGAGAAACGCTTCGTACGGGCGAACTGCAGGGGCAGATCTTCCGCGGTCACAGGTGATCCCTTCGTAGGAATTGACGGGCGGACGGACGGGGAACGTCGCGTGGGCATGCGGAAGCACCCCAGTGGCCTGGGGTGATGTTCAAAGAAATCAGTGCGACCCGCTACCTCACGTCTTTGCGTGAGGGCGGGTCGCTGCCGGGGCTCGTCGAGGCGGACGATCTCGGAACGCGGCGACGCGGGCACCATGGTCTTCGATTTGTCTTCGACCCGCGCGGATCAGCCTTTCAGAATCGTGCCGTGTTGCACAGCGGTTTCTTCACGACTCCGTGCGAGGCCGCACAGCGTGTGCCCCGAGAGGTGCGAGTGCGCTGTTCACACGTTCCTCCGGTACTGTCCGCCGACCTCGAAGAAGGCCTCGGTGATCTGTCGCAGCGAGCAGACGCGGGCGGCGTCCATGAGGACCTCGAAGACGTTGTCGCCGTTGATCGCCGCTTCCTTCAGCCTGGTGAGCGCCGGCGCGGCCTCCTCGCCGTGCGCGCCCTGGAAGTCGCGGACACGCCGCAGCTGCGACTCCTTCTCCGTCCGGGTGGCGCGGGCGAGTTCGACCTCACCGGGCTCGGTGTCGCCACCGGGCCGGCGGAAGGTGTTCACGCCGATGATCGGCAGCGAGCCGTCGTGCTTGCGCTGCTCGTACAGCATCGACTCGTCCTGGATACGGCCGCGCTGATACCCCGTCTCCATGGCGCCGAGCACGCCGCCGCGCTCGTTGATCCGGTCGAACTCGTCGAGCACCGCCTGCTCGACCAGGTCGGTGAGCTGGTCGATGATGAAGGAACCCTGCAGCGGGTTCTCGTTCATCGCGAGCCCCCACTCGCGGTTGATGACGAGCTGGATCGCCAGAGCCCGTCGTACCGACTCCGCGGACGGGGTGGTGACGGCCTCGTCGTAGGCGTTGGTGTGCAGGGAGTTGGCGTTGTCGTAGATGGCGATCAGCGCCTGCAGGGTGGTGCGGATGTCGTTGAAGTCCATCTCCTGGGCGTGCAGGGAGCGCCCGGAGGTCTGGACGTGGTACTTCAGTTTCTGGGAACGCTCGTTCGCGCCGTACTTGTCCTTCATCGCGACGGCCCAGATCCGGCGGGCGACCCGGCCGAGGACCGAGTACTCCGGGTCCATGCCGTTGGAGAAGAAGAACGACAGGTTGGGTGCGAAGTCGTCGATGCGCATACCGCGTGCCAGGTAGGCCTCGACGTAGGTGAACCCGTTGGCGAGGGTGAACGCGAGCTGGCTGATCGGGTTCGCACCGGCTTCGGCGATGTGGTAGCCGGAGATGGACACCGAGTAGAAGTTGCGGACCTTGTGGGTGATGAACCACTCCTGGATGTCGGCCATCATCCGCAGGGAGAACTCGGTGGAGAACAGGCAGGTGTTCTGGCCCTGGTCCTCCTTGAGGATGTCGGCCTGCACCGTTCCCCGTACGGTCGCCAGCGCGTGCGCGCGCAGGTCGGCCGCCTCCTCGGCGGAGGGGTCGCGGCCTTCGTCGGCCTGGAACCGCTCGATCTGCTGGTCGATGACGGTGTTGAGGAAGAACGCCAGCACGGTGGGTGCCGGGCCGTTGATCGTCATCGACACCGAGGTCGTCGGCGCGACCAGGTCGAATCCGTCGTAGAGCGCCTTCATGTCGTCCAGGGTCGCCACCGACACGCCGGAGGTTCCGACCTTGCCGTAGATGTCGGGACGCTCGTCGGGGTCACGGCCGTAGAGGGTCACCGAGTCGAACGCGGTGGACAGCCGGGTGGCGGGCTGGCCTTCGGACAGCAGCTTGAAGCGCTGGTTGGTGCGGAACGGGTCGCCCTCGCCGGCGAACATGCGGGCCGGATCCTCGTTGTCGCGCTTGAACGGGAAGACTCCGGCGGTGAACGGGAAGCGGCCGGGCAGGTTCTCCCGCCGCCAGAACCGCACCAGTTCCCCGTGGTCGGTGAAGCGCGGCAGCGCCACGCGGGGAATCCTGTTCCCCGACAGGGACTCGCGGGTCAGTGCGGTACGGATCTCCTTGTCCCGGACCCTCACGACCTGCTCGTCGCCGGAGTAGGACGCCACGACGGCGGGCCAGTTCGCGATCTGCTCCGTCACGTCGGGCGGGAGCTGCGTGCGTGCGGGGGTGAGCAGCGACTCCACGTTCGCGGCGTCGGAGCCGGCTTCGAGCAGTTCACCCCGGACCGCGTCCAGGCGCTCCACGCGCCGTGCCGCCTCGGCGAGCCGCTCGGTCTCGGCGTGGTACGAGCGGACCGTCGCGGTGATCTCGGCGAGGTAGCGCACCCGGTCCGCGGACACCACCTGACGGATACCGGAGGAGTGGCGTACGTCGACCCGCGGCAGCGCGCCTTGCGACGACACCTGCAGTCCGCGCTCGGCCAGGACGGTCTTGAGGTGCTGGTGCAGAGCGGTGACGCCGTCGTCGTTGAACGTCGCCGCGGAGGTGCCGAACACCGGCATGTCCTCGGGCCTGCGGCCGAACGCCTCACGGTTGCGCACCAGTTGGCGGCCCACGTCGCGCATCGCGTCCTTCGCGCCGCGCCGTTCGAACTTGTTGATGGCGACCACGTCGGCGAAGTCGAGCATGTCGATCTTCTCCAGCTGCGAGGCCGCGCCGAACTCCGGTGTCATCACATACAGCGAGGAGTCGACGAACGGCACGATCGCCGCGTCCCCCTGGCCGATACCCGGCGTCTCCACGATCACCAGGTCGAAGCCGGCCGCTTTGACGACGTCGATGACGTCGGACAGGTGCTCGGGCAACTCGTGACTGCCCCGGGTGGCGAGACTCCGGAAGAGGACCTGGTCCCCGTCGAGGGAGTTCATCCGGATCCGGTCGCCGAGCAGCGCTCCGCCACCACGGCGACGCGTCGGGTCGACCGCGATCACCGCGATCCGCAACTTGCCGCGCTGGTCGAGGTGGAAGCGCCGCACCAACTCGTCGGTCAGCGAGGACTTCCCGGAGCCGCCGGTACCGGTGATGCCCAGGGTCGGCGTGACCCGCTCCGCAGCGGCGGAACGTACCTGTCGCAGCAGTTCCGTGGGCAGCTTGCCCAGTTCGGCACCGGTGATGGCGCGGGCGATCGCGAACCGGTCGCCGGCGAGCAGGGCGGCCGCGTCCGCCGGCTTGCTGTCCCAGAGATCGAAGTCGCAGTCCTTGACGACGGAGTTGACCATCCCGGCCAGGCCCATGCGCTGACCGTCCTCGGGGGAGAAGATGGTCACTCCGCTCGCGCGCAGCCGCGTGATCTCCTCGGGCACGATCACGCCGCCGCCGCCCCCGACCACACGGATGTGGTCCGCTCCCTGCCGGCGCAGGGATTCGACCAGGTACTCGAAATACTCCACATGTCCGCCCTGGTAGGACGAGACCGCCACGCCATGGACGTCTTCCTCCAGTGCCGCGTCCACGACTTCCTGCACCGACCGGTTGTGCCCGAGATGGATCACCTCGGCGCCCTGGGACTGGAAGATCCGCCGCATGATGTTGATCGACGCGTCGTGTCCGTCGAACAGGGCCGAGGCGGTGACCAGACGGACAGGGTGCACTGGTCGGTGCAGATCACTCATGGAGGGCCATCCCCAAGCACGTCGGAAGAGTTCGGAAGAGTACTGACGTAAAGATAGTAGGACGTCCTAGTATTTTTCCGGGGGGTGATGTGAGGGGAAGCACAGCAACGGGCAAGAAGCGCAGCAAGGGGCAGGCAAGGGGCAGGGGGAAAACGGCTCGCCCCCAGGGCTCAGCGCGTCCCCGCGAGTTCCCGCAGCACGGCGTGTGCCTGCAGCAGTGACGGGCCGTACCAGGTGATCAGCCGGCCGCTCACCAGTCGGGTCGGGGCGCGGTGGAACACCTCGGGGCCGTCGTGCACGCTGAACGCGTACGGCTCGTCCGGCAGGAGTACGAGGTCCACGTCCGGCCGGTCGATCCGCTCCAGTGCCATGTGCGGGTAGCGGTCGGGATGCGAGGCGAACGCGTTGGCGAGACCGGCCCGGCGCAGCAGGTCGCCGGTGAAGGTGGACCTCCCGACCACCATCCAGGGGTCTCGCCAGATCGGCACCGCCACGGTGGCGGCGACGTCGGGGAGGGGGCCGGCCCACAGTGTCCGTGCCACGTCGAGCCAGTCGGGGGCCGGGCCTCCCAGGGCCTCGGTGAACATCCGCCGGAGCGAGGTCAGGGCCTGGGGGAGGGTTTCGATCACGGTCACCCACACCGGCACCCCCGCGGCGCGCAGACGGGCGACGTCGAGTTCGCGGTTCTCCTCCTTGTTCGCGATCACGAGGTCCGGCCGTAGGCCTGCGACCGCCTTGCGGTCCGGGTTCTTCGTGCCTCGTACCCGTGTCACGTCGAGGCCGCCGGGGTGGGTGCACCAGTCGGTCGCCCCGACGAGCAGGCCGGGTCGGCTGTGAGCGATCGCTTCCGTCAGGGACGGCACGAGGGACACCAGGCGCCGTGGTGGGCGGGGGAGGTGCACGGGGGTTCCCATGTCGTCGAGCGGCGGCGCCATGACGGTCTCCCTGGATGTGAACGGACCCGTGCACACCACGGACCCGCGTACGTGACGGACCCGCGTACGTGACGGACCCGCGTACGTGACGGGCCCGCGTACGTGACGGGCCCGCGTACGTGACGGATCTGTCGTGGCGGACAGTACTAGGGCGCCCTGGTACCTCATGGAGCCACGTGGCTCCACGTGGCTCCACGTGGCTCCACGTGGCCTGTTCGACCACGCCCGCCTCACCACCGGCCAGACCGTCCTGATCCACGGCGCCGCCGGCGGCGTCGGCGGCGTCGGCTCGATCGCCGTCCAGCTCGCGCACGAGGTGGGCGCCCGCGTGGTCGGCACGGGCCGGGCCGCCGACCGGGACACGGTCCTCGAACTGGGCGCGCACACGTTCCTGGACCTGGAAGCCGACAAGTGGGAGGAGGCGGGCCAGGTCGACGTCGTGTTCGACGTCATCGGCGGCGACGCCCTCGACCGCTCGGCCGCCCTCGTACGACCCGGTGGCACCCTCGTCAGCATCGCCCACCAGCCCACCGTGCGTCCCGCCGACGGTCGAGCCGTCTTCTTCGTGGTCGAACCCGACCGCGCCCGCCTCGCCGACCTGACCCAGCGCGTGCGGGACGGCCGGCTGCGGGTACGCGTCGGCGCAGTACGCCCACTGACCGAGGCCCCCGACGCCTTCGCCTCACGCGAGCGTGTCCCCGGCCGCACGATCATTCGCGTGGCGGGGGACTGAGACCGGCAGGGCGGGCAGACCGAGCAGCCCCGGCCGCTCGGCCCGCCCGCCGCCGTCTGCCGCCTTCACGACCCGGCAATCGCGCGCGGCTGCCCGGGCGGTACCGGGAGCTCCTGAACCATCACGACGGGGACAGGCTCGGGTAGGAGACCGTGAAGGTGCGGCGGCCGGTGGTGAGGTCCCAGAGCCGGGCGTTGCCTTCGTGCCTGCGCGGGAAGGTGCTGCGGTGTCGCAGGCGCAGCACTAGGCAATTTCGTTTGAATCAGTCGGTCGTTGGTCTGGGTGTGCCGTTGGCTGATGCGCAGTGGGCGCGGATCGAGCCGTTACTCCCGGATCGCACGCGGAAGCGGGATGGCCGGTGGCGGGATCATCGTGAGGTGATTGACGTGATCGCCTTCAAGTTCCAGACCGGAACGCAGTGGGTCCACGTGCCGGAGAAGTACGGCAACTGGCGCGGCGTCTGAAACCGGCTGCGGATGTGGGCCGTCGACGACACCTGGGGGCGGGTGTTCACTGCGCTGATGGCACAGGCCGACGCCGATGAGGACCTCGACTGGGCCGTCTCGCTGGACTCCACTGCGAGCTCACCAGTATGCGGCCGGGGCCGCGAAAACGGGCCCTGGCCGGTGAGCCCGGCGACCACCCCATCGGCCGGTCACGTGGTGGGCTGACGGCCAAGGTCCATCTGGCTGCCGATGCCTGCTGCCGCCCTCTCGCGTTCGTTCTCACCGCCGAACAAGCAGGCGAAGCACCGGCGTTCACCGACGTCATGGCCCGCCTGCGTGTTCCCCGGTAGCGCGGGCGCCCTCGCACCAGGCCGGACGTGGTGCTGGCGGACAAGGACTATTCCTGACGCGCGATCCGCAGCCACTTGCACAGGCGCGGCATCCGGGCGGTGATTCCGGTCCCGGCCGACCAGCAACGTCACCGGCTGCGTCGAGGCAGCCAGGGCGGCAGGCCACCGGCCTTCGACCGCGCGGCTTGCAAGCAGCGCAACACCGTCGAGCGGTGCATCAACCGCCTCAAGCAGTGGCGCGGCATCGCCACCCACTACGAGAAGACAGCCACGATCTACCTGGCCGGACTCCACATCGCGGGCATCTTCCTGTGGTCCGCCCGCTGATCCAAACGAAAGCCCCTAGGGCCCTTCTGATGGATCTCCGTGGGTGAAGGAGCGGCGTCCGGTGCGTGCTCTCGGCGTG
>NZ_LIPP01000325.1 GCF_001418335.1 Streptomyces aurantiacus | reverse complement strand
ACCCCGCACCCCCCGGGACGGACTACGCTGCGAGGCATGACCTCGGAGGCCCCCACCCGCGCATACCGACGCCTGAGCGTCGAGGAGCGACGCAGTCAGCTCCTCGACGCCGCGCTGTCGTTGTTCGCGGTACGGGCGCCGGAAGACGTCTCACTGGACGACGTGGCGGAGACGGCGGGCGTCTCACGACCACTCGTGTACCGCTACTTCCCCGGCGGCAAGCAGCAGCTGTACGAGGCGGCGCTGCGGTCGGCCGCGGAGGAGCTGGAGCACTGCTTCGCCGAGCCACCGGACGGCCCCCTCACCCGGCGGCTCTCCAACGCCCTGGACCGCTACCTGGCCTTCGTGGACCAGCACGACGCCGGCTTCAGCGCCCTGCTCCAGGGCGGCAGCGTGGTCGAGACGTCACGCACCACGGCCATCGTGGACGGCGTACGCCGCGCCGCCGCCGAGCACATCCTGAGCCATCTGCACGTCAGCCATCCGGACATCAGTGATCCGGCCGTCGAGGAGCCGAGCCCCCGCCTGCGGATGACCGTCCGGATGTGGATCACGTCCGTGGAGGCCGCCTCGTTGATCTGGCTGGACGAGGAGAAGGAACCCCCGCTGGACGAACTGCGCGACTGGCTCGTCGAGCAATTCGTGGCGTGCCTCGTGGCGACCGCCGCCCGCGACGCCCCGACCGAGGCGGTCGTGCGAGCCGCGATCGCGCTGGAGCCGGCGGACGGACCGATGGGCTCGCTGGCCCGCCGGGTCCTGCCCGTGGTGAGCGACGCGGCACACCTGCTCTGACGCACACCGGCGGCCGTGCTGTGACGCCGTGACGGCACGGTCTGTGCCGTCGACCCGGCCGTCGTTTGTGACACTGGCCCGGTGAAGAGCGAAGAGACCCCCTTCGAGGGCGGCCCCCTGGACGGCCGCGTGCTGCCGATCCTGCTCGGCCCCACCGGGCACCCTCCGAAGACGTACCGGGTCCCCGTGCCGGACAGCGCGGGCGGCCCGCCCACGGTTCTCGTCTACCGCCGCGTACAGGCGGGCGTGAGCAGAAAGCTCGGCCTGCACCAGGGCTGGAAGTACGAGTACGACCCGACGGGCCGGAGCGGCGGCAAACTCAAGTGGCCGTGGTCGAAGCCGGACACCACACCGGACGCCACCACACCGGACGCCACCGCCCCGGACGCCACGCCGGACGGCAAGCCGGAGGACACCCACGAGTGACCTCGTTGGGCCGGACCGCCCACGGCCGGCGCGCGGGGCCGGCGCGAACGTCTGATGCTCGCGGTGCGGAGGAGCGGAAATGCCGCCCCGCACCGGAGGTGATGACGTGTCAGAGAGGCTTGGGCGACTGGTCTGTACGGCGGCGATCGCGGCCGGCGCGGCCCTCGCACCCGCCCCCGCCCCCGCCACGGCGGCGCCCGACCCGGGTGAGCGGTCCGTGGGCGCGCTGCTGACAGACCTTCAGCGGCTGTACCGGGAGGCCGAGGAGGCCACCGAGACGTACAACGCGACCGAGGAGCGGCTGAAACGGCAGCGGTCCGAGGTCGCGAAGCTCAACCGCCGGCTCGCGGCGGCCCGGCTCTCGCTCCAGGACAGCCGCGGCGCGGCGGGACGGCTCGCCCGGCAGCAGTACCAGGGCAGGAGCGAGATCTCCTCGTACGTACGGCTGCTGCTCGCCCGTGATCCGCAGCACGCGCTCGACCAGGGCCAGGTGATCCGGCAGGTCTCGAAGGAACGGGCCGGGACGGTGAGGCGCCTGGCGGGCAACGAGCGGAAGACGGACGAGCTGGCACGCCGCGCCCGCGCCGCCCTCGACAGCCGGCTCACCCTCGCGGAACGGCAGAAGAAGGACCGCGACCTCGTACGCAAGCGGCTGAAGGGCGTCGAAGAGCTGCTCGCCTCACTGACCGAGGAGCAGCTCTCCCAGGTGGCCGAGCTGGAGAAGTCCGGGGTGGCCGAGGCGCAGGAGAAGCTGGTGGCGTCGGGCGCGCTCAGCAGCACGCGGCGGCCCTCCCGGGAGGGGGGCGAGGCGCTGCGTTACGCCGTGGAGCAGATCGGCAAGCCGTACGAGTGGGGCGCCGAGGGCCCGGACTCGTACGACTGCTCGGGGCTCACCTCGCGGGCCTGGGACAGCGCGGGCCGCGCCATCCCCCGTACCAGCCAGGAGCAGTGGGCCCGGCTCCCACGGGTCGAGCTGGGTGAGCTGCGCCCGGGCGACCTGGTGGTCTACTTCCCCGAGGCCACCCATGTGGCGATGTACCTGGGCGACGGCAGGGTCGTACAGGCCCCGAGGCCGGGGGCGAAGGTCAAGGTGTCCCCGCTCGCGGCCAACCCGGTCCTGGGCGCCGTACGCCCCGACCCGTCCGGCAGGCCCCTGCGGCGGTACACACCACCGAGGCTCCCGGAGGGCGCGACAACCGGCTCGGACGAGGGTTACAGCGCCCCGTAGGAGCGCCCCGGCTCCGACAGGGGCGCGGGGAACTGCGCGACAAGCCACGACGCACCCGCACGGGCAAGCGGTCCTCAGCCGCAGCCTCAGCCCCCCGCCACAGAGGCCAAGTACGCCCCCGTCTTCTCCGGCTCGTAGAAGAAGTTCTCGAAGTCCGACGGGTCGTCGAAGCCGTTCGCGAAGCGGTCGGCGACCGGCGGCAGTTGACCCGCCGCACCGATCAGGTTGAGGACGTGCTCCGGCGGCGCGCCGAGCATCGCGTTCGTCCACTTCGTGACGTGCTGGGCGGTGTCCCAGTACCGCTCGAACGTGTTCCGCATCCATGCCTCGTCGAACTCCCGCTCCCCGTGGCCGAGGATCGAGTCGAGGTACGAGGCCGCGCATTTGGAGGCCGAGTTGGAGCCCTGTCCGGTGATCGGGTCGTTCGCCACGACCACGTCGGCGACGCCGAGGACGAGGCCGCCGCCGGGCAGCCGGCCTATCGGGTTGCGGACGGTGGGCGCGTAGCGTCCGGCCAGCGTGCCGCCCGCGTCGGTGAGTTCGACCTTGGTGGCCCTGGCGTACTCCCACGGCGTGTACCGCTCCATGAGTTCCAGGGTCAGGGAGAGGTGTTCGGCCGGGTCCTTCACTCCGTGGAAGACGTCCAGCGGGCCGCCGGGTATGCCCTCCAGGAAGAGGATGTCCGCCCGGCCCGAGGTGGTGAGCGTCGGCATGACGAAGAGCTCGCCGACGCCCGGGACGAGGTTGCAGCGGACCGCGTCGTACTCCGGGTGCTCGGGGCGCGGGCCGAGCCCGTGGACGTACGCGACGGCCAGTGCGCGCTGCGGCTCGGTGTACGGGGATCGCGAGGCGTCGCGGCCGAACATCGACACCAGCTCGCCCTTGCCCGCCGAGACGAGTACCAGGTCGTACGTACGGGCGAAGTAGTCGAGGTCGGAGACCGCGGCGCCGTGGATGACGAGCTGGCCGCCGCGCTGCGCGAAGGTCTCCATCCAGCCGGCCATCTTCACGCGCTGGTCGACCGACTGCGCGTACCCGTCGAGCCTGCCCACCCAGTCGATCGCCCGCTGGGTCGGCCCCGGGTCGTGCGAGCCGGGGGCGGCGACCGAGACGCCGAGTCCTTCGATCTTCGGGGCCTGGGACTCCCAGAAGTTCAGCTGGAGATCGCGCTCGTGCTGCAGTGCCGTGTGGAACATGCACTGGGTGGACATGACGCGGCCGGTACGGATCTCGTCCGCCGTCCGGTTGGACATCAGGGTGACCTCGTACCCGTGCGACTGGAGTCCGAGGGCGAGCTGGAGCCCGGACTGGCCGGCTCCGACGACGAGTATCTTCCGCATGCGGGTCCTCACTCTGCGTACGTCTTGTTCGGGGCTGACGCCACGTGGTCCGGGGCTACGTCACGTCATTCGGGGCTGTCGTCGAGCGCGTGCCCCACCAGCGCCAACAGGGTCTCGATGACCGAGAACCGGTGGCGCGCGTCCATGATCATGACAGGTATGTGCCGGGAGATCGTGAGGGCCTCCCGCACGTCGTCCGGATCGAACCGCTCGCTGCCGTCGAAGTGGTTGACGGCGACGACGTACGGCAGCCCGCAGCTCTCGAAGTAGTCGAGTGCCGGGAAGCAGTCCTTCAGGCGCCGGGTGTCGGCGAGGACCACCGCGCCTATCGCCCCGCGCACCAGGTCGTCCCACATGAACCAGAACCGCTGCTGCCCGGGCGTACCGAACAGGTACAGCACCAGATCGTCGTCGAGCGTGATGCGGCCGTAGTCCATGGCCACCGTCGTGGTCAGCTTCCCCGGGGTCGAGCTGAGGTCGTCGGTACCCTCGCTCGCCTGGGTCATCAACGCCTCCGTCTGAAGAGGCGTGATCTCGGAGACGGCGGTGACGAGGGTGGTCTTGCCCACCCCGAAGCCGCCCGCCACCACGATCTTCGTGGCGATCGGAGCGCGCGTGCGGTCCTGCTGCCAGGCTTTCAACTCCTCGTCGGGCTCCACCACTTCGGGGAGGCCCGACGATCGGGAGACATCCGAGACGCGGGAGACGTCAGAGACGACGGAGTCCACTCAGCACCCTTTCCAGCAGTGCGCGGTCCGGCTGTCCCGGGCCGTGACCTGTTCCGTACACACGGATCTTCCCCTGGTCCGCCAGGTCGCTGAGGAGCACCCGGACCACACCGAGCGGCATCTTCAGAAGGGCCGCGACCTCTGCCACCGTACGCATCCGGCGGCAGAGTTCGACGATGGCCCTCATCTCCGGCATGACCCGGGTGGAGAGTGAACCATTCTCCAGCTCCCGGCGCTCGTCCGGGGCCTCCAGTGCGGCCACGAACGTCTCGACGAGCAGCACGTGCCCGAAGCGCGTACGGCCGCCGGTGAGCGAGTACGGGCGTACTCGGGCGGGCGTCCCTCCGCGCGAGCGGGATCGGGAGTGGGACGCCTCGCCACCGCGGACCGGCAGTTTGGACGTGCCGCTCACGTCACTCGTGCCGCTCACTTCGCGGTCTCCGTCGTCATGGTTCCCGTCGACGCGGTCTCCGCCGTGGCGGTCTCCGCCGTCGTGGTCTCCGTCGTCGTGGTGACCAGTGACTGGCGCAGTTCGCTGCGGAGTTCAGGCGTCAGGACGTGTCCGGCGCGGCCCACGAAGAGCGCCATGTGGTACGCGACGACGCTCATGTCGCAGTCCGGAGCGCCGTGCACGCCGAGCAGCGAGCCGTCACTGATCGACATGACGAAGAGCCCGCCCTGCTCCATCGCGACCATCGTCTGCTTGACGGCCCCGCCGTCCATCAGCTTGGCGGCGCCGACGGCGAGGCTGCCGATGCCGGAGACGACGGCGGCCAGGTCCGCCGCGGAGTCCCGGGGGCCTGTGGGTCTCTCGCCACTCTGCCGCGCCTGCGCGTTCCTCCCCGGATCGGAGGAGAGCAGCAACAGGCCGTCGGAGGAGACCACCGCGACCGACAGGAGGCCCGGCACCTCCTCGACGAGGTTCGTCAGCAGCCAGTGCAGATTGCGGGCTTCACGGCTCAGTCCGAAGGTGCTGGACGCGGTCAACTGCTTTCCTCCTCGACGGTGTCCCCCTTGGTCTCAACGGCATGTGCGGCGGTCGTCTGCAGCTCCGACGTCTGTTCGGCGATCTCCGCTTCGACGTCACGGCGACCCTCGGTGGCTCCCCGGTGGAATCCGCCGAGGCGGCGGCGCAGTGCCGCGGCGTCGACGGGCGCCGTGCGCGGGCCGACGGTCGGCGCGGGAGCGGTGATCTTCGGGCTCCGCTTCGGCAGCCCCTTCTCGGTGACCCGCTCGGGCAGTTCCTGCGGTCCCTGCGATCCCGACGGCTCCTGCGGTACCTGCGGTACCTGCAATTCCTGCGAGGCGTCCGGTACGCGGTCGTGGGTGTCGGGCCCTATGGCGTACGGGTCGGTGGCGCGGCGGGCCGGGGCGTGATGGTCCCGGGTGGCCTGGGCGGGGAGCCGGATCACCGGGACGTCGGCAGGGGCGTCGGCGCCGGATTCGCGCACGGCTTCTGCCGCGTTCTCGGCTTGTGCCGCACTCTCGGCTTGTGCCGCACTCTCGGCTTCTGCCGCCTCGGGCTCGTCCTCCGGGGGCACCGGCGCCATGAGCACCATGGTCGTCTCGGGGCCGGAGTCCTGGACCGGAGCGGCGGACCCTGACGGCTCAGCCGACTCGGCGGACTCAGCGGGCTCGGCGGGCTCGGCGGGCTCGGCGATCTCGCCGGCCTCTTCGGTCTCACCGGTCCCGGCAGTCCCGGCGGTCTCGCGCAGGGTTTCCTCCGCCGCCGCGATCAGCGGGTCCCGGCCCGGACGGCCGTACAGGACATTGGAGTTGACCTCGGCGTCCGCACCCGGGAGGGACATCGCGGCCGCACCACCCGGAGTGCGCGCGCTGGTCGCCTGGGGAACAGCGACCGTGGGCGCGGCGGCGAGCAGCGCCTTGGGCAGGACCACGACGGCCGTGATGCCGCCCTGCTTCTGCTCGCGCAACTGCACCCGTACGCCGCGCCGGTGGGCGAGCCGGGCCACCACGTACAGGCCGAGCCCGAGGCCGTCGCCGCCCTCCTCGTCGTACGTGTCCTCAGGGTCCTCAGGGTCGAAGGCCGTGAGGCGGGTGTTGAGCAGGTCGAGCCGCTCACTGGTCATGCCGATGCCCTCGTCCTGGACGGAGAGCATGACCTCGCCGCTCTCCAGGAGCCAGCCGGAGACCTCCACGGGAATGTCGGGCGGTGAGAAGGAGGAGGCGTTCTCCAGGAGTTCGGCCACCAGGTGGCTGATGTCGTCCGCCGCGAACCCGGCGAGGTGCGCGTGCGGCGGCAGCGCGGAGATGCGTACCCGCTCGTACCGTTCGACCTCGCTGACGGCCGCGCGGACGACGTCGATCAGCGGGACGGGCCCGGGGTGCTGATGGCTGTGGTCGGCGCCCGCGAGGATCAGCAGGTTTTCGCTGTGGCGGCGCATGACGGTGGCGAAGTGGTCGAGCTTGAAGAGGGTGGCGAGGCGGTCGGGGTCCTGCTCGCGCTCTTCGAGGCCCTCGATGACGCCGAGTTGCCGCTCGACGAGGCCCAGGACGCGCAGGGCCAGGTTGACGAAGGTGCCGTGGATGCTCTGCCGCACCTGCTCCAGGTGGGCGGCGGCCTCGGCGAGTTCGGCCTTGAACCTGTCGCGTTCGTCGGCCATCTTCTGGCGCTGGCCGATGAGGTGCTTGCGGTCGCTCTCCAGCGTGGCCAGCCGCTCCTGGAGCGCGAGGGCGTGCGTGTGGAGCGCGTTGACGGAGCGTACGACCTGGGCGAACTCGTCGTTGCGCCCGGTGAACTTGACCGGTTCGCCGACGCCTGGTTCGGCGGCGAGGCGTGCCGTGCCGCGACGCAGGACGGACAGCGGGCGCGTGAGCGAGCGGGCCATCCCGGTGGAGACGCCGACGGCGAGCAGCATCAGCGCGCCGAGGATCGCCACCCGGATCTCCAGCGCGGTGACATCGTCGTCGCGCAACTGGGCGAGGTCCTTGGCGCGCTGGGTGTTGAGTGACGCCTCGACGCCGCGCATCAGCTCGACGCGGGCGGTGAGCGCCGCGTCCAGCTTCTTGGTGCTGGTGGCCAGTTCGGAGTCGGACAGGGTGGGCTGGTCGGCCAGGCTCGCCAGGTACTTGTCGGCGGAGGTGACGTCGGGTCCGTTGACCGTGGAGTCGTACGAGGCGCGGTCCGCCTTGGGTGCCGTGCCGCCGAAGTCGGCCAGGGCCGCCTGCTCACGGACGTATGCCTGCTGGGCGGCGGCGGTGAGCGCGTCGCGCTGCCTGGTCTCGGCGGCCGACGACGTGGTGGTCGTGGTCGGCAGGCCCGTGATCGGGTCGGTGACCGTCCGGGTGGTGGTGGGGACGTTCAGCGCCGCGAGGAGCAGGCCGCGGGTCGCGGCGGCCTGCTGGACGGCCGTGTCGAGGTCGGCGAGGGCGTGCGCGCCGGAGCCCGCGCGGGGCGGGATCTTCTCGGCCAGGTCCTCGGCGAGGCCGTGGAGTTCGGCGAGGGCGGCCGAGTACGCCTGGTGCGCTTCGAGGGCGCTGCTCTCTCCGGTGAGCGCCGCTCTGCGGACGACGGCGATCGTGTCGAGCGTCTTGAGGAAGGACGCGGGGGCGTCCGTCTCGACGGCGTCGACACGCAGTTCGTCGACCTGGCGGTCCACGCGGGCGCTGCGGCGCTCGGAGGGGCCCTCGCCCTTGGGGCGGCCGGCCGCGAGGTAGGAGGTGGTCTCGTCGCGCTCGTCGGCCAGCGAGTGAGCGAGGGCCAGCGTGTCCTGGGTTCGCTCGGCGAGCGTCACCAGGTTCTGGGAGTCGTTCAGCTCTCCGGAGGCGGCGATCACGGAGGGGGCGCCCGCTCCGGCGATCGCGGCGGCCACGACGGCGACGGCGACGATCAGCCGGCTGCGTACATGAGCGGGGCGTCCGCGTCCCGCGGGGTCCGGAGTGTCCTGCCGTGCCGAAGTGCCCTGCGGTGCCGGGATGCCCTGCGGCGCCGAAGTGTCCTGCCGTGCCGGTGAGTTCGGTGTGCGCCCGGAGGCTTCACCAGAGGCCGACTGCTTGCCTTTGCGCCGAGGCCGCATTTTCTGCACCGGTGCTCGCATTCTTGACTCGTGTCCCCATGGGCCCGGGTGACTGACCGTCAACTCACGTGTCGTCCCGGTAAGGCTCCCGACCCTCCCAGTGCCGGTGGGCAGTGGTCGCGCATCGCCTGACCCGCCACACGAAGGAGTGAACATCGCCGGGGAGCGGACCGGCAAGTTCCAGTGGCGCGTGCCGCAGCCTTGTACGGCGGGTCGGTTGGACGTCCACGGCGACCGATGGCAGGATGCGCCGCCACGCTCCACCCGAGTCGGTGAATCCGTCCCAAAGCAGGCGCCTGACCTGCTTGTCCAGGCCAACTGAGCGACAGTTGCCAGCCTTTGGCGAAGCTTGTGGAGGGCTCGTGCAGACTGGCCGGATGCGCTCGGAACTGATCTCGGCACCCGGTGACCCCGCCCGCCCCGACGAGGACTACGCATCGGTCGGACTTCCGGCCTCCGGACAAGGCGGTTCGATCGTCGTCCTGGACGGCGTGACGCCTCCCGCGACCGATCACGGGTGTCTGCATTCCGTCCCCTGGTTCACCGCCCGGCTCGGCGGCGCCTTGAGTGAACTGTCCGTTTCGCGGCGGGATCTGACGCTCACCGAGATCCTCGGGCGGGCCATCTCACGTACCGCCGACGCCCATCGGGCAACCTGTGACCTTTCTCACCCGCGCACCCCGCAGGCAACGGTGGTGCTGGCCCGCTGGTCAGCGGATTCCGTCGAGTACCTGGTCCTCTCGGACTCGGCGCTCCTCGTCGAATCCCCCGCCGGCACGGTCATTCCCGTCCTCGACGACCGCCTCGCCCGCATGCCGCGCGCCACGCTGGCGGCGCACGCCGCGACCGACGCGACCCTGCGCAACAAGGAGGGTGGTTTCTTCACGGCCGCGGCGGACCCCTCGGTCGCGGCCCGCGCCGTCACGGGCACCTTCCCCCGCGCCGAGGTCCGCGCCCTCACCGCCCTCACGGACGGCGCGACCCGCTGGGTGGAGAAGTTCGGGGAGGGCGACTGGACGGACCTGTTCACCCTGATCCGCAAGGAGGGCGGCCAGTCCCTGATCGACCGGGTACGCACACTGGAACGCTCGGACACGGAACGAACGTTCCTGGGCCGCTCCAAGACACACGACGACGCAACGGTGGTCTACGCGGAACTATGACCGCCCGCACCCGTCAGGGGCGCAGCCCCTGAGGGGCGCGGGGAACTGCGCGCCCAGCCCCCACGCACCCGCGGACGAACACACTGTGGTCTGACCGCGCTGACCGGTCAGCGCGGTCAGACCACAACAGCCCCAGGCACGGGACCAACGGCCA
>NZ_LIPP01000324.1 GCF_001418335.1 Streptomyces aurantiacus | reverse complement strand
GTACGGGCACGCAGTACAGCTCCCGGTACCGCTCCAGCGTGATCGGCGGTATGCCCAGTTCGGCGAACGCCGCGTTCGTCGCACCGATGATTGCCGCGTTGTCGTGGAACAGGGTGCCGTTCCAGTCCCAGACGATATGTGTCGCTCCGTGCATCCCCATATCCAAAAAGTACCCGGCCCCACTGACAACGCCGCACGCTGCGCTTCGAGCGCGCTGCGGGAGCGTCCGCCTCGGAAATCACGCCCCCCGGGTGGCGTTTGAACGGCGCCCCGGGTGCGTCGGGCATCGTTCGCCAGTCACCAGTCACCAGTCGCTGTTCGCCGTTCGCCGCGCGTCAGTCGCCGAGCCCCACCAGGTTCGGGATCTCCTGCGTGGCGAACCACAGCAGCTCGTGGTCCTCGGCCCCGTCCACGACGAACTGCGCGTCGTCGTCGCCCCGGTCCGCCGCACCCAGCGCGTCCGCGGCCGCCGTCACGTCCGCGCCCGCCTCGTCCGAGTCGACGTGCACGGCCGCGACCTCGGCCAGCGTCACGGCCCCGCCGACCCGCACCTCACCGAGAAACGCGGGGTCCGGGCCCAGGCCGGGCTCGGCGGCAGCGGCCCCGTCCGGCACGTCGACGGCGACGACGACCCGCCGGCGCGGGGCACCGGGGTCGAGCGCGACCAGCCGCAGGGAGGCGAGCGCGGCCCGGTTCAGCGCCGCGTACTCCAGTTCCTCGATGTCGTCGGAGAGGTACCACTCGCGCAGCGCGGGCGTGACGGCGTACGCGACGAAGGGTCCAGGGCCCAGCTCACCCGTCTTGTACGCCTCGGCGAGACCGGAGAGGGTCAGGGGGACGTAGACGCGCATGGCTGGCCGCTTTCGTTGGGGGTCCCGGGGGCCTTCAGGATACGTGCGGGTGTCCTCTTTCGAGTCCGCGCCCACCCTCCGCGGGCGTCCACCGCCGTCTCGCCCGTCACCCGGTGGTCCCCGGTCCCGCCAAGGCTCCCGCCCTGCCCCATCACCCTGATAGGTGAACATTTCGGCGGCTCCGGCGCCCGCCCGGCTTCCTTGCGGCTGCGGGCCCCGGCCTCGTACAAGGTCCTCGACAGAAAGTTACCGACCGGTATCCGCCGGTCCGACGAATGGGGCCCCGCCGTGAACAAGGTGATGACCAGGACGAGGCGCACCCCGGGCACCCGTCCGCCCGTCCGCCAGGACACCCGCCGCCCGGGCGGAGCCGGTCCCTCCACGGCCCGGAACGGCGCCCTGCCGGGCACAGCGCGGCCCGACGGCCCACCTGCTGCGGCAGGGGGCGGCGCGGCTCCCAGAACGGCACGAGACGCGGCCGGCCTCCGTCCCACCGACCTCTTCGCCGAACGGCTCGTCGAGGTGCTGAGCGGACGGCGCCCGGTCCACTGCATGCTCCGGCACACCGTCGGCCGCGCGTACGACGAACTGGCCTGGCTCGCCGAACGCGGCCCCCTCCGCACGCGCGGCACCCGCCCGGTCGTCCGGGACGTCGGCTACTACGTGCCCCGTCCGGGCGCCGTCGAGGCCTTCGCCCGCATCGGCGCCGGCGACCAGCTCCGCGCCATGGCCTTCCGCCTGGAGCAGGGCCCGGACCTTCGCTGGCGCTGCACAGCAGTAGAACTGGGCGGCCCCCGCATGCCCCGACCGACCGACGACTGAGCCGCGCCCCGCCAGGCCGGCGCCCGGCTCCGCCGCCCCACAAGGGACGCGGAAACCGGGGGCCCGCAAGGGGCGCGGGGAACGGCGCAACGGCGCAACGGCGCAACGGCGCAGTCTTTGCCAGGTGCGCGGGGAACGGCGCAGTCTTTTTCAGGGGCGCGGGGAACGGCGCAGTCTTCTTCAGGGGCGCGGGGAACTGCGCGACAAGCCCCCACCGACCCGCAGCCGAACCAGCCACCCCGGCCCACCCCAACGCGGAAGGGCCAGGCACCAACCGGTGCCCGGCCCTTCCAAGCTCACCCAGCGGAGCGAACCGTCACTTCTTGCGGCGACGGCCACCCTTCTGCTGCTTACGCCGCTCCGCACGGGTGAGCCCGTCGGACTCGGACCGCACCGGCTCCTCGTCCGTGGCGAAGTCACCCTCGACGACGCCCCCCTCCCCGTCCACGGAGGGCGCGGAGAAGTGCAGCCGGTCCGGCCGCTGCGGGCTGTCCAGCCCCTTGGCCCGGATCTCCGGCCGAGAGGCCCCCGCCCCCGCGGGAACCGCATCCTGCTGCTTGTCGAGCGACGGCTTCGCGTCCTCGACCAGGACCTCCTCGACCTGCTGCTCGACCTGGACCTCCAGGTTGAACAGGTAGCCGACGGACTCCTCCTTGATGCCGTCCATCATGGCGGTGAACATGTCGAAGCCCTCGCGCTGGTACTCGACCAGCGGGTCCTTCTGCGCCATCGCGCGCAGGCCGATGCCCTCCTGGAGGTAGTCCATCTCGTAGAGGTGCTCACGCCACTTGCGGTCCAGGACCGACAGCACGACCCGGCGCTCCAGCTCACGCATGACCTCGGAGCCGAGCTGCTCCTCGCGGGCCGCGTACTGCTCGTAGACGTCGTCCTTGATGGACTCGGAGATGAACTCGGCGGTCAGACCGGCACGGTCACCGGCCGCCTCCTCCAGCTCCTCGACGGTGACCTTCACCGGGTAGAGCTGCTTGAAGGCACCCCACAGCCGGTCCAGGTCCCACTCCTCGGCGAAGCCCTCCGCGGTCTCCGCGTCGATGTACGCGTCGATCGTGTCGTTCGTGAAGTGCTGGATCTGCTCCTGGAGGTCCTCGCCCTCCAGGACCCGACGGCGCTCGCCGTAGATGACCTCGCGCTGCCGGTTGAGGACCTCGTCGTACTTCAGGACGTTCTTGCGGGTCTCGAAGTTCTGCGTCTCGACCTGCGACTGGGCGGAGGCGATGGCGCGGGTGACCATCTTGTTCTCGATCGGCACGTCGTCCGGGACGTTCGCCATCGACATGACGCGCTCGACCATCTGGGCCTTGAACAGCCGCATCAGGTCGTCGCCCAGCGACAGGTAGAAGCGGGACTCGCCCGGGTCGCCCTGACGGCCGGAACGACCGCGCAGCTGGTTGTCGATACGGCGGGACTCGTGCCGCTCGGTGCCCAGCACGTACAGCCCGCCGAGGTCCTTGACCTCTTCGAACTCGGCCTGCACGGCCTTCTCGGCCCGCTCCAGGGCGGCCGGCAGCGCCGCGGCCCACTCCTCGATGTGCTCCTCCGGGTCGAGGCCGCGCTGGCGCAGCTCCGCCTCGGCGAGGTCGTCGGGGTTGCCGCCGAGCTTGATGTCCGTACCACGGCCTGCCATGTTCGTGGCGACGGTGACGGCACCCTTGCGGCCGGCCTGGGCGATGATCGGGGCCTCGCGGTCGTGCTGCTTCGCGTTCAGCACTTCGTGCTGGATGCCGCGCTTGCTGAGCTGCTGCGAGAGGTACTCGGACTTCTCGACCGAGGTGGTGCCGACGAGGATCGGCTGGCCCTTCTCGTGCTTCTCGGCGATGTCGTCGACCACCGCGTCGAACTTCGCGACCTCGGTGCGGTAGATCAGGTCCGACTGGTCCATGCGGACCATGGGCCGGTTGGTCGGGATCGGGACGACGCCGAGCTTGTAGATCTGGTGGAACTCGGCGGCCTCGGTCATCGCCGTACCGGTCATGCCGGAGAGCTTGTCGTAGAGGCGGAAGAAGTTCTGCAGGGTGATCGTGGCGAGCGTCTGGTTCTCGTCCTTGATGTCCACCCCTTCCTTCGCCTCGATCGCCTGGTGCATGCCCTCGTTGTAGCGGCGGCCGGCGAGGATACGGCCGGTGTGCTCGTCGACGATCATGACTTCGCCGTCGATGACGACGTAGTCCTTGTCCTTCTTGAAGAGCTCCTTGGCCTTGATGGCGTTGTTCAGGTAGCCCACCAGAGGCGTGTTCACCGACTCGTAGAGGTTGTCGATGCCCAGCCAGTCCTCGACCTTGGCGACACCGGGCTCGTGGATGGCGACGGTGCGCTTCTTCTCGTCGACCTCGTAGTCGCCGGTCTCCTCGATGCCCTTGAGGGTGTTGCCCGCCTCGCCCTTCGTCAGGCGCGTGACGAGCTTGGCGAAGTCGCCGTACCACTTGGTGGCCTGGTCGGCGGGGCCGGAGATGATCAGCGGCGTACGGGCCTCGTCGACCAGGATCGAGTCGACCTCGTCGACGATCGCGTAGTTGTGGCCGCGCTGCACCAGTTCGTCCTGCGACCACGCCATGTTGTCGCGCAGGTAGTCGAAGCCGAATTCGTTGTTCGTGCCGTACGTGATGTCGCGGCCGTACTGCTCGCGGCGCTGGGCCGGCGTCATGTTGGCCAGGATGCAGCCGACGCTCAGGCCCAGGAACTTGTGGACGCGGCCCATCGTCTCGGAGTCGCGCTCCGCCAGGTAGTCGTTGACCGTGATGAGGTGGACGCCGTCTCCGGAGAGGGCGTTCAGATACGCGGGCAGCGTGCCGACCAGGGTCTTGCCCTCACCGGTCTTCATCTCGGCGACGTAGCCGAGGTGGAGGGCGGCGCCGCCCATGATCTGCACGTCGTAGGGGCGCTGGCCGAGGGCGCGCTTGGCGGCCTCACGGACGGTCGCGAACGCCTCGGGCAGCAGGTCGTCGAGGCTTTCGCCGTCGGAGTACCGCTGCTTGTACTCATCGGTCAGGGCTCGCAGCTCGGCGTCGGAGAGGTCAACGAAGTCCTCTTCGATGGAGTTGACCTGGTCCGCGATGCGGTGCAGTTTGCGCAGGATCTTTCCTTCGCCTGCACGCATGATCTTCGAGAGGACGGACACGAGGGTTTGTCTCCTTGCCGGTCGGGCCTGGGACGGTCGGTTGCAATGAATGACAGATTCAAATGACAGCTTGAGCAACGGCCATCGTAAGGGAGGACCCCACCGCGCCGGGAGGTCTGCATGGGACAGCCATGGAGACAACGGGCGGGGGATGCGGAAGGTGCCGCGCCGACGCCACGAAACGTGACGGAGTCCTCACGGAGCGCGAAAGTGATGGCTTCCGTACCGAAGCCCGCGCAGAATCGGCCGATGGACCCCGTCACGCTGACCTCCGAACGACTCCTGCTGCGCACGGTGGGAGCGCACGACACCGACGCCGTGTTCGACGCCGTCCAGGATCCCGAGATCCAGCGCTGGACCACGATCCCGTCGCCCTATCTGCGCGAGCACGCCACGGCCTTCACCGAGCAGATGGTGCCCGACGGATGGGCGGACTGCTCGATGTTCACCTTCGGTGTCTTCCTGCCCGCCGGTGGTGAACTCGTCGGCATGCTCGCCCTCACGATGCGCTCCCTGGGAGTCGGCGAGATCGGTTTCTGGGCGACGAAGGAACACCGGGGCAACGGCTACATCACCGAGGCGGCGCTCACCGCCTCCCGCTGGGCGTTCATCCAGCGGGCCATGGACCGCGTCGAGTGGCGGGCCGAGGTGGGCAACACGGGCTCGCTCGCGGTCGCCGAACGCGCCGGTTTCACCCTTGAGGGGACCCTCCGCGCCGGCGTCAACAACAAGGGCGTACGCCGCGACTGCTGGGTCGGTTCCCTGTTGCCGTCGGATGTGGGTCTGCCGTCGACGGCGCCGTACCTGCCCGCTCCCCGGCCGGCCTGACCGCCCGCTCCCGCACCCTCGGCGGGTACCGATGTCAGTGGCACCGCCTATCGTGCGGACCATGACGAGTCTGCCGCGCCCGACCGCCGAACTCTCCTCCGACGAGGCCCGTCGGATCGCCCTGCGCGCGCAGGGATTCCTGGGAGCCCCCGACCGCAGGGGCGGTGTCCGGGGCGTCCTGCGGCACCTGGGAGCGGTCCAGCTCGACACCATCTCCGTCCTGGCCCGGTCCCACGAACTCATCCCGTACGCGAGGCTCGGCGCCGTCGGCCGCAGGACGGTCGACGAGGCGTACTGGACCCCGGCAGCCGTCGGCGGGCGTCCGGCACGGCCCCACGCCTTCGAGTACTGGTCGCACGCGGCCTGTGTCCTGCCCGTCGAGGAGTGGCCGCACTTCGCGTTCCGCCGCCGCGCCTACCGCGCCCGCCCGCACTGGAACCACGCGCTGCCGGACGGCACGTACGACCAGGTCATCAAGCAGCTGAGGGCCGAAGGGCCGCTCACGGCCACCGACTTGGGCGGCGCGAAGAAGACCAGCGAGTGGTGGGACTGGTCGGGCACCAAGGTCGCCGTCGAGCGCGCCCTGATGTACGGCGAAGTGGTGTGCACGGAGCGCCGCGGCTGGAAGCGGGTGTACGACCTCGCCGAGCGGGCGATCCCGGACACGCTGCTGCACGACGAGCTGGACGACGCGGAGTGCCTGCGCCGCCTGGTGCGGCTCGCGGGCCAGTCCCTGGGCGTGGGCACGCGCGCGGACATCGCCGACTACCACCGCCTCAAGGGCGAGCAGGTCGACGCGGTGATCGCGGAGTCGGGCCTGGTCCCGGTCACGGTGGAGGGCTGGTCGAAGCCGGCCTGGGCGGATCCCGCGGCGCTGGTGACGACCCCGCGCGGCCGGCACCGCACCACGCTCCTGTCGCCGTTCGACTCGCTGGTCTGGGACCGGGCGCGCACGGAGCGGATCTTCGGCTTCACCCACCGCCTGGAGGCCTACGTCCCCAAGCGCAAGCGGGTGTACGGCTACTTCGCCATGCCGGTGCTGGCCGGCGGCCGCCTGGTCGGCCGGGTGGACCCGGCCCGCGACGGCGCCACCCTGGTCGCCAAACAGGTCACCCTGGACGGCATCAAGGCCGTCCCGGCAGCGGCCCAGGCCCTGGTCGAAGCGGCAAGCTGGGTGGACTGCACGAACATCCGCGTGGAGCGGGCGAACACCCCGGAACTGCGTGACGCCCTGACGACCGAACTGACGAGGACACTCGGCTAGGTTCCCCGGCAGGGGCCTCTCAGGGGCCTCTCAGGGGCGCGGGGAACTGCGCGACCAGCCACATCGGGCCCGCACCCGACAACCGCACCCCGCCCCTCGCCGCCCTCAGAACGTCACAGCACGTCGCGCCTCAGCGGATCTCAAGAATCTTCTCCCGCATCGCGTACACCACGGCCTCCATCCTGGAGTGCAACTGCAGCTTCTCCAGGATGTTCCGCACATGGTTCTTCACGGTGTTCTCGGAGATGAACAACTCCTTGGCGATATCCCGGTTGTTCATTCCGGTCGCCACCAGCTTCAGAACCTCCAGCTCACGATCGGTGAGCCGAGGCGCCGGCACCAGCCGCCGCTCGTCCGTACGCTGGATCATCGACTTGAACTCGGTGAGCAACTTCGAAGCCATCGAGGGACTGATCTGCGACTGCCCGTCCGCAACCGCGCGAATGGCCGTGGCCACTTCGTCCGTGGAGATCTCCTTCAGGAGATAACCCGTGGCCCCCGCCTTGATCGCGTCGTAGAGGTCGGCCTCCTCGTCACTGATCGTCAGCATGATGATCTTCGCGCTGGGGGCGACCTCCTTGATGGACGTGCACGCCTCGATCCCGCCGCGCTTCGGCATCCGTACGTCCATCAGGATGATGTCGGGCAGCAGATCGGCGGCCTTGTCGACCGCCTCGGCACCGTCCCCCGCCTCCCCGACGACCTGGATGTCCTCCTCCGCGGCGAGCACGATCTCCAGACCGCGGCGGAACAGGGCGTGGTCGTCCACGACAAGGACGCGAATGGGCTCCTTGCGTGAGGAGCCCGCGTCGGGGCCCACGTCCGACCCCACGCCGACGACGCCGCCGTCGGCATCCTCGTCACGCATCGGTCCGAAGCTGTCCGCCATGGTTCCTCCCCCTGAAGGCCGTGGCCTGTGTTCCTGTGCCATCGCCAACCCGGCGCAACGACACACCGGTTGAGGCCGGTAGAGCCATGATTTCATGCCCGGACGACAACGGGATGACAGAGCGGGGCACGAAGAGGTCGCACACCGGTGCCCCTGGGGGCACACGTGCACTCCAGGGGCACCGACTGGGGGTCCTCCCGGCCGAGGGCCGGGGGAGCCGGCCGGGCAGGGTCAGCCGCCGAGCGCCCCGCCTGCCGGAGCCTGCTGCGCCTTGGCGACCATCGGGTCCGTGCTGAGGTGGATCACGCCGTAGTCGTACGCGTGCCGCCGGTAGACGACACTCGGTTCCTTGGTCTCGGAGTCGACGAACAAGTAGAAGTCGTGCCCGACCAGTTCCATCTCGTAGAGCGCCTGGTCGAGCGTCATCGGGGACGCGACGTGGGTCTTCTCGCGGACGACGAGGGGGCCGTCACCCTTCACTTCGAGCGGGCCGATCTTCTTGGTCGGCACGGCCTCGGGCGCTTCGTCCTGGACGACGCTGCCCTTCCCGTCGAGCGTCGCCGCACCAGGGACGTGGTCGGCCACCTCGGCGGCCGAGATCCTGCGTGCGCCACGGCGGGTGTACCGCTTGTCGTGCTGCTTGCGCAGCCGCGCTTCCAGTTTGTCTGCCGCCAAATCCAGCGCCGCGTACGCATCGCTTGCCGCTGCCTCCGCCCGGATCACCGGACCGCGGGAGTGAAGCGTGATCTCCACTCGGTCTGAGCGGTCGGCCTGCCGGGGGTTCAGCTCTTTGGACACCTCGACGTCGAGGCTGATCACCTTGCCATCGAGCTTCTGGATCTTCTCCAGCTTCAGCTTCTCGGCCACGTGCTTGCGGAACCGCTCGGGCACCTCGGTCTTGCGGCCCTTGACGACGATGTCCACGCAGAACTCCGTTCCCGGATCGCCCCGCATCGACGGCGGAGCGTCTCCCTTTTGCACCAGGCTCCAGCGCGTCCCGGAGCCTCGGACTCGGTGACTTCCACCTCCTCCTCCCCCGCGGGCAAGATCTCCACCCCACTGTTCCGGATGAAAGAGGAAAACCCACGGCGCGGCATTCCGATATGCGGGGGACGGCGTCCGCCATTCCCTCACAACCGAACATATCTCGCCTGGACGGATGTCGTCACCCTCTACTGCCGCATACCTCCATTCAGATGAATGGAACCTCTCACTACCTGCAACGACGCAACTTGCCTGTCAGTTCCGGTTTATTTCGAAAGAAGCTGGAGACGCAGCGACCACTGCGGCGCCGACCCCGTCTTCCGTGCTGTTCGCGCTCCCCGTTTCCCTCACCACTTCCGGTCGGCCTACACCTGTCATCGTTACCCGTCTCGCCCCTTCCCCCGTAGTTCTCGGTGTTACCCGGCCGTAGAATCCGCCCTTTCCCGGGTGAACGGTCGCACCGGCCGCCGTCAGGGCCCGCGCCGCCTCGGCCAAGGACGCGCCCGTCGTCATCAGGTCGTCGACGAGCACGGTCCGCCCACCGCCGGCCAGCAGCCGTACTCCTGCCGGGGTCACCTCCAGGGCACCGGCGAGATTGTCCAGCCGCTGCCGTGAGCCGAGCCCGGACTGGTCGGCCACGGCACGCCGCTGCCGCAGCACGGCCAGCACCCTCGCCGGCGTCCCGGTACGCCGCAGCTCGGCCGCCGCGGCGAGCGCGATCCGCTGCGCCGGGTCGTGCCCCCGCGCCCGCACCGCCCACCGCGCCGACGGCACAGGCACCAGCGACACCGGCGCCCGGGCGTCCCCCGGCCCGGCCGCCACCGCCGCACCGTCCGCCGCCACCTGGCCACCGACTCCCAGCCCCGCC
>NZ_LIPP01000323.1 GCF_001418335.1 Streptomyces aurantiacus | reverse complement strand
GTACCGGGAAGGGCGGCTGCTGCTGGACGAGCTGGTGACGGGGACGTATCCGGTGGAGGACTTCGAGAAGGCGGCGGCGGACGCGGGGGCGGGGCGGGTGGCGCGGGCGGTCCTGACGTTTTGACGCCGCCTCCGCAGCACTCGCCGTCCTTTCCGGCAGTGGCGCAATACCGTGCCGGGTAAGGATTTCAGACCGTCGACGAACGTCGGCCGGTCATCCGACGCTCAAGGCTCTGCGTCGTGCCGACCGCCCTGCCTGTCACCGCTGAGGGAGCAGTCCGAGAGGCGCCGACCGTTGAGCCGGCGAACCTGGTGCGGATCATCAACCATCGTCGCGGCTGACGACAAGCGAGATCGGCGATTCCGCGAGATAGAAATGATCTTCGTGGTGCTCGATGTGCAGGTGGTCTCCTGCATCTCCTTCGCGGCCAAGGTCTCGAATATTGTCTGCCAGAACGGTCATTGATTCTTCGGATCCCGTGAAGGTCAGCACACCTTGGCCCTCATCGACAGCGACGAGGACCATTCCGTCTTGCAGCAGTCGCAGTCGCACGCCGGAGAGGTAAGCCGAGTACGGGGACGGGTCGCTTCCTTGGGAAGTTGCAACCTCTGTGTCGTCCTGGAGCAGAGCGTTCCCCAATCCCTCAAGTGCGACCGCCGATCCGGATACATCCACTTCATTGGTGGCGGCGGAGTAGCGGATGGTCACATCGGAATGGATCACGGAGTGCCTCCTGCTCTGGATGTGCTCGGATCGATCGGAGTGCGCGGGTCCGTCAACGGGTGCTCCCAGCGGGGCGGTTGGTGGCGAGGTGTCGCCGTGGTCGGCATGGTGCCGGATCCAGTGGTGGCCCGGCGATCAGGAGGGAAGGCCCTTGCCGCCGTGAACCGTCAGGTGAGTCTGCTCCGGGATTCCCGCGATCAATGGCCGGGCCTGTTGGACAAGCGTCCGGATGTCCTCCGGCTCCAAAGACGCGTCGTGCGCGGGTTTGTCGGTCCAGAGTTCGAGGACCCAGACAGTGTCAGGCTCGTCCGAGGTGCTGACGAGGTAGTGGATGCAGCCGGGGTCGCGTTCCAGCAGCTTCGCTGCCTGCAGCAGACGATCCGCCAGGTCACGGCTTTTGCCGGGCTGGGTCGGGAACTTGCTGACGAGTCCGTATGTCATGCCGGAACAGTATGGCCGGACACTGACACTGGCCGTTCTCAGCAGTTTCCGTGAGCGCTTGAGTCGAGGACAGCCAATGACAGCCGAGGACTTCGGTGACGGCGGACTGGGCGATTGTCCCGACGACGAGGAACGTGCCGGCGGCGGAAGCCGTCACCGGCGTTCTCGTGCTCGCCCGGCGGCCTCGCCCTGTTCTCCTTCGCGGACCCCGAGGACGGGCAGATCGTGTACATCGACTCGATGGCCAACGACAGCTTCTGGAGTCGGACGCCGGCATCGCCCGCTACACCACGATCTTCGACAATCTGCGGGCGCAGGCCCTCAGCCCCGATGATTCGCTCGCCCTGATCGCCAGGGCGACGGCCGAACTGACACATGAACTGGAGACAGCATGAATGCCGCCGACCTCACCACTGCCCACTGGTTCACAAGCAGCTACAGCAGCGGCGAGGGACAGTGCATAGAGGTCGCTGCCCTGCCCACCGCGATCGCCTCACGCGACAGCAAGGACTACAACAGTCCCATACTCCTGTTCACCCGCGACGGCTGGCAGGACTTCATAGGAGCCGTCAACCGCCGCGAATTCCGTGGCTGACCACGGCCCACGCCAACAAGGCGGCGGATGGCGGCCTGAGAACGCTTCCTCAGCCGACGCGGTCGTAGGGACGCCGGGTCAGGCGTTGGGAGCCACGTAGCAGATCGCGTCGATGGATTGCGGAGGTACGTGGACACGATCTGGACGGGTTCGTCGTCGGCGAAGTAGTGGTTCTCCCGGTGCACCACACTCTCCTCGTCGACCGGGGTGTTCAGACGTTCGGCCACCTCCTGAGGAGGGCGTTTCCGGGCGATGCTCACGACGTCGATGGGGGCCTCCTTGCCCTGTCGGTCGGCTTCCAGGCGGAAAGGCGTGAGGCCGGTCTCGCGGTTCCTGCGCGAGTAGCGGTCGCTGCCGAATGGGAACAGCCTCTGCGTCTCCCGCACGAAGACGCCGCTCCCATGACGAGCAGCCACCAGACCTTCTTCGGCAAGGAGCCGGACCGCCTCACTGGCCGTGCTGACGTTTTGAGGCCGCCGGCTGGCCTCTCCGGCAGTGGGGAAGACTTCTCGGCCGCCAGGTGACGCAACGACGCGGATCAGACGCCGAGTTGACGCGCCGGACGGTGGCCGGATCTCTGATCACCGGCGTGGGCCTCCGCCTCGTCGCGCATCTGGTGCCGGTACTGGTACCGGTAATACCGCGGCGACTCCCCCACCTCCCGTTTGAACGCCGTACTGAAGGCGCTCTCCGACGCGTACCCCAGGACGGAGGCGAGGGAGGAGATGCGGTCGTCTCCCTCGCGCAGGGCGCGCTGCGCCAGCAGCATCCGCCAGCGGCTGAGGTAGGTGAGCGGTGGTATGCCTGCCACGAGCCGGAAGCGCGCGGCGAAGGTGGTCCTGGACATCGACGCGGCGCGCGCCAGTTCCGCCAGCCGCCAGGGTTTCCCGGGTTCGGCGTGCATGAGGTCGAGCGCCGGACGCAGCCGTTCGTCGGCCAGCAGCCGCAGCCGTCCCGGGGGAAGTTCGGCCTGATCGACGTAGGCGCGGAGCATGTCCAGCAGCAGGAGCTGACCGTGCTGCCGGATGGCGAACGCGGAGCCCATGAGGTTGCCGGTCACCTCGTCGAGGATCCGGTCGAGGCTGCTGCACAAGCGGGGCGCCGCGGCGGCCGACGCACGGACGTGCCCGACCGGTGGAAGCGCCTCCAGCAGCAGGGCTTCTCCTGCCGGGTTGAGATCGATATGTCCGCCGAGGACGATGTCGTCGGCGTCGGTCAGGTCGGCGGCGGCATCGTGGAAAGAGGAGTAGCCGACCGGTACCTCGATCTCGCGGGGCGGCCCTTCTCCCGTGCCGCCCCGGAGCTCAAGCCAAGAGCGGCCGTTCAGGATAGCGATGTCACCGGGCTGCAAGTCGAGCGGAGCGCCGATGCCGTCAGTGGCCAGCCGGGCCCGGCCGCGCGCCATCGCGATGAACTTCAGCGGCTCGGTGAGGGCGGAGCGCGCCACCCATGGCCGTCGCGCGGTGAAACCACCTGACACCAGCCCTCGGATTTCGACGACGTCGAATACCTCGGACAGCAGGTCACCGGTCATGTCCGGACGATCGCAAAGGGAAACCGGACTGTCAAATATTCAAAGTACGGGCGATCGCGCACAGGATGGAGACCGTGATCGACACCGCGGTAGCTGATCACGACATGAGGCCGCACGGCCGACACGGCCGAACCGACGAGCCCTGTCCACGACGCAGCAGGAGATCTTCATGAGCATCGAACGGAACAAGGACATCGCCCAGCGGATGGTGAGGGGCTTCTCCGCGGAAGGCGACATCAACGAGACCTTCGCCCTGCTCCGGGACGACGCTGTGTGGACCGTGATGGCGAATCCCGCATCGGTCCCCCATGCCGGTGGCATGCCGAAGAAGCAGTTCGTCGAGCACATCACCAACTTCCGCGGCTCGACCCCCGACGGACTCCGGATGATCGTCACCGGGGTGACGGCGGAGGGCGACCGGGTGGCGGTGGAGGCCGAAGGGACGGGCACGCTGAGCAACGGCAACACCCTCAACCAGGTCTACCACTTCCTCTTCGAGATCAAGAACGACAAGGTCACCGCGGTCAGGGAGTACATCGACACGGCGCACGCGGTGGCCGCGTTCCGTGGCTGAAGCAGGGCTTTTCGACGGGATCGTCCCCTTCCTTGTACCGGTGGAGGACTTCGAGGAGGCGGCGGCGGACGCGAGGGCGGGGCGGGTCGCGCGGGCTGTGCTGACGTTTTGACGTGCTGATTCCGTCGGCTACCGCCAACGCGTTCGACCGACTGGTGCCCGGAGGCACTCCAGGGCACCAGCACGTCGGGGGTGACGCCGACGGAACAACTGCGCTGAGTCAGGCTGGGCGCTCGGGGGTGGCGTACCTGGTTGACGGAGTCCGCGGGAGGCGATGGATCACCTCTTCCGCCCCGGTGAATCGGCAGGCATGCGCGGTGAGTTCGTGGACGAGAGCGCTCGGGCGGCTCGCGGGTCCCGCTCGGCAACACCTCCGGTCCCGTCGGCCTCCTCTCGCGCGATCGCCGCCGTCGGTCGCGCGAGAGGCAGCACCGCATAGACGACTTTGCCGCCCGAGGGATGGCGGTAGGAGTCCCAGCGCTCGCACAACAGCGTCACTATCGGCAGGCCCCGGCCGTTCTCGGCGTCCGCGTCGGGCGTTCGCATCCGGGGCAGCGTCCGGCTGGTGTCCCAGACCTCGACGGCCAGCGTCCGGCCGCACACGCGCAGCCGCACCGCGACCAGGGGTAACGTCTCGCGTTCGGCACGGCTCAGCCCGGCCTTCGTGGTTCCGGTGGCCTCCACGGCGTTGGTCAACAACTCGGACGCGATCAGCGTCACGGACTCGCTCATGTGCTCAAGTCCCCAGTCCCTGAGCGCGTTCGACGCGAACCGCCGTCCCCGCGGCACCGCCCTGGGCTCGGCCGTGTGCCGGAACCAGTACGTCACACCGTCCATGCCGCGCCCACCTTCCGGTGTCGCGGACCAGCGGGGAGTCTGCGGCGGCCGGTGCCGGGCAGCAGCAGCGCAAGGACATACAGCACGAGTGTGGTCAAGGGTCAGTCCTCCCAGTCGATCAGGGCCACGTCACGCCCCGAGGGCGCGAGCCCTGGCCCCACAGGGCGCAGTCAACTCACGGCTACCGACTTGTCACAGTGGGTGTCCGTTCCGAGGTTCAGCATGACCGGTGAACTGAGTCATATGCAACCAGTTCAAATGAACTGGTTCATTCGAAATCGAGCTTGGCGAGGCAGACCTCCGTACGCCAAACTCGGCGGGTATACGCCCATAACCCAGGGAGGGGATGCCGTGACCGAGAAGACGCCGGGCCTACGAAGCCTCGCGCTCGCGCTCCGCCGGCTACGCGAAGCCGCCGGGATGTCACGCGAGGACGTGATCGCAGAGGGCCCCGTCAGTAAGAGCACGCTACGGCGCGCCGAGAACGCCGAGGCCCGGCCCAACCGCGGCACCCTGCATCACCTCCTCACGCGCTACGGGGCCGATGCCGCCACGCGCACAGAGATTGACGCCCTGTGGGAGGAAGCCGGCAGGCAGGACTTCCTGCGGCCCTTCCACGCCGACCTGCGCCGCGACTACAAAGCATGGATCGCCTGCGAGGACGTCGCGGCACAAGTCCGCAGCTACGAGTCCTCGTTCATTCCCGGCCTCGTACAGACACGCGACTACGCTGCCGCCGTCATCCAAGGCGTGTGGCCGTCCGCCACCAGCACTGACCTCGAACACCACGTGCAGGCCCGCATCGAACGACAGGCAGTTCTCGTCCGGCCGAAGCCCTTGACTCTCACCGCCGTCATGGACCAGGCCGCCCTACGAAGGGCCGTCGGCGGACCGCACGTCATGGCCGAGCAGATGCGCCACCTGCAAACGCTCGCCGAACAGCCCCACATCACCCTGCATGTCATCCCCTGGAGCGTCGGCGCGCATCCAGGTATGCCCGGTTCCTTCGCGGTGGCCACCTTCACCAAAGCCGGCGAACCGGCGGTCGTATACATCGACGGCATGGCCGGTGACGCGCTGCTCGACTCCGAACAAGACGCCGAGCACTACACGGAGATCTTCGCCGCCCTACAGACAGCAGCACTCAGCACCCGTGACTCGCTCGCCCTCATCGCAGAAGCGGCACGCGAGTTCAACCACGAACTGGAGACAGCATGAACAGCCCCGACCTCACCGACGCGAACTGGTTCAAGAGCACCTACAGCAGCGGTCAGGGCGCGTGCATAGAGGCCGCCGCCCTGCCCAACGCGATAGCAACCCGCGACAGCAAGGACGCCAACAGCCCCATACTCCTGTTCACCCGCGACGGCTGGCGGTACTTCATAGGGGCCGTCAACCGCCGCGAGTTCCGCGACTGACTCCGACCCCCCCCGCCAACCCCGCCCCGCTTCACTTCTCCAACGCGGGGTGCCGCATGTCGGGGTGGGCCCCTCATGCCGGAAAGGGCTACCGCATGTCATTGGCTGAGCCCTGGGACAGGTACGCAGCCGGGAGCACGCCGCGCAGGACCGTGAACGCCAAGGGTGAGACGACCTGGCTGAACTGGACTCAGTACGCCGATCACGGGCCGGACGAGAGCGTTCTGGGTCCGGTGGCCGGACGCCGGGTGCTGGACCTCGGCTCGGGGAGCGGCAGCAACCTCGCGCACCTTGTGACGCTTGGCGCGACCGGCCAAGGGGTGGACGTCGCCCCCGCCCGGGAGAGGGTCGCGCGGGAGCGCTGGGGCCAGATGCCCGGCCTTGAGTTCCGTACGGTGGACGTGGCGGCGTTCCTGCACGAGACGGACGAGACGTTCGATGTCGTGCTGTCGATCTTCGGTGCCGTGTGGTTCGTCGATCCGGACACCCTGCTCCCGCTGATTCGCTCGCGTATGGCGCCGGGCGGCATCCTGGCCTTCTCGCATCTGCCTCCAGGCAGTCAGGGGCCCAAGCCCGCCGAAGCCGGGCTGCGGCACGACCACACCCCGGACGAGTGGCGGCGCATCCTGACCGGGCACGGCTTCTCCGACGTGCGCGTGTCCCTGATCGAGCCGCCCGAGGGCAGGGCCGTGGGCACGATGCTTGTCCGTGCCTCGGCGGCCTGACCGCGCGGCGGTAAAGGTGGGGAAAGGGCTGTTCAGCGGAACGTGCGGCGGTACGACGTCGGGGTGACCCCCAGCGTCGACTGGAGGTGCTGACGCATCGACTGGGCCGTGCCGAAGCCGGCGTCGGCGGCGATCTGGTCGATCGAGAGGTCCGTGGACTCCAGAAGGTGGCGGGCGCGTTCGACCCGTTGTTGGGTGAGCCACTGGCCGGGGCTGATTCCGGCCTCCTCCCGGAAGCGGCGCGTGAACGTACGTACCGACATCGCTTCCTGTGCGGCCATGTCCCGCAGTTGGATCGGTTCGTGCAGCCTGCCCAGGGCCCAGGCGCGGGCTGCGGTCGTGGTGGCCAACTGCGGTTCCGGAACCGGTCGTTGGATGTACTGCGCCTGTCCGCCGTCCCGGTGCGGAGGGACGACCGTGCGGCGGGCCACCTCGTTGGCGACGGCGGTTCCGTGGTCGCGGCGCACGATGTGGACGCACAGGTCGATGCCCGCCGCGACACCGGCGGAGGTCAGGATGTCCCCGTCGTCGATGAACAGCACGTCGGCGTCGACCCGCACCTTCGGGAAGAGCCGCTGGAAGTGCTCGGCGGATGCCCAGTGCGTGGTCGCCGGGCGCCCGTCGAGAAGTCCGGCGGCGGCGAGCACGTACCCGCCCGTGCAGATGGAGACGAGCCGGGTGCCCGGCCGGATCAGGGCGAGGGCGGCGGCCAGCTCGTCGGTGAGTACGCCCTCATCGTGGACCGGGCCGAACTCGTAGAAGGCGGGAACGACGACGGTGTCGGCGGTGGCCAGCGCCTCGGGCCCGTTCTCGACGAGCACCGAGAAGTCGGCGTCCGTCTCGACCGGGCCCGGCGGTCGGATCGAGCAGGTGACGATCTCGTACAGCTGCCGGCCCTTCGCATCCAGGGCACGCCCGAAGATGCGCTGCGGGATGCCCAGTTCGAAGGGGAGGAGGCCGTCCAGGGCGAGGACGACGACGCGGTGCGGACGGAACGGGTTGTGCGGCAGCTGCGTACCCATGGCCCGATCCTAGCGAATGCTGTCCTTCGGGCCACTCGCATGGGGACGCCGCAGGACGGATGCTCGTTGACGTGACACAGACAACCGACGCCGCGACCGATCCGGCATCCGCGCAGGACCCCGGAGCCGGAGCCGGACGGCGGCGTACGCGTGTGCACCGGGCCTGGTTCGTGGCCGCCGTCACCTTCGTGACGATCATCGGCGCGGCGGCCTTCCGTTCCCTGCCCGGTCTGCTGATCGACCCGTTGCACGAGGAATTCGACTGGTCGCGCGGCACGATCGGCCTCGCGGTCTCCGTCAACCTCGCGCTGTACGGGCTGACGGCGCCGTTCGCCGCCGCGCTGATGGACCGGTTCGGCATCCGGCGGGTCGTCGCGCTCGCGCTGATCGTGATCGCGGTCGGCTCCGGCGCCACGGTGTGGATGACCGCGGCCTGGCAGCTGCTGCTGTGCTGGGGGCTGCTCGTCGGGCTCGGCTCGGGCTCGATGGCCCTCGCGTTCGCCGCGACCGTCACGAACCGCTGGTTCACCGAGCGGCGCGGCCTGGTCACCGGCATCCTCACCGCCGCGTCCGCCTCCGGCCAGCTGATCTTCCTGCCCGTCCTGTCCTGGATCGTCTCGGAACACGACTGGCGCCCGGCCGCCGTGACCGTGTCCCTGGCGGCGCTCGCGGTCGTGCCGTTCGTATGGCTGCTGTTGCGCGACCACCCGGCGGACGTCGGCATCGAGCCGTACGGGGCGACGGAGTTCGTCGAGAAGCCACCGCCCGTGGCGGGGGCGGCACGCCGCACCGTGCAGGTCCTCTTCGCCGCCGCGCGCACCGGGCCCTTCTGGCTGCTCGCGGGAACCTTCGCGATCTGTGGCGCCTCGACCAACGGCCTGATCCAGACCCACTTCGTGCCCGCCGCCCACGACCACGGCATGCCCGTCACGGTGGCGGCCTCGCTCCTCGCCGTGATCGGCGTCTTCGACGTCGTCGGCACGATCGCCTCCGGCTGGTTCACGGACCGCTTCGACCCGCGCCGTCTGCTGGCGGTCTACTACGCCCTGCGCGGCGTCTCCCTCCTCTTCCTCCCCATCCTCCTGGCCCCTTCGGTCCACCCGCCGATGGTCTTCTTCATCGTCTTCTACGGCCTCGACTGGGTCGCCACCGTCCCGCCCACGATCGCCCTGTGCCGCGACCAGTTCGGCGACGACAGCGCCATCGTCTTCGGCTGGGTCCTCGCCTCCCACCAGGTCGGCGCCGCCCTCGTCGCGTTCATCGGCGGGGTCGTCCGCGACACCTTCGGCTCGTACAACGTGATGTGGTACACCTCCGGGGCGCTGTGCGCGGTGGCCGCGCTGATGGCGCTGGTGATACGGCGGCGGCCGAGCGCGGTGGGGACGGCGAAAGCGGTGGCGGCCTGAGCGGTCAGAGGAATTGCCCCTTGTGGAACAGCAGAGGCGGCTCGTCCCCGCCGGTCGCGCCCAGGGCGTTCACCCGGCCGATGACGATGAGGTGGTCNNATCGTGCAGTCGATCCACGCGAGCGTGCCCGCGAGGCGCGGGGAGCCGGAGACCGGGGCCGCGTCGTACGGGACGCCCGCGAACTTGTCCGTGCCGCTCACCGCGAAGCCGCGGCACAGGTCGCCCTGGTGGGCGCCCAGGATGTTGACGCAGAAGACGCCCGCGCGGGCGATGCGCGGCCAGGTCGTCGACGTACGGCCGACCATGAAGGTGACGAGCGGTGGGTCGAGGGAGAGGGACGAGAAGGACTGGCAGGCGAAACCGGCGGGCCGGTCCTCGCTGTCGCCGTCGCCGCCCGTGGTGGCGGGTGCCGTCACGACGGTCACGCCGGTCGCGAAGTGTCCCAGTACGTGCCTGAACTCGGCCGGGGCGATGACGGCACGCTCGTCCTCCCCGACGCACCGCAACTCGGGGCGCGGCAGCGCTTCGACGGGAGCGCCGAGTGCGGCTACGGTCGTTTCCGTCGACCTGAGGTAGCGGACGGCTGCCGCGGCCATTCCTGCGTGTCCCATCACACCGTCCATTGAAGCT
>NZ_LIPP01000322.1 GCF_001418335.1 Streptomyces aurantiacus | reverse complement strand
CGACCTCGACGTCGAGGTCGTCGACACGGCCGACGCCGGGCTGCCGACCGCCCTCTCCTACTCCCCGTCCCCCGAGGTGGCCGCCGAGCTGGCGAAGGTCACCCCCAAGCTGGCCGCCGCCGACGCGTTCGTCGTCCTGACCCCCGAGTACAACCACTCGTTCCCCGCCTCGCTCAAGGCCCTCATCGACTGGCACTTCGAGGAGTGGCGCGCCAAGCCCGTCGGCTTCGTCTCGTACGGGGGTGTCTCGGGCGGCCTGCGCGCCGTCGAACAGCTCCGCCAGGTCTTCGCCGAACTGCACGCCGTCACCGTCCGCGACACGGTGTCCTTCCACAACGCGGGCGCGTTCTTCGACGACGAGGGCCGCCACAAGGACCCTGCGGCGCCGGACGCGGCGGCGAAGGTGATGCTGGATCAGCTGGTGTGGTGGGCGTCGGCGCTGCGGGCCGCGAAGGCGGTGCGGCCGTACGGCAGTTGAGGCGTCGGTGTGCCGCGTGGCCCGGCCTGCTGGGGTGCCGGGTGCCGGGTGCCGGGCGCCGGGCGCCGGGTCGCGCTCGCACCAGGCGTTCGGCTCACCGATGAGGACGGCCGAGGACGACCGGGAGGGCGGCGAGGCCGTTTATCGCCGTGGAGACCACGGGCACCAGTTCCGACTCGGGCACGGCCAGCCGCATGGCGGGGAACCGGGTGAAGAGCTGGGAGAGCGCGATCGCGCTCTCCAGGCGGGCCAGGGCGGCGCCGAGGCAGTAGTGCGGGCCCGCGCCGAAGGCGAGCTGGCGTTCGTAGTGGCGGGAGTCGCGGATGTCGAAGCGCGCCGGGACCGTGCCGTGCTGTTCGCGGTTGGCGGCGGCCAGACCGATGACGATCGGCTCGCCGCGGCGCACGGTGACGCCTTGCAGGACGGTGTCCCGCAGCGCGTAGCGCATGAAAAGGTTGCGTAGCGGGCTGTTCCAGTGCAGGCCCGCTTCCACGGCGGCAGGCCACTCCAGTTCACCGTCGAGAAGCGCGGTGAGCTGGTCGGGACGGGTGAGCAGGCCAAGGACGGTGCTGGTCAGCGAGTTGACCGTGGTCTCGTGGCCGGCCAGCAGGATGATCTCCAGGGTGTCGATCAGTTCCTTCTCGGTCAGCCTGCCGTCCTCGTCGTCCAACGCCTCGATCAGCGCGCTGGTCAGATCGCCGAGCGGGGCGGCGCGCCGGTCGGCGACCAGGTGTGCCAGGACCTCGCGCTGCCCGGCCGCGGCCGCCTGCCGCTCGGCGTTGCTCACCTCGACACTCAGCATCGTCCGGAAGTGACCGCGCAACCGGTGCTGCTGATCGGGGTCGGTGAGGCCGAACAGCTCGCAGATGATCAGCAGCGGGAGGGGATAGGCGAAAGTCTTCTTGAGATCGGTCACCGCCTCTGGCCCTCCGGCCTCCAGGCCGTCCAGTAGTTCCCCGGTGACCTCGCGGATGCGGGGCGCGAGCGCGTCGATACGCCGGGGAGTGAAGGCGTGGCTCACCAGGCGGCGGAGCCTGCGGTGGTCGGCCCCGTCCGCGTTGAGCATCGACTCGCCGAGGATCAGGTTGAGCAGGGGCCATCCGGTGGGTATCTCTCCGCGGGTGTAGGCAGCCCAGTGCCGCGGATCGCTGGAGAGGTCCGGGTGCGCGTCCAGTACCGTCCGGGCCGCCTCGGCCGACATGGCCGCCCAGGCGCGGACGTCGTCCGGCAGTGACACCGGCACCACGGGGCCGTGCCGCAGCCACTCGGCTGCTTCCTCATGGGTCTCGCGGGTCGGATCGAGCGAGGACACGGGCTGGTCGAGCGACAGCTTCGAACGGTCGATGCGCATGGACAGCTCCAAGTGCACGTGGGTTACGTCGCCTTGCGTCCGAACACCACCGGCATCGTACGTATGGAGCGGACGGAGTGCTGCCCCCGAAGAGCTCAAGTCGTCTTATTTTCCCGGTACGTTGACCGGTTCGACCGGGAGCGGGTGGTCCGTGGGTCGGGGCCGTGCCGGTACGTCGAGCCCGTCGCCTTCCGGGTGTACTGCCCCAAGGAGGACAGGTACGGGTTCTTTGCAGGAGCCCTACGCGACGGGCTGCGACGCACCGGCACGGCCCGCTCCCGTACGTACTCGGCTGCTCGCCAGGAAGGCCGTCCATGTGGCGGGGCGGATCTGGAGGGAGGGTCCGGTCAGATTCTTGGAGTCCCGTATGGCGATGGTGGTGGGGATGTTGGTGGCTATCTCGACGCATTCAGCTTTTTCATTGCTGTAGCTGGACTTGCGGTACTCGTACTCCGGCACGGCTCACCACTCCTTGCGCAGCTTGTGGAGGAATGACACCGACTCCCTTTCGCCAGGGAGCGTTCGGTGATCCTCTCGAACAGCTCACCGTAAAGGGCTGCGGCATCCCCACCCTCCACCCAGCGCTCGACGAAGGGGGCCTCCACGTAGACGATGTCCATGGCTCCGGGAACGGCGAACGAGATGACGTTGAACGAGCCGACCAGGCCCGGGTGCGTACCGGCGCTGAACGGGAAGATCCGGAACTCGACGCTTGGATGGGCGGCAGCCTCCACGAGCGCGTCGAGTTGTCCTTCGGCTGTCGCCGCGCCGCCGGGGAAGTTGCGGAGAGCCGCTTCGTAGAGCACCACTCGCAGGGTGAGTGGCGGGTCGGCGGTGAGCCGCCGTCGACGTGCCAGTCGCGCGGCGACGAACTCCTCGTCCGGCTCGCGGCCCTTGGTCACTGCGGCTGCCGGGTCTGCCCTCAAAGCCCTTACGTACTCCGGTGTTTGAAGCAGCCCGGGGACGAACGCGGGCTGCCAGGCATTGATGGCGGTTGCCGCGCTCTCCAAGGTGACGTACTCCTGCATGACGCCAGGGATCGTGTAGTCGTTCCACCAGCCTTTGGCCTTACGGCGCTGTGCGAGTTGGACGCCGCAGGTCTTACGGGCGATGCTCACGCATCTCAATGTGCCTTTTGTAAGGCCTCCCTTACTTATGCATGATGGTGTTACGCACTAATAGTGAGGTGAGCGAGATGGTGGAGCAGCTGAGCCCACCCGGGAAGTCGCGGGTCGTCATCGAGGTGTGGTCCGACCTGGGCTGCCCGTGGTGCTATGTCGGAAAACACCGACTCCAGGCCGCGATCGCGCAGCGTTCGGACGCGGATCGGTTCAGAATTGTCGTGCGGTCGTTCGAGTTGGACCCGGGCGCGCCGCACGAGCCGGAGGAGAACGTGAAAAGCTTCCTCCGTGGTCACGGCGGCACCGTCGGCGACGTCCTCCGGGCCGAGCGCCGGATGCAGGCCCTCGCAGGCGAGGAGGGACTTGCGTACTCGTTGGACCGCCTGAACGCCAACACGTTCGACCTGCACCGCATGGTCCAGTACGCCAACGACCGGAGCCGCGGGTTCGAGTTCTTCTCCACCGTCCAGGACGGCTTCTTCGCCGGCACCCTCGACCCCCACGCCCCGGACACTCTCGCAGACGTCGCGGAGGCAGTCGGACTGGACGGGCGGCGAGCCCGCGAGATCCTCGCGAGCAGCGAGTACGCCGACCGAGTGCGCGCCGACCGCGACGAGGGCCTGGAGCTGGGTGCGACCGGCGTTCCGTTCGTCGTCTTCGACCGCCGGGTGGCCGCCCCGGGTGCCCGGAAGGTCCCTGTCTACGGCGACCTGCTGCAGCAGGTGGCCGGGGCCGTGCCGAGTGGGCTCAGCCTGCCGACGCGCTGACCGATGTCCTGCCTCGGCCGACTCCGGTCAGTTCGCTGGCGGCCCGGTTGCCGGCGATCTCACTGTGGTGGGCGGCGGCCCAGCCGGCCATCGCCGTCACCGCGTCCAACAGGGACCGCCCCAGATCCGTCAGCTCGTACTCCACTCGCGGTGGTACCTCGGCGTAGGCGGTCCGCGTGATCAGTCCGTCCTGCTCAAGGCGCTTGAGGGTCTGGGTCAGCATCCGCTGGGAGATGCCCGGGATGCTCGCCTGCAAGTCGGAGTAGCGCAGCGAGCCGGTGCTCAGGGTGCTGATGGCCAGCACGGTCCACTTGTCGCCGATGCGATCGAGCACCTCGCGGATGAATGCGCTGTCCTCCGGCCACGCCTGGCACGGACCGCTGATCTGTCGCGCTGACGCCATCCCATTTACCTCTCATCCGGTGTGCAACCGCACTACCAGTATGTATCACCCCGTCTGCGACCACACACCACTGCTGAAAGGGAACACCCACCATGTCCTACCTGCTGCACATCGACTCCTCAGCGCTCGGCGAAGTCTCGGTCTCGCGCCAGGTCGCCCAGACCTTCCTCGAAGACTGGGACGGCAAGGTCGTCCACCGCGACCTCGCCGCGGCACCCGTGCCCCATCTCAGCGCTGCCGGCATCACCGCCCGCGTCACCGATCCCGCCCATCACACCGACGAGCAGGCTGCCGCAGCCGCATTGCAGGACGAGCTCATCGAGGAGTTCCTCGGCGCCAGGGCCTACCTGTTCACGGTGCCGATGTACAACCTGTCGATGCCGTCGGTGTTCAAGGCCTGGCTCGACCAAGTCATGGTCTACGGGCGTACGTTCAAGCCGGCCCCGGCTGCCGGACGTCCGGCGGTGCTGATCTCCGCCCGAGGCGGCAGCTACGGTCCCGGCGCGCCCAACCACGGCTTGGACTACGTCGTGCCCACCACTGAGGCGGTGCTCGGACACGAGAGTCAGCTGGGGCTCGATGTCGCCACCGTGATGCCCGAGCTGACCATGGCCCCCCACGCACCGGCCCTGGCGGAGTTTCTCCCGATGCACGAGGCATCCATGGCCGACGCCCGCGACCGTGCTCGTGCGCTCGCCGCGACGATCGCCACCGCGACCGCCGCCTGAAATCCCCGACGGTCACGGACCACAACCCGCGACGGCACAGCCCTCGCGTGCCGGGTCGCCGAGCCCGACCAGCGGAAACGACCTGGCACGTCCCGCGTCCGTCAGCTCGCCCGCTCCACACGAACCGCACAGGTCTTGAACTCCGGCATCCGCGAGATCGGGTCCAGGGCCGGATTGGTCAGCGTGTTGGCGCGACCCTCGCCCGGCCAGTGGAACGGCATGAACACCGTGTCGGGGCGGATCGTGGTCGTGATGCGGGCGGGTGCGACCGCCCGCCCTCGCCGGGACACGATGGCCAGCGGTTCTCCCTCGACCGCCCCCAGCCGCTCGGCCAGCCGGGGGTGCAGCTCCACGAAGGGGCCCGGCGCGGCGGCGTTCAGTTCGTCCACGCGACGGGTCTGGGCGCCCGACTGGTACTGGGAGACGACCCGGCCCGTGGTCAGCAGTACCGGGTACTCCGCGTCGGGCTCCTCCGCCGACGGCCGGTGGTTCACGGCGACGAAGCGGGCTCGGCCGTCGGGCGTGGCGAAGCGGTCGAGGAAGAGGCGCGGTGTGCCCGGGTGCACCTCGCCGGCCCCGGTCACCGGGAGTTCGACCCCGGGCCTGTTGGCCGCGGTCGCGTCGGGCACGACCGTGTGGGGGGCCTCCTCGGTGGCGGCGGACTTCAGCGGGCCTGTGCCGGTGCCCGTGGTCGTAGGGGTGGCCGGGCACGGCCAGAACACCCCGTTCTCCTCCGCCAGGCGGCGGTACGTGATGCCCGAGTAGTCCGCAGGCCCGCCCGCGCTCGCCCGGCGCAGCTCCTCGAAGACCTCCTCCGGGTCCGTGGGGAAGCCCTTCTCCACGCCCAGGCGCGCGGCCAGTTCATGCATCACGTGCAGATCGCTGCGGATGCCGTCAGGAGGCGTGATCGCCTGCCTGCGCAGCAGGACACGGCCCTCCAGGTTGGTCGTCGTACCCGTCTCCTCGGCCCACTGGGCGACCGGCAGGACGACGTCCGCGAGTTCCGCCGTCTCCGACAGCACCACGTCGGCGACGGCCAGGAAGTCGAGGGAGCGCAGCCGTTCCTCGATGTGGGCGGCCCGGGGCGCGGACACCACCGGGTTCGACGCCATGAGCAGGAGCGCGTGGATGTCCGTGCCCATGGCGTCGAGCAGTTCGTAGGCGCTGCGGCCGGGGCCAGGCAGGGAGTCCGGGTCGATGCCCCAGACCTCGGCCACGTGCCGCCGCGCGGCCGGGTCGTCGAGCTTGCGGTAACCGGGCAACTGGTCGGCCTTCTGGCCGTGTTCGCGCCCGCCCTGTCCGTTGCCCTGCCCGGTGAGGCAGCCGTATCCGGAGTTCGGCCGTCCCGGACGCCCGGTCGCCAGGCAGAGGTTGATCCACGCGCCGACCGTGTCCGTGCCCTTGGACTGCTGCTCGGGCCCGCGCGCGGTGAGCACCATCGCGGACTCGGGCTCGCAGAACATCCTTACCGTCTCCCGGAGTTCGGGCACGGACACGCCCGTGATCCGCTCCACGTACTCCGGCCAGTGCGCCATCGCCGCGGCCCGCGCCTCCTCCCAGCCGCTCGTACGCTCCTGGATGTACGCCTCGTCCGTACGCCCCTCCGCCACCACCAGGTGCAACAGGCCGAGCGCCAGGGCGAGGTCCGTACCCGGGCGGGGTGCCAGATGCAGGTCCGCCTGTTCGGCGGTGCGGGTGCGGCGGGGGTCGATGACGATCAACTTGCCGCCGTTGTCGCGCAGTTCCGTGAGATAGCGGAGCGCCGGCGGCATGGTCTCGGCGAGGTTGGAGCCGACGAGGATCACGCACCCCGTCTTCGGGATGTCCTCCAGCGGGAAGGGCAGCCCCCGGTCCAGGCCGAAGGCCCTGATGCCGCCGGCCGCCGCGGACGACATGCAGAAACGTCCGTTGTAGTCGATCTGCGAGGTGCCGAGCACCACCCGGGCGAACTTGCCGAGCGTGTACGCCTTCTCGTTGGTCAGCCCGCCCCCGCCGAACACACCGCACGCGTCCGGGCCGTGCTCCGTACGCGTGCGGGACAGCCCGTCGGCGATCCGGTCGAGCGCCTCGTCCCAGGTGGCCGGCCGCAGCGCACCGTCCGAGCGGATCAGCGGCGTCGTCAGCCGCACCCCGGACGAGAGCAGCGCGGGCGCCGTACGGCCCTTGCCGCACAGGGCGCCACGGTTCACCGGGAAGTCGGCGCGTTCCGTCACCTCGACCACACCGCCGCCGTTGCCGTCGTTGCTGCTGTCCGGCACGGACGTCAGGTTCATGCCGCACTGCAGTGCGCAGTACGGGCAGTGGGTGGGCGTCACGGAGGTCTGCATACAGCTCAGCGTGCGTCCGACGTGTTACGCGGCGGGACGTACCCCGTTACGCGGCAGGCACGGGGACCTCCCCGCACGAACCGGACGGCCGTGAGGGCGGAGGCACCCGCCAGTGCCCCCGCCCCCTTCGGCCCCCTCAGGGGCCGTGCTCAGTGCTCAGCACTCGTACGCGTAGTACGGGTCGTCACCCGGCTCCAGGCCGATGCGCCCGACTCCGCGGGGGCCGATCTGGATACAGTCGGGGTCCCACCCGTCGACTTCGACAGTGGCGGAGATGGTGTGGTCGCAGATGTTGCGGATGTCGGCCCAGCCGGGACCCCAGGCGGAGAGCTGGGCACATCCCGGTTCCTTCGCCACGGCGTCGTCGTCCGCCGAGGCGGTCGTCACGGCGCCCGTCACCGAGAGCAGCACGGCCGCCGTGGCGGCGACGAGGGCAGTACGAAGACCAGTCATCATGTGTCCTTTCTCTGGGCCCAGTTGGTGTCCGGGCTCTCGAAAAGGACACTATCCGTAGTCAGTTGACTACAGAATGCTTCGAGGTCTGCTTTCACGCTGCAGGGTGAGCGGCCTCCGGCAAACCGGCGATCCGCGTGACGTCCGTCTCGTCGACTATCGGCCAGCGGTCCTCAACGCCCGTGCCACACCCGGCTCTTGGGGCCCCAGGAACATCGGGTCCGGCTCGAAGACCACGTCCAGGAGTGCCTTCCCCGCGGCGATCACCTCGCGTGCGCCGCCGTAGTACCACGTCACGTCGTGCACGTCGTCCACCCCGATCCCGTACGAGGCGACGCCCGCCTCCTGGCACAGCGCGACCGCCCGCCGGATGTGGAAGTTCTGGCTGATCAGGACGGCCTCGTCCACGCCGAAGATCTTCTTGGCCCGGACGCAGGAGTCCCACGTGTCGAAGCCGGCGTAGTCGCTGACGATCCGCTCGTCCGGCACACCCCGCTTCGTGAGATACGTGCGCATGGCGTCCGGCTCGTCGTAGTCCTCGCGGCTGTTGTCGCCGGTGACCAGGACCACCTCGATACGGCCGGAACGGTACAGCCCGGCCGCCGCGTCCAGCCGGTGCGCGAGATACGGCGACGGCTCGCCCTGCCACAGCCCGGCCCCGAAGACGACCGCGACGTCGGTACGCGGCACGTCCGCCGCCGTCCGCAGCCGGTCGCCCGCGGTCGTGTGGAGCCACGTCGCCGGGGACAGCGCGAGCACACACCCGGCCATCACGGCCTGCACGGCCCGGCGCTGTCCGGTCCGGGTGCGCGGCAGCCGCGGGCGCAGGCGCGGGTTCAGTCGCGGTCGTGGAAGCTGCCGGAGCTTCGGCAGCTGCATTTTCGGCAGCTTCAGTCTCGGACGACGCATGGGTCGGTCCCTCCCCGGGTGGCCTCGCCCCGGGAGACGCCGCGCACGGTGATCCGGTTCACCTCACAGCCACCCTGTGCCCCACCGTGATCCCCCGGAAAACCTCCGTCATTCCCGCGCAACGGGGTGGCAACCTCGTACCGGCACCCTTGGCGCATGACGGCGTCGAACCGGATCACCAGCCAACTGGGCAGCCAGCTTGCTCTCGTATCTGTCGACGGCACCCGGCGCCCCGCCCCGCCCGCGCTCGTCCTGGTGGGCCACGGCAGCCGCGACCCGCGCGCCCTGAGCACCGTCCGGGCGCTGATGGAGCGCATCCGCGAGCTGCGTCCCGGTCTGCCCGTGCACCTCGGGCACATCGAGCTGAACGAACCCCTGCTGCCCGACACGCTCGCCGCCCTCGGCACCGGTGACGCGGTCCTCGTACCGCTGCTGCTGAGCCGCGGACACCACGTCAAGCGGGACATCCCCGAGGCCGCGGCCGCCGCGTCGGCGCGCAGCCGGATCGCGGCGCCGCTGGGCCCGCATCCGCTGCTCGTCGAGACGCTGTACGAGCGGCTCGTCGAGGCCGGCTGGCGCACGCCGGGCGCGGATCGCCGGGCGAGCGGTGTCGTGCTGGCCGCGGCCGGGTCACGCGACCCCGACGCCGGCGTCGACACCCGCCGCACCGCCGAACTGCTCGCCGAGCGCCTGGGCGTACCCGTCGTGCCCGCGTACGCCTCGGCCGCCGCGCCCACGGTCGCGGACGCCGTACGCGCACTCGCCGCCCGGGGCCGCCACCGGGTCGCGGTCGCCTCGTACTTCACGGCCCCCGGCCGCTTCTCGACCGAGTGCGCGGCGGCGGCCCCCGGAATCGCCGCGGCCCCGCTCGGCGCCCACCCGGCGATGGCCCGCCTGGCTCTGCACCGCTACGACCAGGCCCTGGCAGCCCCGGCACACGAGGAACGAACAGCGGAACGGACACTGGCCTCGGCCTGAGGTCCCGTAACGGTGGGCGCCGGTTCACGGCAGGGACACGGGCCACGGGCCACGGGTCACCTGACATGGCTGTCGGCACGGCCGGGCTCAGGACCAGGCGATGTCGCCGTGGCGGGAGACGAAGCGTCCGGTGCCGGCGCCGGGCCCCTCGGTGGCGAGGGCGACGATCGCGTCCGTGCCCTCGGTGACGGTCTGGAAGCCGCTGTGACCGTTGAGGTCGGTCGCGGTGTAGCCGGGGTCGGCGGCGTTGACGCGGATGTCCTTGAGCCCCTTGGCGTACTGCGTGGTCAGCATCGTCAGCGCCGCCTTCGAGGAGGTGTACAGCGGCACGATCACGCGCGACTCGGGCCGGGCGGGGTCGTGCGTGAGGGCGAGGGAGCCCATGCCGCTGCTGACGTTGACGATCGCAGGGTCGTCCGAGCGGCGCAGCAGCGGGAGGAACGCGGCAGTGGTGCGGACGACACCGATGACGTTGACGTCGAGGACGGCGCGGGCGTCGGCGGCGGTGAGGTCGCCGGGATCGCCGGCGGGGCCGTGCACACCGGCGTTGTTGATCAGGACGTCGATCCTGCCCTCGTGTGCGGCGACGTCCGCGGCCGCGGCGGCCACGGACGCGTCGTCGGTCACGTCGATGGGGACGTAGCGTGCGCCGAGCGCGGCGGCGGCCTCCTCGCCCTGCTCGCGGTCACGGGCTCCGACGAGCACGGTGTGCCCGCTCTCGATCAGTCGGCGGGCGGTCTCGCGGCCCAGGCCCTTGTTGGCTCCGGTGATGAAGGTGATCGTCATGCGGTCGATACTGGCTCCGCCGACGGAGGCGGGCCAGGGAGACTTCGACGGTAGGAAGGCCAGTACCACCCTCGCGCCCGCACACCCGGTCGGGGATGCCGGAAGATGGAGACCATGTCGACTACACCCGGAACCGGACTGGGCGCGATGATCCGCACCTGGCGGGACCGGCTGCCCCCCTCGGGCGCCGGGCTGCCGACGGCCCGCGGGCGCCGGGCGGCCGGGCTGCGGCGCGAAGAACTGGCCGACCTGGCCGGAGTGTCGGTCGACTACGTCGTACGCCTTGAACAGGGGCGGGCCACCACACCCTCCGCGTCGGTGGTCGCGTCCCTGGCGCGCGCCCTGCAGCTGTCCACCGCCGAGCGGGACCACCTGTACCGGCTGGCCCGGCTCGTACCGCCGGTGGACGGCGCGATCTCCGACCATCTGCCGCCCGGCGTGCAGCGGGTGCTCGCCCGCCTCGGGGACGTGGCGGTCGCCGTGTTCGCGGCGGACTGGCAACTGGTGTGGTGGAACCGTGGGTGGGCCGCCCTGCTGGGCGACCCCTCCGCCGCGCCGCCGCGCCTGCGCAACTTCGCCCGCGACAGGTTCCCGGTGAACGGCGGCCCCGCCCACCTCGCGCTGTGGCCGGTGACCGAGGCGGACCGCGACGCCACCGACGCCGCCGTCGTCTCCGACCTGCGCCGCGCCACCGGCCGCTTCCCCCGGGACCGTCGGCTGGCCGCGCTGATCCGCGACCTGAACGGGGGCAACAGGAGGTTCGCCGAGCTGTGGGCGACCGGAGGGGTGGCCGCACACCGCGAGGACCACAAGACGATCGACCACCCGTCGGTGGGCCCGGTCGCGGTGGACTGCGACGTCCTGGCCGACGGCGACTCCGAGCTCAAGATCGTCATCATGACCGCCGTGCCCGGCAGCGAGGACGAGACCAAGCTCCGGCTCACCGCCATCGCCGGCCCACCGGCCGACAGCGCACCCGCCCACGAACACGGAACAGAACCCGGCAGACGATCGGGCGCCCGCTAAGGGCTGTCCCGTAACTCCCGGCGGGCGCACGACGACAGCTACGGCACCTCGCGGCGTTGCCGGATCGCCCGAATACACCCGGTATGAGGGCGACCCGGCGCCTTGCGATGCACCGCATCCGACGCCGCGCGCTGATCCACCGGGAGTTACGGGACAGCCCTTGGCCACCCGTAGACGATCAGTGCCCGGTAGCCGGCCGTAGTCACCCGTAGCCATCCCTGGCCACCCAATTGTCACTGCCGCCGCTTACTGTCGAGACATGGAAGGCACCAGTACCGGAACCGCCCCGACCCCAGGGGCATACGCGCACCAGGCCCCACCCCCCGGCTACGACCCCACGTCAGTGGCCCGGTGGGCCGTCGAGCCCGACAAGCGGCCCGGCCGCACCGCCTTCCAGCGTGACCGGGCCCGCGTGCTGCACTCCTCCGCCCTGCGTCGCCTCGCCGGCAAGACGCAGGTCGTCACGCCCGGTACGCGCAGTCGGGTCTGGGACGCGAGCCCCCGCACCCGGCTGACCCACTCCCTGGAGTGCGCCCAGGTCGGCCGCGAGCTGGGCGCCGCCCTCGGCTGCGACCCCGACCTCGTCGAGGCGGCCTGCCTCTCCCACGACCTGGGCCACCCGCCCTTCGGGCACAACGGAGAACAGGCGCTGAACGAGTTCGCGGAGGACTGCGGCGGCTTCGAGGGCAACGCCCAGTCACTCAGACTGCTCACCCGCATCGAACCCAAGCGCTTCGTACGCGGCGACGCCGTGCCCTCGGCCGCCACCGCCGACGGGGACCACCTGGTCAGCGTCGGCCTCAACCTCACCCGCGCCACCCTCGACGCCGCCACCAAGTACCCCTGGCCGCGCGGCGCCCACCCCACCGACCCGGGCTCCCCGAAGTTCGGGGTCTACGACGACGACCGCCCCGTCTTCGACTGGGTCCGCGAGGGCGCCCCCGGCACCCGCATCACCTTCGAGGCCCAGGTCATGGACTGGTCCGACGACGTGGCGTACTCGGTGCACGACGTCGAGGACGGCCTGCACGCGGGGCACATCGACCCGAACTGCCTGCACGCGGAGCCCGAGCGCCAGGAGATCTTCCGGGTCGCCGTCGGGCGGTACGTCGCGGCGGACACCGACCCCGCCGAGTTGTCCGCGGCCCTCGACCGCCTCCTCGACCAGGAGTGGTGGCCGCACGGCTACGACGGCTCGGCCGTCGCCCAGGCCCGCCTGAAGGACGCCACCAGCCAGCTCATCGGCCGGTTCTGCCTCGCCGCCGAGGGCGCCACCCGCGCGACGTACGGATCGGGGCGGCTCACGCGCTACGCCGCCGAGCTGGTCGTACCGCGCGCGGCCCGCCTGGAGTGCGCGGTGCTCAAGGCCGTCGCCGACCGGTACGTCATGCAGCGGGCCGAGCAGGAACTGCTCCGCGCCGACCAGCGGATCGTCGTCGCCGAGCTGGCCGAGGCGCTCACCGCGCGGGCGCCGGAAGGACTCGACCCGCAGTTTCGAGCCCTGTTCGACGAGGCGCCGGACGACCGTGCCCGCAAGCGGGTGATCGTCGACCAGATCTCCTCGCTCACGGACGCCGCCGCACGATCACTGCATGCGAGGCTCACGGGGCAGACGTGACGTCCGAAGGGCGTCCGTGTGACCCTGCGTGGCCTGATCGGGCCACTCCCTCTTCCCCCATCACGCTGCGTGCGGGACGCTCGCATGTGGCGACACCCGTACGAGGAGGCATCAAGTGGTCGACGCGGATCAGACATTCGTCATCGTCGGAGGAGGCCTGGCCGGCGCCAAGGCGGCCGAGACACTCCGGGCGGAGGGCTTCAGCGGGCGCGTGATACTGATCTGCGACGAGCGGGACCACCCGTACGAACGGCCGCCGTTGTCCAAGGGCTACCTGCTCGGCAAGGAGGAGCGCGACAGCGTCTTCGTCCACGAGCCCGCCTGGTACGCGCGCAACGACATCGAGCTGCACCTCGGCCAGACCGTCGACGCGATCGACCGGACCGCGAAGACCGTCCACTTCGGCGACGACGGCACCCTCGTCCACTACGACAAGCTGCTGCTCGTGACCGGCGCCGAACCGCGCCGCCTGGACATCCCGGGCACGGACCTCGCCGGGGTCCACCACCTGCGGCGCCTCGCCCACTCGGAGCGCCTCAAGCACGTACTGGCCGCCCTCGGCCGGGACAACGGCCACCTGGTCATCGCCGGCGCCGGCTGGATCGGCCTGGAGATCGCCGCCGCCGCCCGTGAGTACGGGGCCGAGGTCACCGTCGTCGAGCCCGAGCCGACCCCGCTGCACTCGGTCCTCGGCCCCGAGCTGGGCCAGCTCTTCGCCGACCTGCACCGCGAGCACGGCGTCCGCTTCCACTTCGGCGCCCGGCTCACCGAGATCACCGGCCAGGACGGCATGGTCCTGGCGGCCCGCACCGACGACGGCGAGGAGCACCCCGCGCACGACGTGCTCGCCGCGATCGGCGCCGCCCCGCGCACGGGACTCGCCGAGGCGGCGGGCCTGGAGATCGCCGACCGGGCCCACGGCGGCGGCGTCGCGGTCGACGAGCGGCTGCGCACCTCCGACCCCGACATCTACGCGGCCGGTGACGTGGCCGCCTTCCACCACACCCTGTTCGGCACCCGGCTGCGCGTGGAGCACTGGGCGAACGCGCTGAACGGCGGCCCGGCGGCGGCCCGCGCGATGCTGGGCCGCGACACGACGTACGACAGGGTGCCCTACTTCTTCTCCGACCAGTACGACGTCGGGCTGGAGTACTCGGGCTGGGCGCCCCCGGGCACGTACGACCAAGTGGTGATCCGGGGAGACGCGGGCAAGCGCGAGTTCATCGCCTTCTGGGTGAAGGAGGGGCGCGTGCTGGCCGGGATGAACGTGAATGTGTGGGACGTCACAGAACCGATCCAACAGCTGATCCGCACGGGGGCGGAGGTGGACACGGAGGCACTCGCGGACCCGCGCGTCCCGCTGGACAGCCTGGTCCCGTGACCGACGGGGCACCGCACTGACCGCCGGAGGGACTCCACCGACCGACGAGGGGACTCCGCTGTCACACCGTCCCCGTAGACTCGGCGCGTGGCCGGAAGGATCAACGACGAGGACGTGAAGGCGGTTCGGGACGGGGTCCCGATCGACGCCGTGGTGTCCGAGTACCTCCAGCTGCGCAACGCGGGCGGCGGAAACCTCAAGGGCCTGTGCCCGTTCCACGACGAGAAGTCGCCCTCCTTCCAGGTCAGCCCGAGCAAGGGGCTCTTCCACTGCTTCGGCTGCCAGGAGGGCGGCGACACCATCACGTTCGTGATGAAGGTCGACCACCTCACCTTCTCGGAGGCGGTCGAGCGCCTCGCCGGACAGGCGGGCATCACCCTTCGTTACGAGGAGGGCGGCTACAACCCCTCCCACCAGCGCGGCGAGCGGATCCGCCTGGTCGAGGCCCACCAGGCCGCCGCCACGTTCTACATCGAACAGCTCGGCAACAGCCCCGAGGCCGACACCGGCCGCACGTTCCTCGCCGAGCGCGGCTTCGACCAGTCGGCCGCCGCCCACTTCGGGGTCGGCTACAGCCCCCAGGGCTGGGACCACCTCGTCCGATACCTGCGCGGCAAGGGCTTCTCCGACAAGGAGCTGCTGCTCTCCGGCCTCGCCCAGGAGGGCCGCCGCGGCCCCATCGACCGCTTCCGCGGCCGTCTGATGTGGCCGATCCGCGACATCGGCGGCGAGGTCGTCGGCTTCGGCGCCCGCAAGCTGTACGAGTCGGACAACGGGCCCAAGTACCTGAACACACCGGACACGCCGATCTACCGCAAGTCCCAGGTCCTCTACGGCATCGACCTCGCCAAGAGGGACATCGCCAAGAGCAGCCGGGCCGTCGTGGTCGAGGGCTACACCGACGTCATGGCCTGCCACCTGGCCGGCATCACCACCGCCATCGCGACCTGCGGTACGGCCTTCGGCAACGACCACATCAAGATCCTGCGCCGGCTCCTGATGGACAACGGCTCGGCGCGGGTGATCTTCACCTTCGACGGTGACGCGGCCGGCCAGAAGGCCGCCCTGCGTGCCTTCGAGGACGACCAGAAGTTCGCCGCCGAGACGTACATCGCGATCGCCCCGGACGGCATGGACCCCTGCGACCTGCGTCTTGCCAAGGGCGACGAGGCGGTCGCCGACCTGGTCGAACCGCGCACCCCGCTCTTCGAGTTCGCCCTGCACCAGATCGTCGCCCGCTACGACCTGGAGACCCCCGCAGGACGCGCCGCCGCCCTCGACGAGTCCGCGCCCGTCGTGGCCCGCATCAAGAACAGCGGCGCCCAGCACGAGGTCGCCGTCCAGCTCGCCGGCATGCTCGGCATCCTCGACACCCAGTTCGTCGTCAAGCGGGTCGCCCAGCTGGCCCGCTGGGCCCGCGACCGCGGCGGCAAGGGCCCCGCGCCCACGAGCACAGGGCGCCCCCCGCAGCAGTACGAGAACAGCGGTCCCAGACCCCCGTCGGGCCCGGCCCTGACCCTGCGCAACCCGGTGTTCGCCACCGAGCGCGAACTGCTCAAGCTGGCCCTCCAACGCCCCGAGCTGGTCTCCCCGGCCTTCGACGCGTACGGGGTGGACGAGTTCACCGCCCCGCCGTACGCGGCCGTGCGCGAGACGATCGCCGAGGCGGGCGGCGCGGAGTACGGCGTCCAGGACCCGCAGGAGTACCTGGTCCGGGTTCGCGAGACCGCCGCGGACGACGTGGTGCGTGCCATGGTCACGGAGCTCGCCGTCGAGGCCATCATGCGCAAGACCGTCGACGAGGCCTACGCGGGCGAGCAGCTGGTGACCGTCCGCCGCCGCGCCGTCGAGCGCCGGGTCCGCGACGTCCAGGGCGCCCTCGCCCGCGCCACCGCCCAGGGCGACCCGGCCCAGTTGGCCGCCGTGCAGAACGAGCTGTGGGTCCTCCAGCAGTACGACCAGGCGCTGCGCGAGAAGGGCCCGTCCGCGCTCTGAGCAGCCCGCGGGCAGGCTGAGCGGTCCTTCGGCACGCCGACGACGGCGCCGGACATTCCCGTGAGGGTAACCAGGTAGTCACGGACAGGACTCAAAAAGTCACCGCACGCCCCTCGTGGCAGGGATGTGTCGTACTCCACACTGGGTTCCGGTGCCTGAGTCCTCGGAGCGCGGCCGACCCGAACGCGACGGGTCCGAAGTCCCCGCGGTTCCGCTCAATGACTTCGGGATGGACAGCGGCGAGGCCGTCGACCCCATCCCCGACGTACCGCTGCCGCACGCCTCAGCAGCGACATTCCTGGAGGTCGCCCCCGTGCAGACCCAGACCCAGACCCTGACCAAGACGCAAACGCAAACGCAGACACAGACACAGACCGGCAAGAGCGCCGGTCGGAGCACGGACACGGAAGCGGACGCCGATGTCCTGGCGGCGGTACCGCCGCAGAACCGTGCCGCACACCACCCCGAGACGACCACGGCGGACCCGGAAGACACGCCGGAGCCGCCCCCCGCCGTCCTCGTGGAGGCCGGGACCGAGATCGAGACCGAGACGCCGGAGCCGGTCGAACTGCCCCGCGGACGTACGGACACCGGCGGGCCCTCGTCCGACCTGTTCCGCCAGTACCTGCGGGAGATCGGCCGTATCCCGCTCCTCACCGCGGTGGAGGAGGTGGAGCTCGCCCGCCGGGTCGAGGCGGGCCTCTTCGCCGAGGAGAGGCTCCGGCTGGCCTCCGACCTCGACAGCCAACTCGCCCTTGACCTCGACAAGTTGGTGGTCATGGGCCGGATGGCCAAACGCCGCCTCATCGAGGCGAACCTGCGGCTCGTCGTCTCCGTCGCCAAGCGGTACGTGGGACGTGGGCTGACCATGCTCGACCTGGTCCAGGAGGGAAACCTGGGCCTCATCAGGGCGGTCGAGAAGTTCGACTACGCCCGCGGGTACAAGTTCTCGACGTACGCGACCTGGTGGATCCGCCAGGCCATGTCCCGGGCCCTCGCCGACCAGGCCCGGACGATCCGGGTCCCCGTCCACGTGGTCGAGCTGATCAACCGCGTCGTACGGGTACAGCGGCGCATGCTCCAGGAACGGGGGTACGAGCCGACGCCCGAGGAGGTCGCCGTACATCTCGACCTGACCGGCGAGCGGGTCAGCGAGGTGCTCCGGCTGGCCCAGGAGCCCGTGTCCCTGCACGCCCCCGTGGGCGAGGAGGACGACGTGGCCCTCGGCGACCTCATAGAGGACGGGGACGCCACGAGCCCGGTCGAGTCGGCGGCCTTCCTGCTCCTGCGGGAGCACCTGGAGGCGGTGCTCTCCACGCTCGGCGAGCGCGAACGCAAGGTGGTGCAGCTGCGGTACGGGCTGGCCGACGGGCGGCCGCGCACGCTGGAGGAGATAGGGCGGATCTTCGGCGTCACGCGGGAGCGCATCCGCCAGATCGAGTCGAAGACCCTCAACAAACTCCGCGACCACGCGTTCGCGGACCAGCTGAGGGGCTACTTGGACTGAAGACTTTCCTCGCCCCCGCCGCCCCTACC
>NZ_LIPP01000321.1 GCF_001418335.1 Streptomyces aurantiacus | reverse complement strand
CCCCCGGCCCCCTCCACTCCGGACCGCGACCGCGACCGCGATCGCACCGCCTCGGCTCCCGGTCGGCCCTCGTCTCCCGGTCGGCCCTCGACTCCCGGACGACCACCGTCTCCCGGACGGCCCTCCGGTCTGGTCTGGGATCTGCCGACCGATTACGTCCTCGGCCCGGGGGACCGTGTCGTCATCGCCGCCACCCGGCGCGGCCTCGCCGAGCTGCTGGGACGGCGACCCCGCGCGGAGTTTTCCACAGGCTGAGGACCCCGTCTGCACGATGTCGTCCTGTGCGTGCACTATGGGGCCATGACTGAGAGCAACGGGGCCATCCCGCCCGAGGGAACCATGCCCGACTGGGAGAAGCGCTTCCGGGCGCCGCGGGTGTCCTTGCCGGACTGGGCGGAGGACGCCCCGCACCGGTCCCTGTTCGTGTCGAACGCGACAGGGACGTACGAGTTGTACGCGTGGGACCGTGAGACGGGCGCCCAGCGCCAGGTGACGGACCGGCCCAACGGGACGACGGACGGCGTGCTTTCGCCCGACGGCGAGTGGATCTGGTGGTTCGACGACAAGGACGGCGACGAGTTCGGGATCTGGAGACGACAGCCCTTCGCCGGCTCCGGCACCGGTTCCGGCACCGGTTCCGATACCGGGTCGGGCACCGGGTCCGGCACCGACGGCGGTGCGGCCGTTGCCGACGAGCCCGCGGCTCCCGGGCTCGACGCCTCCTATCCCGCGGGGCTCGCGCTCGGCCGGGACGGGCGGACGGCGATCGTCGGCCGGTCCACCGACGAGGACGGTTCGACGATCTACGTCAGCCGGACCGGTGAGGACCCCGTCGAGGTCTACCGGCACCGGGAGTCGGCCGGCGTGGGCGACCTCTCGTACGACGGATCGCTGATCGCGATCGAGCACACCGAGCACGGCGACGCGATGCACTCCGCGCTGCGGGTGCTGCGGATGGACGGTTCGGCGGTGGCCGAGCTCGACGACACCAAGGGCGGCACCGTCGAGCGGGGCCTGGAGGTGCTGGGCTTCGCACCGGTCGGCGAGGACACGCGGCTGCTCGTCGGGCACCAGCGGCGCGGGCGCTGGGAGCCGATGGTGTGGGACGTGGCGTCCGGCGAGGAGACCGACCTGGAGCTGACCGCGCAGTTGGCCGGCGACCTGAGCGCCGAGTGGTATCCGGACGGCTCCGCCCTGCTCGTCGTCAACAGCTTCGAGGCGCGCAGCGAGCTGTGGCGGTTCGACCTGGCCACCCGCGGGCTGGAGCGGGTGCGGACGCCGAAGGGCACGGTGTCCGGGGCGACGGCCCGCCCGGACGGCAGCGTGGAGTACCTGTGGTCGTCGTCGGCCGAGGCCCCGGTGGTCCGCTCGACGTCCGGCGAGATCGTCCTGGATCCCCCCGGCATGAAGGCGCCGGAGTCGGTGGCCGTCGAGGACGTGTGGGTGACGGGTCCGGGCGGCCGTATCCACGCGCTCGTGCAGCGGCCGGCCGGAGCGACGGGTCCGCTGCCGACCGTCTTCGACATCCACGGCGGCCCGACCTGGCACGACAGCGACTCGTTCGCGGCGGGCCCGGCGGCCTGGGTGGACCACGGGTACATGGTGGTCCGGGTCAACTACCGGGGTTCCACCGGGTACGGACGTGAGTGGACGGACGCCCTCAAGCACCGGGTCGGCCTGATCGAGCTGGAGGACATCGCGGCGGTCCGGGAGTGGGCGGTCTCGTCCGGCTCCGCCGATCCGGACCGGCTGATCCTGACCGGCGGCTCGTGGGGCGGCTACCTCACCCTGCTCGGTCTGGGTACGCAGCCCGAGGCGTGGGCGCTCGGCATCGCCGCGGTACCGGTCGCGGACTACGTGACGGCCTACCACGACGAGATGGAGGCCCTCAAGGCGATGGACCGCACGCTGCTCGGCGGCACTCCGGAGGAGGTTCCGGAGCGCTTCGAGGCATCGTCCCCGCTGACGTACGTCGACGCGGTGAAGGCGCCGGTCTACATCTCCGCGGGGGTCAACGACCCGCGCTGCCCGATCCGCCAGATCGACAACTACGTGACCCGGCTGGCCGCGCGCGACCTGGACCACGAGGTGTACCGCTACGACGCGGGGCACGGTTCGCTGGTCGTCGACGAGCGGATCAAACAGGTCCGGCTGGAACTGGACTTCGCGGAGCGGCACCTGGGCACGTGATACCCGGGATCCTTGCGGGCGGGCGGGGGAACGGGTAGGTAGGCGGGCGGGGCCGGCTGAGGCACCCCCTCGACCGCGCTCACCGCGAGGCCCCGTACCTTTGAGGTTGTGTACCGGTTCCTGCTGACGCCCCGCTGGTGGGGGATCAACGTCTTCATACTGTTGGCCATCCCCTTCTGCGTGTTCATGGGGTCGTGGCAGTTGAGCCGGTTCGAGGACCGGGTCCAGGACCACCGCGACGCCGGCGAGCAGGCCACGGCTGCCAAGACCCAGGCACCCCGGCCACTCGCCCGGCTGCTGCCGGTGGACAAGAAGACGTCGGGCATGCAGGCCACGGCGACGGGCCGGTACGGGAAGCAGTTGCTCGTGCCGGACCGGGAGCTGGACGACAAGAGCGGCTTCTACGTCCTGACGATGCTCCGTACCGACGACGGCAGGGCCCTGCCGGTGGTCCGGGGCTGGCTCCCCGGTGACGCCGGCACCACGAAGGCCCCGGCGGCTCCGGCCGGCGAGGTCACCGTGACCGGCGCGCTCCAGGCGTCGGAGTCACCCGGGTCGAACGGGGTGCCCGCAGCCGGGGGGTTCCCCGCCGGGCAGACGGGGGCGATCAGTTCGGCGTCACTGGTGAACCTCGTGCCGTACAAGCTGTACGACGCGTGGATCACGCTCGCCGAGGCCGACCCTGGGATGAAGGCCGTGCCCGCCACGGCTCCCTCGGACACGGGCCTGGACCTGAAGGCCTTCCAGAATCTGGGCTACACCGGTGAGTGGTTCGTCTTCGCGGGCTTCGTGGTCTTCATGTGGTTCCGGCTGATGCGGCGCGAGGTGGAGTTCGCGCAGGACGCGGAGCTGGGTCTCACGGAGGAGACTCCCGATCCCGATCCCGGTCCCACTCCTGCTCCCGCAGAGGGTGAAGCCTCCCGCGAGGCCTCCCGGGAGGACAGCGACACCGGCAGCGCGAAGGTGTCGTCCTCTCCTACGGCCTGAGTCGTGGTCCGGGTGACCGCGGCCCGAGCGGTGGTGGCTCGGGCCCGTTGTCGTCAGGCTCCGGACAGCAGCCCGGTGCGGTAGACCGTCCCGGCACACGCGTTGGACACGGCCGTCGCAGTCGTCGGTGCGCCGCCTTCGGCCGCGTAGGACACGTTGACGCTTCCGTCGACCGTTCCGTCGGCCCTCATGAGCTGCGCGCTTTCGCCGATGGTGCCGTCCGACGTACCGCCGCTGGGGTTGGACGTGGGGGTCGGGTCGGGCGAGGGGTCCTCGCCGCCGTTGCCGCCACTGGTCGGACAGGTCTCCGAAGGCACCCAGGCGAACTTCACGGCGTACGCCCCGCCCGGTCGCAGCACGAGGGAGGAGGCGTACGTGGACGGGTCGGGCAGCCCGGCGGCCGGGTCGCCCGCCACGTGCAGAAGCGTACTGAGCTTGGACTGGTCCGCGGCGCCCAGCGCGGCCGGGGACACGGAGCCGCCGCCGACGACCGTACAGGTGGCGGTCGAGACGTTGGTGATCGTGAAGGTGCCGTAGACCGCGCCGGTGCCGTCGGGGGCTGTCGCACCTCCATTGGCGGCGATGAGTTGCGCCGATGTGCAGGTGGGCGCGCTCGCGGAGGAGGCGGACGGCTCGGCGCCCGCGGTACTGCCGGCGCCTCCCTTGCCCTTGCCGGACCCGTCCTTCTTGCCGCCCTTGCCGGAGCCCTTGGTCGAGCCGGCGGAATCGCCCGAGCCGCTGCCCGCGGAGGCTTCCTTGCCCTCGTTCGCGCCGCCCCGGGTCGCCGAGGCGGCGCCCGCCATGGACGGGTCGGCGTCGGAGCCCGTGGCGTTCGAGACGTGCAGGAGGGCCGGGACGGCCGTGCCGATGAAGAGCGCGGCGGCTGCCGCGCCCACCAGGGCCTGGCGCTTGCGCGCCCGCCTGGCCGGTACCGCGCGCCGCAGGTGGTCCAGCGTGCCGTCGGTCGGCTCGATCTCCTCCACGGCCTGGTGCAGCAGCCGCCGCAGGCCCAGCTCGTCGGAGCCGAACACGTCCAGCACGTCGTCGTCGTCGGAACCGGTCCCGAAGCCGGTCCCGGTCCCGGTCCCGTCGGCACCCGAAGCTCCCGAACCCACGGGCTTCGTACCCGCAGGCTTCGTACCCGAGGATCCCGTACCCGAGGACTCCGTACCGGAGTCACCCGAGGCATCGCCCGACGCATCGGCCGCCGCGTCGCCGAACGCGGTCTTGGCCGGCGCGCTCCCGGCCGCCCCACTGCCGTCCTGCGGGTCGTCCGAGGAGGTGGCCGACGGGTCGGCCGACGGATCGGCTGACGGGTCGGCCGAGGACGAACCCGGCAGGTGGCCTTCCGGGTCCGAGTGGCCCGGCTCTTGCGGGCCCGAGTTCTCCGAGAGGGGGCCGTGATTCACAGTTCCGTTCCCAGCGTGCTGCTCATGCTCGTCGGCGTCGCCGAGGCGACCGGGTTCCTCGTTGCGTGCTCGCTCGTCGTGCCCGCTCATGCCGACGCCTCCATGACGACGCGCAGCGCCGCGATGCCGCGCGAGCCGTACGCCTTCACCGAGCCCAGCGAGATGCCGAGGGTCTCGGCGACCTGCGCCTCGGTCATGTCCGAGAAATACCGCAGGACCAGGACCTCGCGCTGGCGCCGCTGGAGTCCCTTCATCGCCTTGATCAGGGCGTCGCGCTCCAGCAGGTCGTACGCGCCCTCCTCCGCGCTCGCCATGTCGGGCATCGGCTTGGAGAGGAGCTTCAGGCCGAGGATGCGACGCCGCAGTGCGGAACGCGAGAGGTTGACGACGGTCTGGCGCAGGTAGGCGAGTGTCTTCTGCGGGTCACGCACGCGCTTGCGCGCCGAGTGCACCCGGATGAAGGCCTCCTGGACGACGTCCTCGCAGGACGCGGTGTCATCGAGGAGGAGTGCCGCGAGACCGAGGAGCGATCTGTAGTGGGCACGGTAGGTCTCGGTGAGATGGTCGACGGTCGTGCCGGCCGCCAAGGCCTCGTCAGCGCCTTCGCGCTGATGCGGGATGCGGGTCGACCGCGCTGCGGGCATGGGGGCGATCACCGGCATGCCGCCGGACGCACCGGACGTTCGGGGTCGGCGGGGCGGACGCAGGGCCGTGCCGTGCGTCGATGGGAGTGCGCCCGGTCGGGCGGACCCGAGAACCGGAGAGAATTCGAGTACCTCAGCCACGCCAGTTGGACACGCGGACCCCCGTCGGGGTTGTACGCGACGGGCATCACTTTTACGTCGGCTTTTACGTCGGACTGCATGCCAGACAGTGCGCTAAATGTCCTCATACGTAAAAGCTCATCCCCTATGCCCCATATGAACGTGGCGTCCGGTCACCCCTGCAGGGCGACCGCAAAGACGCTCCCCACCCACCGCGTGGTTGCGGAGAGCGGGGAGGGAAATCTTCGAACGCCAGAGGCTTCGGGTTGCAAGTGGTCCGGACCACAGCTTCGCCCCTCGACGACGGCCGGACCACAGAAGTCACACAGATCCTACAAAGGATTCAGCTTACAACCACAGGTTTTCCGGTCTGGACCTGACCAGGACCCAACCAGAACCCAGCCAGAGCCCAACCAGAACCCGACCCTGTCCCCACCAGAACCGCCCAGGCACGCGCCCGAAGCGAACCGTCACAGCTCCGCCGCCACCAGTTCCGCGATCTGTGCCGTGTTCAGCGCGGCGCCCTTGCGCAGGTTGTCCCCGCAGACGAAGAGCTCCAGCGCCGTCGGGTCGTCGAGCGTCCGCCGCACCCGCCCCACCCAGGTGGGGTCCGTACCGACCACGTCGGCCGGCGTCGGGAACTCCCCCGCCGCCGGGTTGTCGAAGAGCACGACGCCGGGCGCCGTGGCGAGGATCTCGCGCGCCCTGTTCACCGTCACCTCGCCCTGGAAGCGGGCGTGGACGGTCAGCGAGTGCGTGGTGACGACCGGCACCCGTACGCAGGTGACGGCGACCGGCAGGTTCGGGAGCCCGAGGATCTTGCGGGACTCGTCCCGCACCTTCATCTCCTCCGAGGACCAGCCGTCCTCGCGCAGGCTCCCGGCCCACGGCACCACGTTGAGCGCCACCGGCTCCGGGAACGGCCCGGTGTTGTCCCCCACGGCCCGCCGTACGTCGCCGGGGGTCGTCCCCAGTTCCGTACCGGCGACGAGCTTCAGCTGCTGCCGCAGGGTGTCGACGCCACGCTGTCCGGCGCCGCTCACCGCCTGGTACGAGGACACCACCAGCTCGCGCAGCCCGAACTCGGCGTGCAGCGCGCCCAGCGCCACGATCATGGACAGCGTCGTGCAGTTGGGGTTGGCGACGATGCCGCGCGGCCGGACGCGGGCGGCGTGCGGATTGACCTCGGGCACCACGAGCGGCACCTCCGGGTCCATCCGGAACGCGCCGGAGTTGTCGACCACGACGGCCCCCTTGGCCGCCGCCACCGGCGCCCAGCGCTCGGCCACCTCGTCGGGTACGTCGAACATGGCGACGTCGATCCCGTCGAAGGCCTCCTCCGTCAGGGCCACCACCTCGACCTGCTCCCCGCGCACGGACAGCTTGCGGCCGGCCGAGCGCGGCGAGGCGACGAGGCGAATCTCGCCCCAGATGTCCGCGTGCTGGGACAGGATCTGGAGCATGACCGTGCCGACGGCTCCGGTCGCGCCCACGACCGCGAGCGCCGGCCGCCCGGTCTTCGCCGTGAGTGCCGACTGCCCGGTCTTCGTCGTACGCCTCCGTACGGGGCCTCCGTACGGCGGGACGGTCATCGTCCGGTGCCTCCGTAGACGACGGCCTCGTCGCTGTCGGAGTCGAGCCCGAAGGCGGTGTGCACGGCGCGCACGGCCTCGTTGACGTCGTCCTGGCGGGTCACGACCGAGATGCGGATCTCGGAGGTCGAGATCAGCTCGATGTTGACGCCCGCGTCGGACAGCGCCTGGAAGAACGAGGCGGTGACGCCCGGGTTCGTCTTCATCCCCGCGCCGACCAGGGAGATCTTGCCGATCTGGTCGTCGTAGCGCAGCGAGTCGAAGCCGATCGCGTCCTTCGCCTTCTTCAGGGCGTCGATGGCCTTGTGGCCCTCGGACTTGGGGAGCGTGAAGGAGATGTCCGTGAGGCCCGTGGAGGCCGCGGACACGTTCTGCACGATCATGTCGATGTTGACTTCGGCGTTCGCGATGGTGCGGAAGATCACCGCGGCCTCGCCCGGCTTGTCCGGGACGCCGACGACCGTGATCTTGGCTTCGGAGATGTCGTGCGCGACTCCGGAGATGATGGCGTGCTCCACCTGCGCGTCCCCTTGCGGATTCTCGTTGCTGACCCAGGTGCCCGGCAGTCCCGAGAAGGACGAGCGGACGTGGATCGGGATGTTGTAACGGCGTGCGTACTCGACGCAGCGGTGCAGCAGCACCTTGGAGCCCGAGGCGGCGAGCTCCAGCATGTCCTCGGAAGAGATCCAGTCCATCTTCCGGGCCTTCTTCACCACCCGCGGGTCGGCGGTGAACACACCGTCGACGTCCGTGTAGATCTCGCAGACCTCGGCGTCGAGGGCGGCGGCGAGGGCGACGGCCGTGGTGTCGGACCCGCCGCGCCCCAGCGTGGTGATGTCCTTCTTGTCCTGGCTCACGCCCTGGAACCCGGCGACGATCGCGATGTTGCCCTCGTCCAGCGCCGTCCTGATGCGGCCCGGCGTGACATCGATGATGCGCGCCTTGTTGTGGACGGAGTCTGTGATCACACCCGCCTGGCTGCCGGTGAAGCTCTGGGCCTCGTGGCCCAGGTTCGCGATCGCCATCGCCAGCAGGGCCATGGAGATCCGCTCTCCCGCGGTCAGCAGCATGTCGAACTCGCGCCCGGCAGGGATCGGGGATACCTGCTCGGCGAGATCGATCAGCTCGTCCGTCGTGTCACCCATCGCCGACACCACGACAACCACCTGGTTGCCGTTCTTCTTGGCGTCGACGATTCGCTTGGCGACGCGCTTGATGCCCTCGGCATCGGCTACGGAGGAACCTCCGTACTTCTGCACGACAAGGCCCACGTGCGCTCCTCGCTCAGTCCGTCTCGTACCGCGCGGCTGCGGTCGACTCAGTCTAACGAGCGGCCGAATCCCACCCCGGTGATATCGCATCGTGAGACGTCCCGCTCACTGGCTGATCACCGGGGACCCGGGCCCACCGGACTCCTGTCGTCCGGCGCCCTCGACCGCTCCAGGACCGCATCTGCCCTGCCCGGACTCACCTCACTCGCAAAGTGCGCCGCGTCACACCTCCCGGTGGGCGGACACACCGGAACGCCGACGTGCCCGCGGCTGGGCGCTACTTGGCCTCTCGCAGGCCCAGGGGAGCTCCGATCTCCTCCGCCATCACACGGCCGGCCTCCTCCGCGAGGGCGTCCTCGCTGAGGTCCTGGTCCGTGTCCAGGCCGTCCAACTCGTCGAGGGGCTGGTTCAGGCGGACGTGGGCCACCAGGGACTGGAGGGCGCGCAGGGTGGCCGAGGCCGTGGAGCCCCAGTTGGAGAAGTAGGAGAACTGCCACCACCACATGGCCTCGGTGGTGCGGCCCGCCCGGTAGTGGGCCATGCCGTGGCGCAGGTCCGTCATGACATCGGCCAGGTCGTCCGAGATCCGGGCCGGGACCGGGGGCTTGCGCGGCTCGTACGGGTCGAAGACCTCGGAGTAGACGTCGACCGGGTCGAGCATCTCGGCGAGCCGTTCGCGCAGCCCGTCGACGTCGGGTTCGGGGCCCAGGTCCGGCTCGTAGCGCTCGTCGGGAAGGATGTCCTCGTGCGCGCCCAGCCGGCCGCCGGCCAGCAGGAGCTGGGAGACCTCCAGGAGCAGGAAGGGGACGGCCGAGTCCGGCTCGTCGCCTCTTGAGACCTCGGTCACGGCGACGAGGAAGCTCTCGACCTGATCCGCGATCTGGACCGCGAAGTCGTCGGGGTCCGGAGCGGTCGCGTGCAGCGTGGCGTCAGACATCTAGAAGCCGGCCTTCCTCAAGAACTCCGTCGAGAAGTTCACCAACAAGTTCGTCAACCCGGTCGGGAAGTTCCACAGAACTTCGTTCCGCACATCACGTACATCACGTACATCAACCAGTCGTTCAGACATCCAGCAGCCGCCTTCCCTCGAAGGCGCGCCCCAGGGTGACCTCGTCGGCGTATTCGAGGTCGCCGCCCACCGGCAGTCCGCTGGCGAGGCGGGTGACCCTGAGCCCCATGGGCTTGATCATGCGGGCGAGGTAGGTGGCCGTGGCCTCGCCTTCCAGGTTCGGGTCGGTGGCCAGGATCAGCTCCGTGACCACGCCGTCGGCGAGCCGCGCCAGCAGCTCCCTTATCCGCAGGTCGTCCGGGCCCACGCCCTCGATCGGGCTGATCGCGCCGCCGAGCACGTGGTACTTGCCCCGGAACTCACGCGTCCGCTCGACCGCGACCACGTCCTTCGGCTCCTCGACCACACAGATGACCGAGAGGTCGCGGCGCGGGTCGCGGCAGATGTTGCACAGCTCCTCCTGCGCCACGTTCCCGCAGGTGGCACAGAAGCGGACCTTCGCCTTGACCTCCATGAGGCACTGCGCGAGACGGCGCACGTCCGTCGGCTCCGCCTGGAGGATGTGGAAGGCGATCCGCTGCGCGCTCTTGGGACCGACGCCGGGCAGCCGCCCCAGCTCGTCGATGAGGTCCTGGACCACGCCTTCGTACACGGATTGCCTTCCTGTCTTCCTGCTCGTTCTTGTGGTTGTTCTTGTGTTTGTTCTTCTGCTTGTCGTTCAACTCGTCGTTCAGTACGTTCCACAGCTCGTTCCGCAGCTCACCCGGTACGTGCCATGGTCCCGCCTGTTCTCTTCGTACGTACGGTAGTTGGCGGTCCGCCTTCTTAGAAGGGACCGCCGGACCGACTTAGAACGGCAGGCCGGGGATGCCGCTGCTGCCGCCGCCGCCGAGACCCTGGGCCAGCGGGCCGAGCTTCTGCTGCTGGAGCGTCTGGGCGTTCTCGTTGGCCGCCTGGACCGCCGCGACGATCAGATCGGCGAGGGTCTCGGTGTCCTCGGGGTCGACGGCCTTCGGGTCGATGACCAGGGCGCGCAGTTCGCCGGAGCCCGTCACCGTCGCCTTCACCAGGCCACCGCCCGCCTGACCGTCGACCTCCGTCCGCGCCAGCTCCTCCTGGGCGTTCGCGAGGTCCTGCTGCATCTTCTGGGCCTGCTGCAGCAGCTGCTGCATATTGGGCTGGCCACCACCGGGAATCACGATCAGCTCCTGGTTCGTACGGCTGTGAGTACGGCTGTGAGTAGTGCGTTCGGGTACGGCTTTCCGGCGGGGTTTCCGCCTTGGCACGAGCCTACGTGGTCTACCGGGCCGTCGCTTCAGCACTCTTTCGAGTGAGAGGACGGGTTGGCCTATACCTGATCAGGGCCCCCGTCCGAGCGGAGAAGACCTGAAAGCGGGGCTGTCGCCACCCATTGGGAGGTAGTAAGGGAACGGCGAAGGGTGTGGTGCGTCAGCACCTCGCACCACGTTACCGTCACGCAACGTCACGATTAGGGAGCGTCGGGTGAGCCAGCCGGACATGCAGCCCGAAGGGTCGGCCCAGGACGGTCGGGGCGACGGTTCGGGGCCCGGGGGGCACGGGCCGGGTGGGCGCGGGCCCGGCGCGCACGGGCCGGGCCCGCAAGGCTTCGGTGCGCGGGGGCCCGGTACGCGGGGACCGGGTGCGGCCGGGCCCGCGGGTCGCTCGCCCCGGGGGCCGGAGCCCGGCGATCTGACGGGGCGGGCCTTTCCGCTCGGCGACTGGGGAGAGCCGGCCGAGCGGCTCCACGAGCTGTACCGGTGGGTGGAAGCGGGGGCGCTGACCACCGCGTCCTGGTACCTCGCCGACCGGGTCTGGAAGCTGGCGGGGAGCGCGGGCGCTGCGGGCGGGGGCCGCCGTGGGGGGCCTCGCCGGGGCCGCG
>NZ_LIPP01000320.1 GCF_001418335.1 Streptomyces aurantiacus | reverse complement strand
CCCGGCCGTGCTGCGCCGCACTTCGGCGAGGGTGCGGCGCAGCACGGCCGGGTCCGTAATGGTGTGCGGGGTGAAGCTGGCGAGCGGGCCGCCGCAGTACGTGTCCTGGAACGCCGGCTCGCAGTGGGCGAGCAGCGCGAGTCCCACGCCGGTCGCGTGCAGCGGCCAGCGCGCGCCCACCTGGATCCTCACGCCCACCGCCGAGCGGCCGGAGATCCACTCGATGTAGACGACCTCGGAGCCGTCGCGGACGGCCAGCTGCACGTTCTCGTGCGTGGCTTCGTAGAGGTCCTCCAGATACGGCAGCGCGACCTGCCGCAGTGGGAGGCCGCGCGGGGAGAGCGCCGCGATCTCCCACAGCCGCAGGCCCACGTGGTAGATCCCGCCCGCGTCGCGCTCCAGGGCGCCCCAGTCGCTGAGCGCGCCCACGAGCCGGTGCGCGGTGGTGAGGGAGAGCCCGGCCCGGCGGCTGATGTCCGTGAGGGAGAGCGCCGGGTGGTCGTGGTCGAAGGCGCCGAGCACGGCCAGCAGCCGGTCGGGCGCGGACGGTGCGGAGCCGGGCGCGGTCATGCGTCGAACCCGGTCTCGGCGACCCGTCGCCGCGGGGTGTGCGCCGGCACCAGATCCAGTAGGTGTTCCGCTGCCTCCTGTGCCGGTGGGGTCAGTCGGGTGTACACCGTCTTGAACGTCTTCTCGGCCTGCTCGGCGGGCCAGTCGTCCGGGAGGTGTTCGACCGGCAGGCGCGGGTCCCGGCGGATCACCTGCAGCCACTCCGTCGACAGGCGCAGCCGCAGTGCGAGCGCGGCGAGAGGGGGCTCCCCCCGGCCGGCGGAGAACGGGGAAACCTCGTCGGCCGCGGGTTCCGTCGTCTTCCGGTCCTCCTTGCCCTCCCGGTGCTCCCAGTGCTGCCAGCGGTCGGCGAACGCCTCGTAGTGCGTGGCCAGTTCGCCCAGTTCCCAGGTCTCCTCGACCATCGCGTCGATGTCCATGCCGGCGTCCGCGTGGGCGCGGAAGATCTTCACATGGGCGGACAGGCCCAGCTCGGCGACGAGCCCTGAGACGTCCGCCTCGCCGGGCGCGATCCACAGCCCGCCGAACAGCGGGCCGAAGCCGCTCCACGTCAACCGCGCCCGTAGATCGTGCCGTTGGCGCTGCCAGGACTCGGGCAGCGAAAAGCCGAGCAGCGTCCAGGTGCCGTCCCACCGGCGGTTGACGGCCCCCGCCTCCCAGATCCGCCGCTCGCCGTCCCGCAGCACCGCCTCGGAGCGCTCGGTCAGCCCGAAGTACATGCGGCGTCCCTCGCGCTGCCGCCGCAGCAGGCCGCGGCCGACCATGCGCGTCAGGGTCGAGCGGGTCGCGTGTTCGCCGACGCCCGCGCGCCCGAAGACGTCGATGACGCTTCCCGAGTACACGCAGACGTCCCGGCCGAGCACTTGGTCGCCCAGGAACGACAGCATGAGGGACTGGGGCCGCAGGGCCTCGGCAGTGGTCACCCGGCCACGGTACGCCCGCGAATCGGCCCGTGACCAGGTAGTACCTTCCGACGAAGGGCTGGGGCGCAGCCCCGCCCGTCAGGGGCGCGGGGAACTGCGCGCTCGGCCCCCACCGGCCCGCAGATGTGAACCGGCCCCCCCCCGCCACCTCGCGTTCGCCACAGGTCACAGGTCACAGAACCCGCAGTGTCCACTCCCACCGGTGGGTGCCCGCCGCGACCAGGTACCCGGCCGAGGTGTCGGGCCCGCACGACGCCGTGCCGAGACCCCGGTGCGCCGCGTCGAGGTGGACGACACAGCCCGGCCGCGGGACCAGCTCGTCATGGTGTGCGGCAGCCGCCAGGTCCTCGGCCCGGTACCGGTTGACGGAGACCTGCCCCGGCGCCCCGAGCTCCACGGCAAGACCCGTGGCGTCCGGCGCCGACAGCGTGAACCGGCGCACCCCGTGCCGGCCACCGCTCTCCTGCGGTCGCAGATACGGCGTGAACAGCTCGTCCACCGGAAGCGAGTGGTGTCCCACGGGCGCCCCGGCACTGCGGTCCGGGTACGACTCCCAGGGGCCCTGCCCGTACCAGTCCAGGACATCGAGTCCGGGGACCGTCTCGAAGACCGTGCCGACCCTGGCCACGTCGTCGAGCCCCGCCGGCAGTTCGGCCGACTCCTCGATGCGCAGACCGCCGGTGACCGGGGTGAACACCTGCTCGTGGCGGACGGGCCCGGCCCCGGTCGCGTACTCGCTGAGCACGACGACCCGGGAGCCCTCGTCGCGTACGTCCACGACCTCGCGTACGAGTGCGTCGAGACCCCAGTCGTGCCAGCGGGCCGCCATGCCGCCCAGCTCGTCGTTGTCGGTGGGCGCCCGCCACAGGGAGAGCACCGGCGCGGACGTCAGCAGCGGATGGACCAGCAGCGCGTCCTCGTCCAGCGTGACGGCCGGACCGTCGGCGGGCTCCGGCGGCGCGTCGGTGACCGCGGCGCTCAGCCGGACCTGCGGCACACACACCTCCGTGCCGAGCGGCGCCCACGCCTCGTCGTCCGCGGTCGTGACCCGCAGCGTCAACCACGCCTCACCCGCGGCCGGTTCGGGCAGCGGGAACGGCAGTGGCACCGCCGCCGACTCGCCCGGCTGTACGGCGGGCAGTTCGGCGGGCAGGCTCTGCGAGGTGCCGTCGGCGCGCACGAGGCGCCACTCGGCGGCCAGCCACTCCAGGCCCCTGAAGTGCTGCCGGTTGTGGACCCGGAGCACTCCCTCGTCGTACGTCAGACGGACCGGCCCCGCGATCTCCCGGTGCTCGTACATCACGGGCTTCGGCGTCCGGTCGGGGAACACCACCCCGTCGGCGATGAACGCCCCGTCGTGGATCGTCTCGCCGAAGTCGCCGCCGTACGCCCAGCGGTGGCCGGGGGCGGTGACCCCGTTGTCGTACAGTCCGGCGCCACCGCGGCCGGCCGGTCGTCCGTCGTTCACCCGCTGGAGGATGCCGTGGTCCCAGAACTCCCAGATGAAGCCGCCCTGAAGGCCCGGGGTGGACTCGATGGCGGCCCAGGTGTCGGCGAGCGTGCCGTTGCTGTTGCCCATGGCGTGCGAGTACTCGCACTGGATGAGCGGCTTGGTCTGCTTCCCGGACCGGGCGTGCGCGACACAGTCCTCGATCGGCGCGTACATCGGGCAGGCGATGTCGGACGCGACCGACCGGTCGGCCCAGCCGGTCTTGGCGGCTCCCTCGTACTGGATCGGCCGGGTCGGGTCGTGGCGCCGCACCCAGCCCGCCGCCGCGTCGTGGTTCGCGCCGTAGTCGGACTCGTTGCCCAGCGACCAGACGATGATCGACGGATGGTTCTTGTCGCGCAGCACCATGCGGGAGACCCGGTCCACGAACGCGGCCAGATAGCGGGGGTCGTCGGCGATCTCGTGGGCGTGGTCGTGCGACTCGATGTCCGCCTCGTCCACGACGTACAGGCCCAGCTCGTCGGCGAGGTCGTACAGCGTCGGGTCGTTCGGGTAGTGGGAGGTGCGGACCGCGTTGAAACCGAACCGCTTGAGGACGGTCAGGTCCGCGCGCATGTCGTCCGCCGTGACGGTGCGCCCGGTCAGCGGATGGAAGTCGTGCCGGTTCACGCCCCGGATGTAGACACGCTCGCCGTTGACCAGCAGGTCCCGGCCGCGGATCTCGACGTCCCGGAAACCGACCCGGTGGTGCGAGGTGTCGGCGACCGAACCGTCGGCCCGGTGCAGCCGCACGGTCAGCCCGTACAGGTGGGGCGTCTCGGCCGTCCACGGGCGTACGTCCTGGACGGTGGTCCGCAGCCGCGCCTCGCCGAGGAAGTCGGACACTCGCATGTCCTCGGCGTTGAGGCGATCGAACTCCGTGTCCTGGACCAGGAGTTGGCCGTCCAGGGCCGCGGTGACGTACCACCCCTCGGGCAGCGGCCCGCCGGCGTCGCGCACCGTGCAGTCCACCCTCAGCCGCCCGTCCTGCCGCGCGCGTACGGTCACGTCCGCGAGGTGCAGCGGGTCGGTGGCGTACAGCAGCACCGAACGCGTGATCCCCGCGTGCCACCACTGGTCCTGGTCCTCGATGTGTGAGGCGTCGGACCACTTGACGACGGTGAGCCGTACGGTCGCCGGGTCCCCGGGGCGTACGACGTCGGAGAGATCGAACTCGGCCGCCAGGTGGGAGTCCTTCGAGATGCCGACAGGACGGCCGTTCACCTGGACGAGGAGCACGCTCTCGGCCGCGCCCACCTGAAGGACGACGCGGCGTCCGGCCCACTCTGCGGGGATGTCCACGGACCGCTCGTGGACGCCCGTCGGGTTCGCGGCGGGTGAGTGGGGCGGGAAGTCGCCGAAGGGCATCCGGACGTTGGTGTACTGGGGCAGGTCGTCGGCGCTCTGCATGGTCCACGCGCCGGGCACGTCGAGCCGGGTCCAGTCGCCGGAGGAGCTGTTCGGCGACGGCAGCAGCTGGAAGTGCCAGGAGCCGTCCAGGGGAAGCGCGCCGGCGCGCCGGTCCACCGCGTTCATCGGCAGCCGCTGCCAGGAGGTCGTCTCCGGTGACTCCCAGGGGCGCTGGGAGAGCAGGTGATCGCGTGCCATCAGCGGATCGCCCCCTTGCCGAGGTCGGCGATGATCTGCTTGGCGCCGATCGCGAAGACGACCAGCAGCGGGATCAGGGCCAGTACCGCACCCGTCATGACCATCCCGTAGTCCGTGGTGCCGTGGACCCCGTTGAGCTGGGACAGGGCGACCTGGAGGGTCACGTTGTCCGGGTCGGTGAGCGCGATCAACGGCCAGGCGTAGTCGTTCCACTGGCCCATGAACGTGAAGATGCCGAGGAAGGCGAGACCGGGCCGGACCACGGGCAGGGCCACGTGCCAGTACTGGCGCAGGAAGCTCGCCCCGTCGATCTTCGAGGCGTCGAGCAGCTCGTCGTGGATCGCGCTCTTCATGTACTGCCGCATCCAGAAGATGCCGAACGCGTTGGCGGCGGCCGGCACGATCAGTGAGGTCATCGAGCCGATCCAGCCCAGCTTCGCCATGATGACGAACTGCGGGATGGCCGCGAGCTGCGCCGGCACCATGAAGATCGCCATCATCGTCGCGAACAGCACGCGGCGGCCCGGGAAGCTGAACTTCGCGAAGACGAACGCGGCCAGCGAGTCGAAGAAGAGGACGAGGAACGTCACCGAGACGGCGACGAGCAGCGAGTTGAACATCGACCCGAAGAAATCGACGCTGTCGAAGAGCTTGCTGAGGTTGTCGTCGAAGTGCGAGCCGGGCAGCAGCTTCGGCGGGTAGGAGAAGATCTCGGTCGACGTGTGCGTCGACATGACCACGGCCCAGTAGAACGGGAACGCGGAGAGCAGCACGCCGAGGATGAGTGAGACGTGGAGGGCGACGGCCCGGCGCCCGGTGCCCCGGATGCGCTTGGCCCTGAGAGGTTCGGTGCGGGGCGGCTCGGTGGGGGCGGGCTCGGTCTGTGTGGTGGTTGCCATGGTGACGGGCCTCCCTAGTCCTCGCCCCGGCGCTGTACCAGGCGCCAGTTGACGATCGAGAAGATGACGACGACGAGGAAGATGCCCCAGGCCACGGCGGCGCCGTAACCGAAGTCGTTGTTGTCGAAGGTCTGCTGGAAGAAGTAGAGGACCATCGTCCGGCCCGCGTGGTCGGGACCGCCCGAGAACGTCGACTCGTTGGCGGTGGACTGCAGCAGCACCTGCGGTTCGGAGAAGCTCTGCAGTCCGGTGACGGTCGAGATGACGAGCACGAACAGCAGCACGGGCCGCATCAGCGGCAGCGTGATCCGGAAGAAGGTCTGCACGGGCCCGGCGCCGTCCATGCGCGCCGCCTCGTACAGCTCGCCGGGGATCGTCTGGAGTCCGGCGAGGAAGATGATCGCGTTGTAGCCGGTCCACTGCCACGTCATCAGGGTGGCGATGGCGACCTTGATGCCCCAGGGCGTGTTCAGCCATGCCACCTGGTCCAGGCCGACCGCCTGCAACAGGGCGTTCACCAGGCCGAAGTTGGTGGAGAAGACCGAGCCGAAGATGATCGCGACGGCCACCACCGAGGTGACGTTGGGCAGGAAGAACGCGAAGCGGTAGACGTTCTTGAAGCGGACCGCCGAGTTGAGCATCACGGCCGTGACCATCGCCAGGAAGATCATGGGGAAGGTGGCAAGGGCCCAGATGATCAGCGTGTTGCCGATCGAGCTCCAGAAGTCGGTGTCGCTCAGCAGATAGCGGTACTGCGAGAGCCCCGCGTACTCCATCGAACCGAGGCCGTCCCAGCGGTGGAACGACAGGTAGAGGGAGAAGCCGACCGGGATCAGACCGAAGGCGAGGAAGAGGAGGTAGAAGGGCGAGATCGCGGCGTACAGGCGCCAGTAGCTCAGGATGCCCTTCTTGTGATGGGCGGAGGAGGGCGGCCCGGCGACGGGTGCCGGGGGCTTCTCGACCAGCGGGACGGTGGCCATCAGTGGCTCACCCCCAGGTGGTCCGCGATCCGCCGGCACTTGCTCATGGCGTCCCTCCAGGCGTCCTCGGGGTCCTTGCCGAGGACACCGACGTTCTTGATCTCGTCCTTGACCGGCTGCCCGAGCGCGACGTCGTACGGGCTGTTGAAGGCGACCGGGATCTTCTCCGCGGCCGGTCCGAAGACGTCCATCGTGATCTGGTCGCCGAAGAACGGGTCGTGCTCGCGGAGCTTCTTCATCCCGTACGAGGCGGGCGTCGACGGGAAGAGTCCGGCGTCCATGAAGCCCTGGGCCTGGTTGTCCGCGCCGAGCAGCCAGGTGATGATCTCGAAGGCCTTCTCGGGTTCACGGCACGCCTTGGTGATCGCCAGGAACGAGCCGCCGACATTCGAGGGGCCACCGGGACAGTTCGCCACCCGCCACCTCCCCTTGGTCTTCGGGTACTGGAGCTTCAGGTCGCCCGCGGCCCACGAGGCGTTGAGCTGGCTGGGCAGCTGCCCGGTCTCCGTGGCGGAGATCGCGTCGGGCGTGCCGCTCACGATGCTGGACACGATCCCGCGCCGCTTGGCCTCCACGGCACGGTCCCAGGCGGCGCGCACATGGTCCTGGTCGCCGATGAAGTGCTTGTCCCGGTCGACGAACCGCTGGGTGCCCTGGCCGATCGACATGTCGAAGACGCTGGTGACGTCGGTCAGGATGAACGCGCCGGGGACACGCTTCCTGAGCTGCTCGCCCGCCGCGAAGAACTGCTCCCAGGTGCCCATCTCCCGCGAGACGTCGGCCGGTTCGTACGCGAGCCCGGCCTTCTCGTAGACGGCGGGCTGGTAGTACTGCACGACGGGACCCACGTCGATGGGGAAGCCGACGAGGCTGCCGTCCGGGGCGACTCCCTGCTGCCACTTCCAGTCCAGGTACCGGCTCTTGAACTTCTCCGCGCCGAGGGTGCGCAGATCCACGAACTGGTCGGCGTTCGGCAGGTACGACGCCATGTCCTCGCCCTTGAGCCCCGCGATGTCGGGGACATGGGCCTGGCCGGTCATCGTGGTGATGAGCTTGGAGCGGTAGTAGCCGCCGATCTGGATCGCCTTCAGGTCGACGGCACTGTCGTAGCGGGCCTTGGCCTTCTTGACGACGGTGTCGCTCAGGCCGCCGCTCCAGTACCACAGCACCATGTTCCGGCCCGTCGAGCCGGTCGGTACGGCGCAGCCGGACGCCAGGCCGCCGAGCGCGGTGGCGGCCGTACCGGCCAGACCCGCGCGGAGCAGGCCTCTTCGTGAGAGCCGCACAGCTCCCACCGCCTTTCGGATGTGTTCGGTCTTCGCATCGGGACAGACGCGTCAGGGGAGATCGGGCATGCCGTGGGGGGCGGGTGGTGTCACCGGGGCGTGGGGG
>NZ_LIPP01000032.1 GCF_001418335.1 Streptomyces aurantiacus | reverse complement strand
AGCGGCGAGGGTGCGCTTCGGCGCCCGGACTCCCGGCCCAGGTCGGGCGGGCGTACGGGAGGGAAGCGGGGAGACGCCGCGGCGCGGAGGGGAAAGCAGCAGGTGAGGAGGGTGTCAGCGGCCGGTGCGACACGCGGCAGAGGCCACCCGCAGCAGGTCGATGTGACCGCGCGTGGTGAGCAGTACTGAACGCGACATGTCGCCGAAAGTAGCCAGCTCAGCCGTGTACGGTCAATGCCGTCTCGCGAGGTGGACCCGCGTATGGGCGACGCATGGGCGAGGATTGGTCCATGCCCGATGTCTTCACCACTCGTGTCCTGAACATCACCTCCGGATCCAGGGAAGCGGTCGTCGACCTCACTGGTGACTGCGAGGCCTTCCTCCGGGAAGCGGCGGGCGGTCGCGACGGCCTGCTCAACGTCTTCGTACCGCACGCGACGGCCGGCGTGGCTGTCCTGGAGACCGGAGCGGGCAGCGAGGAGGACCTGCTCGCCGCCCTCCACACGCTCCTCCCCGCGGACGACCGCTGGCAGCACCGCCACGGAAGCCCCGGCCACGGCCGCGACCACGTCCTCCCGGCGATCGTGCCTCCGCACGCCACACTGCCGGTACTGGACGGCCGGCTGGAACTGGGGACGTGGCAGTCGGTGTGCCTGGTCGACACCAACGTCGACAACGCCGACCGTCGGGTTCGGTTGAGTTTCCTGGGGTGACCAAGACCGTCCTGGGAGTGGCCGCCGATTCTCCTTACGCTGCGCGCGGATACAGGAGAAGACGATGCGCGATGCCGCACGGGAAGAGATCGAGCGGCCCTACGACGGATGTGGAAAGTGCCTGCTGGGAGTGCGGCGGCTGTCACTTTGAAGGCGGCCACGTCGTCCCCCGAGCGCCGACGGGAAGGCGTCCTCGCCGCTGTGGGCAGGCTCTCGGTGGACGGGGTGTTCGGGCTTGAGCACCGAGAGTTGTTCACCGCCGATGTGGTGGATCAGGACAGCCGGGCGGTGGGACAACGCGAGGCCCCGCTCGACCAGCCGCACACCCCCATCGAGGCCGCCCACGCCCTGACCTGGCGGGACGCCGGTCATCCCAGCGACACAGCCCAGACCTGATCGACGAGCTGTCTCACCGGCACCGGCACCGGCACCGGACCGGAACTGACCCAAGGCGGCGCCCTGCCCCCGCGGCTGCCCCGACGCAGCCGGTGTGCGCGCTGGTCAGCGGGGACGGGGATCACTGCCCGGATGCCGCGCTTGCGCAAGTGCTCGCGGATCGCGCGGGAGGGATACGCCTAATAGGCATGTGTGTTGGCCGGTTGGACCGGTCGGCAGGGGCCCCCTTTTGCGGGCCCCGGCCGCGTGCTGGTGAGCACGCACAATCGTGGAGTCCACCGACACCACCCGGTTGAGGTCCTCGTCCGCGTCGGCCTGGGCCACCAGGGCGGTGAACTCCCGCTCCCAGGTGCTGTCGACGGCCCACAGCCGCAGCCGGCTGTAGATGCCTCGCCAATTGCCGTACTTCTCCGGCAGGTGAACCCACTGCGTGCCGGTCTGGAACGTGTAGGCGATTGCGTCGATCACCTCACGATGGTCTCGCCCCCCGCTTCGGCATGCGGTCCGGGAGTAAAGGCTCAATCCGCGCCCACTGCGCATCAGTCAACGGCCCACGCGGACCAACCAACGACCGACTGAGCCGAACGAAACCACCTAGGCGCTCAGAGCCATACCCGGAACCCCTGGGCCCGACGATCTTGCGAATGAACCGTCTCAGACTCAGGCCTGGCAGGTAGGGCTCAGGAGGCCGGTGTGGTCAAGTAGTCGCCGTGTTCCAGGTCTTCGAGCAGTGCCGGATGGGTGGGCGACCAGCCGAGCAACTCTTGTGTGCGAGCACTGGAGACGGGCGAGTCGTGGGCGTAGGCGATGGCCATGAAGGGGCTGATGTAGTGCCCGGCAGCCTCGTCCGGTGTCAGCGACATCGTGGGCAGGTCCAGGCCCCGGGCGATCGTCTGCGCGATGCTCTTCATGGTGACGCCGCTTTCGGCCACCCCGTGCAGCACACTGCCCGCAGGAGCCTTCTCCAGTGTCAGGCGGAACAGGCGCGCGGCGTCGAGCCGGTGCACTGCGGGCCACCGGTTGATGCCGTCGCCGACGTAGGCCGAGACGCCGGTCTTTCGTGCGGTGATGATGAGCATGGGGATGAAGCCGTGGTCTTCGGGGCCGTGGACGGTAGGAGCGAGGCGGACCACGCAGGCACGTACTCCCCGGGCGGCGAAGTCCAGACAGGCTCGCTCGCCCGCGATGCGGAAGGCGGCGAGCCCGGCCGTGTCGGGCTCGTCCTCCTCGGTGGTCTCCCGGCCGGCGGGCATGACCAGGGTGCCCGAGGTGATGACCAGCGGCTTGCCCGAGCGTTCCAACGGCTGGCCAAGGGCCTTGATGGCGTTCGTGTCGCGCCTCATCATGTCGTCGGGGTCGGAGAAGTCGCCGCCGTAGGCCATGTGGAGGACGCCGTCGGAGGCTTCGGCGCCGCGGCGCAGGCTGTCGTGGTCGTCCAGGGAGCCGCGGTGGGGTGTGGCTCCCAGTGATTCCAGCCGGGCGGCGGAGGCATCCGAGCGCGCCAGGCCGGTGACGGTGTGGCCGGCCGCGATGAGCTCGGCGACGACGGCGGGGCCGGTCTGGCCGGAACCACCAGTAACGAAAATGCGCACGGAACGGTCCTTCTATAAGTGGGCACCGGGCCGCTGAACGGGTCCAGTGGTGATGTGGGTGTGGGTGGGGGTGTGAATGGTGCGCGTTCGAGGGTGGCGAGGTGGTCGGTGTATCGGTTTCATGACGGCTGCGCCGCGGCTACCAGGGCAGTGGTTCGGCGAAGCTCGGTGAGCGGTGCTCGATCGCGGCGTTGATCGCCTCGGCGACGTCGGGACCGAAGAAGCTCATCGCCTCGAAGGCGATCGACGCCTCGAAGGAGGGCGTCGCGGTCCGTAGCCAGTGGTTGAGTGAACGCTTGGTCCAGCGCAGGGCGTGCTGGGGACCGGCCGCCATGCGCTGCGCGATGTCGAGCGCGGTGTCGAGCACGTCGTCGGGCGGGACCGCGGCGCTCACCAGGCCGATGCGCTCGGCCACCTCCCCGGTGAGTTCTTGCGAGGAGAGCAGGTAGTACTTGGCCTTCGCCAGTCCGCACAGCAGGGGCCAGATCATCACCGAGTGATCACCTGCGGCGATCCCTTGGAGGAGATGCCCGTCGATCAGTCGGGCTTCCGTCGATGCGACGCTGATGTCCGCGAGCAGGGCGGTCGCGAGCCCTGAGCCCATGGCCTCGCCGTTGATGGCGGAGACGATCGGCTTGTCGCAGTTGACGATGCCGTGCGCGTTGACAAGGCCCTCACGGATGAGACCGACGATGCTGTCGTAGTTGCCGAGGCCCTCGCGCATCTCGTCGGCGGCGCCGCTGCCTTCGATGGTCCAGAACCGTTCTCCCGTGCCGGTGATGACCGCGACGCGCAGGCCGGGGTCATCACCGAAGTCGCGCCAGATCTGGCTGATCTCGGTGTGGCGTCGGCGAAGGCTCGGAGCGGGGCGTCCCTCGGGCGCGGCGATCGTGATGAGCAGGATGCCGTCGTCGCGCCTCTCCAGCGTGAGCGTCTGGTACTTGTTCCAGTCGATGTTGGGACGCAGGTCGTCGTTGGACATTGGCTGCCTCTCGTCGTCTCGGCTGCTGGCAGGGACCGGAGTGGGTGCCGATCACGCCCTGTCGCCATGTGATCGCGGTGAGGGATGTGACCGGGGCCGACTGTCACCTGGACAGAGCCTCTTCCCTGAATGTCAGTCACTGGCGCTAAGTAGTGCCATGGACTGACGCTACGTAGCGCCAGTGACTGGCGTCAAGTGGTGCCAGTCACTGACGAGGGAGGTATCCTTCAGGAGTGCCGAGAAGCGGAGCAGGAGCGCGTCGCCGCCTGCAGCAGGCGGCGTTGGAGTTGTACCGGGAGCGCGGATTCGACCGGACCACCACGGCCGAGATCGCCGCTCGTGCCGGTGTCAACGAGCGCACTTTCTTCCGGCACTTCCCCGACAAGAGGGAAGTGCTCTTCGACGGCGAGGCCGACCTGCGTGCCGCGCTGATGCAGGAAGTCGCCGACGCTCCCGATGGTCTGCAGCCACTCGACGTGTTGCTGCACGCCTTCCGGAAGGCCGGACGAGTGCTTGAGGAGAACCGGCCCTTCTCCGAACCGCGACTGGAGTTGATCGCCAAGACGCCCGCACTCCGCGAACGCGACGCGGCCAAAGGCGCCTACCTCAGCGAAGCCTTGGCGGAAGCACTACGCCGGCGCGACGTATCCGACCAGTTGGCCGGCCTGGCCGCTCACACCGGATGGGCTACCTTCCACCATGCCGCGCAAGCCTGGATCGACGACCCCGCGCAGAGCCTGGATGCACATCTTCTCCAAGCCTTTGACGATCTGCGGATCCTCTTCGCGACTGTCCCAGCGACGCGGGCACGGTCTGAAAGCTGACCAGTACACCCTCGCCCTTCGCTCACCGCGGAGGGTCTTCCAAGGTCTTCGATGAAAGCGGGAGCCGGTCTCACCGGCTCCGCCTCTCGGGCAGAGCCATGCCAACGGCCCTGGTCTATCACGGCATCACATCGGCCGTCGCGCGCGATTGCGCGGGCGGATCGCCGCGCAGGGATGGACAGCCGCGCGGCGATACAGAGGATGCCCCCAGAGGGCATCGCACGACGGGACCGTATAAGCGCTTCGCCCAGCGGGAGACGGACGGCTATGGGGAGGTGCTGAGCGTGGTGAGGAGTACGAGAGCGTCGGCCGTGGGGTACCGGGAGCGGCGGTGACGGGGGCACCATGGTGAGTCGTGCGGAGAGGGTCGGGGGTGGGTTTCCCAGACCGGCGCTACAGGGCAATGGAGAGCGAGGGAACTCCGACCGTGACCGGCGGCGGCCCGAAGCGCCGGAGTTCGATGCCCCCGGACTGTGCCCACGCTGCACTGCCGGTAGGAGTCAGCGGTGTACGAGCGGAAGGCGCACGAGGTCGGCTCCGACGGTGACCTGTCCGCCATACCTTTGCCTGGCTCGGTGCGTGCAGAGGCACGTCGGCACGCTGCGCCACCGCGCCCTCCTGATCCTGGGACTGCAGCTTGTACGCCTGGACTTCACCGGGCAGGCCGGCGGTCGTGGGGTCGCCCAGTTCGGTGCATGGCTGGGATATTGAGGCTGAACGTGTGTGGGTGGATACGTGCACGGGGCTGCGGACGGAACAGTTCGGCCGGCTGCTGAAGGCCGTGCGGGAGCGGGGTGGGAACGGCACTCTGCGAGGTCGGCCGTGGTCGTTGCCGCTGGCCGAGCGGGTGCTGGTCGTGGCCGTGTACTACCGGGCGAACCTGACCATGCGGCAATACCGGCCACTCTTTGGTGTCTCGTCGTCGACGATGTGTCGGGTGATCCAGAAGCTGGTGCCGCTGCTCGCGCTCGGGCCCGTATCCCGGCGGACGGGTTGCGGATCGTGGACGGTAGCCTGGTCCCGGTCCGCGACCGGCATGTCGGCTCCTCCAGCCGCAACTACGGGTTCTCCGCGAATGTACAGGTCATCGTGGACGCTGACACCCGCCTCGTGATCCCGGCCGCCCAGCCGGTGCCGGGCACCACTGCGGACGCCCATGCTTGGCGAGATTCTGGCCTGGCCGAGCGCTGTCAAGGCGTGACTGCTCTGGGCGACGGCGTCTACCTCAACTGCGGCATGGTTGTCCCGCACCGCAAACGCCCCGGAGGGCCGATCCTCCCGGGCGAGGGGGAGGACAATGCCACTCACCGCAAGGTCCGCGCGGGGGTTCATGTGATTGGCCGGATGAAGAACTACAAGGTCCTCCATGATTGCCGACAGTACGGCGACGGCTTTCCCCATGCCGTCCGGGCCGTCGCCCACATGCACAGTGGCAGACCAACGGCATGCACGGATCCTGAACTGGCAGACCAAGAAACCACCCCGGGAATCGGAGTTCACTGTGTGTTGTCGGACGTGTTTCATCCAGAGGCACTGTGTAGGGCAGCTGAAATAGAGCATGCCAGGAGGCAATTGATGATCGACCGAGACGCTTTCGTCGAGCTGATGAGTGGGGTGTGCGCCCCGGTCACCGTGATCACGGCAACCGGTGCTGACCGGCGACCTCACGGCAGCACCGTGTCGAGCTTCGCCTCGCTCTCTCTCGACCCCCCGCTGGTGAGTTTCGCCCTGGACCGTGCTTCAGGGCTGCTCAATCACCTTCAGCCGGGCGACAGGGTGGGAGTGAATATCCTCGGTGCCCACCAGCGGGCACTGGCATCGGCCTTCGCGCGCAGGAGTCAGGAAGGCTCGAAGTTCGACGGCGTGGCTTGGACCCGCCGTGCCGGGCTGCCCCACCTGCCCGAGTCCGCCGGCTGGACGGCAGGACTCGTCCAACGTCACGTGGACGGCGGTGACCACATCCTGCTCGTCGTATGTGTCGAGGAAGCCGAGACCACCCCTGTTCCCCCACTCACCTATGCCCGCCGGGTCTTCGGTACGCACACTCCCCTTGCTGTCGCAAGCTGACTCGGACCCGCACGAACCCCGACATCGAAGTGACGGCGATGAAAACAGTCACAGTCCCTTCCTGCGCCGCCGATGAGGCGCGCAGGCCGCTTGTCGACATGACTGCAATGTCCGATGATCGGATCATGAGCACAGGCGCGGTCCGGCGGTCCGCCTCACTCGCGACGATTTCACGGTGACGGGTCATGGACTCTGGACGCGAGTGGCTCGCCAGGTTGGCCCCGTCCAGGCCGTATGGCCTCGCGAGGTCCTCGTGTCCACCGGTCACGCTCGCCGACGCCGTAGCGAGGGTCGGCCTGGATCCCGTGTGCTGGGCGATCGAACAGGGACAGGTCACCGCCGCGCGCATCGCGAAGGAGGTACCCCTGGTCGACGGTGCTGGGCTGGCGATCGAGGTACTGCGTCGCGGCAGTGAGGCCGCCACATTGCACTCGCTGTTGCGGTTGGCCGAGCCGGCGGCGGTGTTCCCCCCGATCGGTGAGGGGTCGTTGGACGGAGTCCAGGACTACGTGCATCGCGCTGTGCCGCTGCACCATGTGCTACGGGCGATCCGGGTCGGGCACGCATCCTTGGCCCGGGCGTTCCTGCGAGCCTGCGAACGATTGGTTGAGCCGGCTCAGCTCACCCGTGAGATGAAGGCCATCAACGAAGAGCTGTTCGCCTACGTCGACGCGTTCACCGACGCGATGACCCGGGAGTACCTGGCGGAACACGATCGCTGGACCACCAGTGCGGCCGCAACCCGGCTGGCGACGGTGCATGCGCTGCTTGCCAACTCCGTGGGCGATGTCGACGACGCCGCGCGCACGCTGGGGTACGACCTCGAACGCACTCATGTCGGCGTAATCGTGTGGACTGGTTCTCCGGCCGAGGATTCCCGACTGCCGTCGGCAGCGACGAGCCTGTTGAAGGGGCTGGGTGCGACGGCGACCCTGGTGGTGCCAGTCGGCTCGGGGCGGGTCTGGGCCTGGGGAGCGGTACCGAAGCGACGGCCGAATCAGGCGTCTGCTTCGAGGGTGGGAGCTGGGTTGCGCGCAGCCGTGGGATCGCCGGCTCTGGGGCCGGCGGGTTTCCGTCGCACGCATCAGGAGGCGGTGCGTGTCGAGCGGCTGCGCGGCCTGTCGGTCAGGGAGGCGCCCCGGGTGACCCTGTACCGCGACGTGGTGCTCACCGTGCTGCTGGCCGGTGACCTCGCCGCTGCCGGAGAGTTCGTGCGGAGCGAGCTGGGTGAGTTGGGAGGCCGCGGGAGTGGAATGCACGCTCTGCGTACCACCCTGCTGCACTACTTCGAGGCCGAGCGGAGCCTCGTGCGGGTTGCTGAGCAGCTGCATATCGCCCGGGGCACGGTTGCCTACCGTGTCAAGCGGGCGCAGGAGGTCCTCGGCCACGACATCGGCCATCGCCGACTCTCTCTGTACGCCGCGCTGCTGCTGGCTGAGGAGTTCGGCGACTCGGTTCTCGCGCCGACTCAGCTGCCGACCTGACCGGGCGTCCAAACATCCCCCTCGATGTTGGATCCGCAGAGCAAGCGGGGCCCGCGGCCGAGGTTGTTTCCTGGGAACGCACAGCCGCACTGTCGCTGTCCGCCTTATCGGCGGCACGGCACCGACCCCAAAAGGAGCTGACCGATGACGATCGCCCTTGACCGCCCAGGAGCTACCACCGCTGACCGGGAGCTGCGCGCCGATTTGGTAGGGCGCGCAGCGAAGCTGTTCCCACGGTTGGCCGGCCAAGCCGAGCGCAGCGACCGCGAACGCCTGGTGCCGGCGGAGAACATCGAGGCGCTCGCTGAGGCTGGGTTGCTGTCTATTCTGCAGCCGGCACGCTACGGCGGTCTGCAGACCGACATACGGACCTGTCTTGAGGTTTCGCGGGAGGTCGCGCGCGCCTGCGGGTCGACAGCGTGGACGACGACGCTGCTCAATGTGTGCTCGTGGTACGTCGGGCTTTACCCGACCCAGGCCCAGGACGACATCTGGGCCGATGACCCGACCGCCCGCGTTGCGGGCGTCCTCGCGCCCACGGCGAGCGCCCGTGAGGTCGACGGCGGCTTCGTCGTCTCCGGCCGCTGGTCCCCGGCGTCGGGCCAGGCCCACGCCCGGTGGGCGATCGTCGGCGTGCTCCGTGACGGTGGTTCGGAGCGGGGAATGGTTCTCGTTCCGATGGCGGAACTGACCGTCGAGGACACCTGGTTTGTGACCGGTATGCGTGGCACCGCGTCCAACACCCTCATTGCTGACGAGATCTTCGTTCCGAGCCACCGCTACCTGTCGTCGGCGGATGCGGCGGCGGGCCGGTACGCCACCCCTCACACCGAGGAGGCCGTCTATCGTTCGGCCTTCGTCCCGGTGTCGGCGCTGGTACTTGCCGCACCGCAACTCGGGCTGGCTCAAGCCGCACTCGACCTGGTTGTGCAGAAGGCCCCGAACCGGGCCATGACCTACACCTTCTACGACAACCAGGCCGTAGCACCCACCACGCAACTTGCTGTCGCGCAGGCCGCGTCGCTGATCGACTCGGCGCACCTGCACGCTTACCGGGCCGCCGCCGAGATCGACGAGGCTGCTGAGCAGGACAGTTACCCCGATTACGACGCCCGTGCCCGCGCGCGGATGGACACCGGGGTTGCCGCCGTCCATGCGCGCGAGGCCATCCGAATTCTGGTCTCCGCACACGGAGCGGGCAGCTTTGCCGAGGTCAACCCGTTGCAGCGCATCTGGCGGGACAGCGAGGCCGGCAGCCGGCACGCGATCGTGAACCCCGAGGTGAGCACGGAGATCTACGGGAAGTCGTTGCTCGGTATCCGGGGCGACGTCACCGACCTCGTCTGATGGCCCGGTCCCACCGCCGCGGTCCCGGACGGGCTGCCGGCGTCTCGCGAACGCTGCGAGGCGGCTGTGCGCATCGTCCAGCAACTCACCCGATATTTGTCTTCGTCCCGGCACGGAGTGCTGCAGAAGTACTGCGAGTTCGGGTGCGGAGGGCTTCCCGCCGAGCAGACTTTTTCGGCCGAGTGACCTGCTCGTGCGTCTGTCGGCTGAAGTGGCAAAGTCCAGGTGTGCGGCCGATTGCCACCAGAAAACCAGGTGGATAGCCGTCCGGCCTGCGTATTCCTGATCGCTCCCCATATCTGAAGGGCCCCTCCGTCCTGTTTGCTGGTGTCTGCGAAGCATCAGCAAACAGGACGGAGATATTGCGGGCGTAGGCGTACGACCTGACCGAGACGGTCTGGTCGGCGGCCACTCTGACGGGGCATGACCCGAAGACGGTCAAGCGGTTTGTCGAGGCCTGCGACAGCGGGCGGAACCCGTATGAGTACGAGCCGCGGCCGAAGATGATCGACGCGTTCCTGGAGAAGATCGAGGAGTGGGTCCCCAACGGGGTGGGCCAGGCCGACGCCGACGGTCAGCAGACACCTCGGGGGCACGACAAGCTCTGACGAGCCGTCAGTTACCTTGTGAGTCATACCGGAACGTCGGCGTCGATCCTGTCAGCAGACCAACCTGGGCCGCAGCTCCACTCTCACAGTTACCTTCTTCATGGCCCTGCAACAGGGCTCCCGGCCTTCGAGCCCGTGCCGACCGGCACCCTTGACGCTACGGCTGCAGACCGGGCGTCTGGGGTCGATTCAACAAGTCAGGGGCACGAGCGCCGATCCCGGATGGGAGAAGCAGCCTCTTCGTAACGTGGATGGGCCTTGCCCCTTGCTCTTGGACACACGAGACACTGGATCCTGAGGATCTGAGGACGGACATCTCGTGGTCATGAAGAACTATCCGCCGCAGTTCTAAGTGGACGCGGTCGCGCTGTACCAGTCGCGGCCCGAGGCGACGATCCGGCAGGTCGCTGCCGATCTGGGAATCAACCCCGAGACCTTGCGAAACTGGGTTCGGGCAGCCGGCGTGAGCCGGCCGCGGGGACGCCGGGCAGAGGCCCCCGCCGAGCCGCCCACGCCGCTGGAGGCGGAGAACGCCGCTCTGCGCAAAAAGGTCCGCGAGCTGGAGGAAGAACGCGAGATCCTGCGCAAGGCCGCGAAGTATTTCGCCGGGGAGACGCGCTGGTGAACCGCTTCCAGTTCGTCGCCGACCACCAGCGCCGCTACGGCGTGAAGCGGCTGTGCACCATCCTGGGCATCGCCCGCTCCAGCTTCTACTACTGGCGCCGGACGGCCGCGGACCGGGCCGCCCGGCAGGCGGCCGACGCCCGCCTCGCCGCCCGGATACAGGCCGTGCACCGTGAGTCGGACGGTACCTACGGCGTCCCCAGGAGCACCGCCGAACTCCGCGACGACGGCGAGCGGATCAACCACAAGCGCATCGCGCGGGTGATGCGGAGCATCGGCCTGGCCGGAGTGCGGCTGCGTCGCAGGCACCGCACCACGATCCCGGACCCTGCCGCAGTGAAGGCCCCGGACCTGATCGGCCGCGACTTCACCGCACGCGAGCCGAACACGAAGTACGTCGGCGACATCACCTATCTCCCGCTGGAGGGCGGGAAGTTCCTGTATTTTGCCACCGTCATCGATCTCGCCTCACGCCGCCTGGCCGGCTGGGCGATCGCGGACCACATGCGCACCGGCCTCGTCACCGATGCCCTGGCCGCCGCCGAACGGACCTGCGGCAGCCTCGCCGGAGCGGTCCTGCACACCGACCACGGAGCCCAGTACACCAGTCGGGCCTTCGCCACCGCCGGACACCTGGCCGCCTACGCCGGCCTGGCACCGGTCACCCGCGCCTCCGGCTCCTCCATCCGCGGCGAACACCCTGCCCGGCGAGGCAACAAGCAGCTCAAACGCGCCTTCTGCCTCGCCGCGTTCGCCTCGCTCTCCCAGCCGGAGTCACGGGCCTACTACGAGGAAACGCCGCGAGGGGAAACACCACGTCGCAGCCCTGATCACCCTCGCCCGCCGACGCATCGACGTGCTCTTCGCCATGCTCCGAGACGGCACCTTCTACGAGCCCCGGACCCCCGTCACTGCTTGACGAAGACCATAGGGGCACTTTTTCGTGTCGATGTGGCTGCCGTCGATCACCGCCCGGGACCAGTCGATCTCGTGTGCCGCGTTCAGCTGGGCAAGCAGGACCCGATGCAGATCGTCGAACACCCCGGCGTTGATCCACCGCTTGATCCGCCGCCAGCACGTCATGCCTGACCTGAAGCCGAGTTCCTGCGGAAGGTCTTCCCAGCCGATCCCGGTATGCAGCACGTACACGATGCCCTGCAGGCACTGCCGATCCGGCACCGGCCGCGGACCGGGCGTCTTCATCGGGCCACGGCGGAAGCAACGGCTCGGGAAGCTCTCACAACTGATCATGCAGCAGAGCGCGTGAGCAGCTCTTTAACGTTCGTCTCAGGTTCGCTCGGTAGGAAGTAGGCATGCGGATAAGCGATGCAATCCGTATGCAGGAGGCTAGTGATGGGAGTCGACGCAGCACCATCGGGGAAAGCGCAGCCCGGCCGGTTGCGGTTCGAGGCGGCCACCAGGGCGCTCGCGACGGCGTTCCCTGTCGCGCCGCATGCGGGGTCACACGCCGACAACAGTGCGGGGCCCGCCGCGGCCGGTCCGCACAGCGCGCACGCGGGCGGTCGTCAGCTCCACCACAGTTCCTGCGCACCGGCGAGCGGTTCCTCGACCTGAGCGCTGCCGCGGTGCGCGAGCAGGACGCGAAGACCCCCTGAAGCATCTCGCAGACGGATGCCGTACGGATACCTCACCACACAAACGCCTGAAGAGAGGGACTGACATGAAGCCCATGGGACGCCGCGGCTTTCTCGCCGCCAGCACGGCACTTGGCATTGGTGCCGGCTTGTCCACGCACGCCATTGTCTCGGAAGTGAGCGATAACGAGACTTCGGACAAGACTTCGGACAAGACTTCGGAAATTTCACGGCGGGACCAGGACCTGCCCTTCATCGGCACGGAGGAGACCTTTTCGACTCCCACGTTGTTGAAGCTGAACTCCATCAATCAGGATCACATAGCGTTCCTTGAGGAAATTGGTCTTTCGGATCTAGGTCAACGCCGCATCGGCGATATGGATGCGGGGGGACTCAATGTTCAAATCCTCTCTGCTCATACACCCTCCGTGCAAAATGTCCCCGGGCAAAGGGGCATCGACCTTGCCTATCGCCTTAACCGGCAACTTGTAGACGGGCCGATCGCCAAATATCCGGGCCGCTTCAAGGCTTTCGCCACCTTGCCCTTGCGGAGCCCGGAGGCGGCGGCGGACGAACTGGAACGCTCGGTTCGAGAAGATGGCTTCTTGGGCGCACTGACCAACGGACACATCGCGAAGAAGTATCTCGATCATCCCGATTTCGAGCCTGTGCTGGCACGTGCCGTTGCTCTCGATGTGCCGATCTACCTGCATCCCGGCTATCCAGCTGACGAGGTCTTCAAGATCTACTACAGCACCACACGGTCTGAATACACGGAAGAGTTCCAAGACTACATTTTCAGTGGGTCTGGATATGGCTGGCACCAGGAGGTGCTGACCCAATGCGTTCGGATGATCACGTACGGGGTTTTCGACAGATTCCCCAAACTAAAAATCATCATCGGCCACATGGGCGAAGGTCTTCCCTTCTACTACAAGCGGATCGTCAATGACATGGGCGAGCCGACCAAAGACTCGCTCAAGAAGCCCATCGGGCAATACTTCCAGGACAACTTCTGGGTCACAACCAGCGCATTCCCCCAGACCGAACTGCTCGATCTCCTGCTGAAGTACATAAGCGTGGACCGAGTGATGTTCGCAACCGACTACCCGTTTGCGGACATAAAGGAGCAGACCGACTGGTTCCGTGGAGTCGATTTGCCACGCGAAGACAAGGAAAAGATTGCGTTCCGAAATGCGGAGAAACTGTTCAAAATGAAAGTGTCCGTGAAGTGATACGCCAGCGGCGGCCGGAGTGAAAGAATGCTTTGCTGTAAGGCGGGATTACGGCCGAAGTATGCGATGCGCGGCTGCCCCATAACGCGGTCGCATACAGGCTCTTCTTAAGAGGATGTCTCACGTGCTCGTGTGGTGAGCTGCGGCATCATTGCTGCTTGTGGGTGTCGATCTGTCGCAGCGGCTGGTTCCTGACGGTCTGTGGGAGCTGGTCGCACCGTTGCTGCCGTCGTTCAACTCCCGTCCGCAGGGCGGCGGGACTGCTCCGTGTGCCGAGCGGGCCCCGTGTTCACGGCGGTCGTGTATGTGCTGACCAGCGGGTGCGCCTGGCGGCATCTGCCGGAGACGTTCGGCGTCTCGCCCGCGACCGCGCATCGCCGGTTCACCGCGTGGATCCGGGCGGGACCGTGGCGTCGGCTCCACCGGGCGGTTCTGGACGAACTCGGTGCGCGGGGCGAGCTGGACCGGGCCTCGGCGATCGTCGATGCCGCCTCGGTCCGGGCCGAAAGGGGCACGCTGACCGGGCCGAACCCGGTCGATCGCGGCAAGAAGGGCAGCAAGCTGCATGTGGTGTCCGAGGCCCAGGGCATCCCGCTGGCCGTCGCGGTGTTGAAGCCGCCGATTCTCCTCACGCTGCGCGCGGACAGCGGACAGCGGATACAGGAGAAGACAGGAGAAGACGATGCGCGATGCCACACAGGAAGAGATCGAGCGGCTGGGCCGCAATGTCGTCGACTGCCTGAACACCGGATACAAGACGCGTGATGAGAACAAGCTGCTCGTCACGCACTGCTCTCGGACATGCAGCCGGCGCTCGCTCCAGTTGATTCTGGCAACGCGTAGCAGTGGGAGAGGTGGTGGCGCTCGGAGGTACAGGCCCGGCGGCGGGTCATGGGCGTGATGGCGGCCCGGGGGACAACAGGCCGGCGAGCAGTTGGAGTCGTTCGGCGTCGGGGCTGTTCTCGGCGGCTGTGCAGACGAACAGGACGGGTCCGGGGTTGCCCGGTATCGGGTAGGCCTCCCAGTCCAGGTTGAGTTCGCCGACCAGGGGGTGGTCGATGCGCATCTGGCCGCGGACGGGTTCTTCCACATCGTGGCGGGCCCACAGCGCCGCGAACTCGTCGCTCCGGACGGCGAGTTCACCCACGAGCTCCACGGCGCGCGGGTTCCCGGGATCGGCGGCGACCTGGGTCCGCAGCATTCCGGTCAGTTCGGCGACGGTGGCTGCGCGTTTGGGGCACACCTGGTCGGCCTCGGGGTTCAGGAACAGCGACAGCAGGTTGCGCCGCGCCTGGGGCTGGTGGGTGAACTCGCCCAGCAGGGCCCCGGCGAGCGGGGTCCAGGCCAGCACGTCCAGGAAGCGGCCGACGACCAGAGCGGGCGAGGTCATGGTGCGCAGCAGCCGTAGCGTCGTGTCCGGCACCTCCTCCGGGACGTACGGTCGCGGGCTGCGGGCCGGGGTACGTGCGGCGGCGGCGAGGCTGTGCAGGTGCCGGGACTCCTCGGCGGAGAAGTTGAGGGCGCGTGCGAGGGCGTCCAGGACCTGTTCGGAGGGCCTGACGTCGCGTCCTTGCTCCATGCGCTGGTAGTAGTCCGAACTCACCCCGGCCAGCAGGGCCAGCTCCTCCCGGCGCAGCCCGGCGACGCGTCGCCTCGGGCCCGGTTCCAGGCCGACGTCCTGGGGGCGCAGGCGGGTTCGGCGGGTGCGCAAGAACTCGGCGAGTTCGCGCCGGGGATCGTCGCTCAGGGCGGCGGAGGCGTCGGTCACGGCGTCAGTATGCCGTGGGCGCGGACGGTGAGGGTGGGTCTGGCGGACCCAGGACAAGCGGAACGAGCGTCATGTCGCCTGGCGGGTCCAGTATCGGACCAACCACACAGCAGGTCACGGAAGGACAGCGACATGAAGGCCGTTCAGATCACGAGCTACGGTGCGGCGGACGTACTGCGGGTCAATGACGTCGAGCGTCCCGCTCCCGGCGCCGGTGAAGTCCTGGTGGCGGTCGAGGCCTCCAGCGTCAACGGGCACGACGTGATCGTCCGCGCCGGAGAGCTGAAGATGGTGTCGGGCCGCACATTCCCGATCGGCGTGGGCCTGGACTTCGCCGGCACCGTCGCCGCGACCGGCGCCGGCGTCGAGGGCTGGCAGGTCGGTGAACGGGTGTGGGGCATGGTGCACCCCCGCCGGCGGCACATCACCGCGGGGGCGGCCGAGTTCGTGGTGGTGTCCGCGGACCGTATCGCTCCCGCCCCCGAGGGCATTTCGTCGGCCGAAGCGGCATCCCTGGTCGTCGCGGGCGCCACGGCGCTGACCGCGCTGCGCGACAGCGTGAGCCTCGCGGACGGGGAACGGGTCCTGATCCGGGGCGCGGCCGGCGGAGTGGGCACCGCCGCCGTTCAACTGGCCCACGCGCTGGGCGGCCACGTGACCGCGCTGGCCCGCGACCGCCACGCCGAGCTCCTCACCGGCCTCGGCGCCGACGCGGTCCTCGACTACGGCTCCACCACCTCGGACCGGATCGGCCCCTTCGATGCCATCGTCGACACCGTCGGCAGGGAACTGCACTGCTACCGGAGCCGGCTGGCCAAGGGCGGCCGGATGGTCACCGTCGGACTCTCCGGGCCGGCCCTGGCCGCGATCGCCGCGTCGAGCGTGCACGGCTCCCGCCGTATCCGCACCTTCAGCGCCAACCCCGACACGGCCCTGCTGCGTGACCTGGCCGGCCATGTCACATCGGGTGCGCTGCGCCCGGTGGTCGACCGTGTGTACCCGCTCGCGGACATCACCGCGGCGCACCAGGCGTTCGAACGAGGCGGAGTCGTGGGCAAGCAGGTGCTGGCGGTGTCCGCGTAGCCTCCTGAGGAGCGCTCCCAGAGGCAGATCGAAGGCCCCCGGCGACTGCCCACTGGGCCGTCCCCGAGCCTGCGGGTTCCTACGCCTGGTTCCCGCCCGCACCGCGTCGCCGCCGCCTGGTCCAGCGGACGCACAGAGGTCCCTCTCCACTTCCGGCATCGTCGCTCAGTCGGCGATGCCGACCCCGTATCCGCGTGCGAGGGCATCGAGGCCGTGGTTGTAGCCCTGGCCGACGGCGCGCAGGCGCCAGACCGGACCCCTGCGGTAGATCTCCGCGAGAAGCATGGTGCGTTCGGTTGTCGCGGCGTCCAGGGTGGCCCGGGTGAGGGGTGATCCACTGTTGCCGGGAGCCGCACCGAGCTGGATCGCGCCGACCGTCCCGAAGGTGGCTACGCCGTCGATGGCCGCGGCGACGACGACCTTTCGGGTCGCGGGCGGCAGGGACGCGAGATCGAGGGCGATGGTCTGTTCGGCGGGACCGCCGGTGAGCAGCCGCACGGTGCCGGCGGGGCTTTCCGGGGCGCCGTAGAAGATGAAGTCCTCGTCGAAGGTGACCTGTTCGTCCTCGTCGAGGAGGAAGGCGACGACGTCGATCTCGCAGTCGGCCTGTGGAGCCCAGCCGACGGTGACGTACCACTCGGGCACGGGTGTGCCGTGGGGCATGGGCAGGTCGATGACGCCGCCCCTCGGCATCACGTGCGGCTCGTGCGGCCGGACAGCCGTCGTGTCCGGGTCGATGGCGGTCGGGGAATTCAGCCAATCCGCGTCGTGCACGGGGAGCTCAAGGGCGGTGATGCGACTCATGCGGCGGTCCTTCTCACCGTCGGCGAGAAGGACGACATCGGTGACACTGGCGGACAGGTTGACCGCTGCGGATCCGCCCAGATCGACGATGCTGGTACGAGCCGCGGCGGCGTCGGCATGGACACCGCCCAGCACCAGCACCCGGCGGCGCACCAGCGGCTTGGCCAAGGTGCCGGCCGAGTCGCCGGGTTCGCGCGGAGCAGGGACGGTTGCGCCGAGGGAGGGCGGCGGCAGGACAGGCACTTCCGGAACAGGTGCTGTGGTGGATTCAGGCTCGGCGGTCCGGCCCTCTGCCGTCGCCTTCACCGGTGCCTTCACCGGCGCGATCACGGCGGAAGCGGCCGTCGCCTCATGTACTGCCCCGGCCTGCACATCGGCCAGCAGCCGCAGAAAGGTGTGCTCGTCGATGACCGGCACGCCCTCGGCGGCTGCGCGTCGGGCCTTCGCGGATTGGGACACCGGCTCGTTGGTGACGAGCACGCTGGTGTGCCGACTCACGGAGGTCACCATGTTCAGCCCGGCGGCAACAGCCCGCCCGACCAGCTCCGCCCGTGCGTGCGCGATCTCACCGGTTATCGCGATCTTCATCCCCTGCAGCAGCGGCCCGCCAGGAGTCATCCGCCCCGGATTGCGGTAGGCGCACGGCGTCTTGGGCGGCTTCGGCGTGAACTGCGATTCCGCCCGCGGCGGGCAGCTCACCAGCGGCAACGGCAGGTCGAGCCGCGCCGCCTCGTGCAGCGAAGCCCGCAGGATCCCGGCAAGCACCCGGGTGTCGTCCAGCGCATCGTGCGCGTGCTGCTGCGGTACGCCGTAGTGGGCGGCCAGTGTGCCCAGCTTCATGTCGTCCGTCGGCGGATCCACCTGACGATTCAGGGCCAAGGTGCAGAGCCGCTGGGACACCGGCAGCCACATCCGCGCACGGGCGAACTCGTGGGCCAGGAAGTCGTAGTCGAACTGAGCGTTGTGGGCGACCAGGACCCGGTCCTGGAGCATCGCTCCGATCCGTCCGGCAACCTGGTCGAAGGCCGGCGCACCCCGCAACCGTTCGACGGTCAGCCCGTGCACCTCCACCGGCCCCGGGTCGCATCCCGGGTTGAGCAGCGTCGAGAATTCCCCGGTCTGCTCGCCGTCGGGTCCGATCGTCACCACCGCGACGGACAGCACCCGGTCCCTCCGGGGTATGAGCCCGGAAGTCTCCACGTCGACCAGGGCCCAGTCGCGGGCGTAGTCGCCCGTGGCGGGCAGATCGAAGGAGGTGGAGGTGAGACTCATGGCGCCAAGGATGATCCGATATACGGCTCCCCTTCAACCTGTATGCCGTTTTGCCCTGATCTGTAATGACGTACTGCCCTGCCGAGGGCAGAGAGACCGCACCAAGACTTCGGGGCCGATGGGCCGGCTGGGCGACAACGCCCGCGCGCTGTGTGTTCCTTGGTCGGAGCACATGTTCGGACGAAGGCGGCTTCCGCGTAGGGCAGTTACCGGACCGAGTGAGCAAGTTCGACCCGTCATTCGTCGACGCCGGACGTTAAAGATCAAGCCGGGGGAGGAGAGCTCTCGAAACAGGGTAGGGGTGAGAGTCGTATGTAGGGCTTGACCTGCATAACCGCCTTCCTGGGCCCGAATCAGGGGCATGCGGAGGGGCCCGCCGGGCGTACCGGCGGGCCCCACACAGCGCGGGAGCGGTGATCAGACGCCGGGCGGGTAGGTGAAGACCTGCTTGCCGTAGTCCACGTACGTCTTGGTGCCACAGTCGGCCCGCGACGCCTTTCCGGGCAGCACCGTAGGCCCGTACACCGTCTTGTACCCACCGGAGGCGTTCGGATCGGGGCACTTGACCCAGGCCCGGTAGTAACTGGAGCCTCCTGCGCACTTCACCTGGGCCCAGGTCGCGTATCTGCCGCCGTCTTCGAGGGTCCAGGCGCAGTTGGTCACCGCTGCCTGTGCCGTGCCCGCCGATGCCGCGGCGAACCCGAGGAACGAGGCGGCGACTGTGACCAACGAGAGGGCGGCCCGGGCCGCGTTTCGGCGCATACTCCCGGATGTGTTCGTCGTGTGGTTCATGGAGTCTCCCTGTCTGTGCAACGGCGATTGAGTCTGCCGACGGCGACGTGGACGGCGACGTGGACGGCGGAACGAAGAGCGGGCATCAGGACGTCACGATTCGCGTTTCCACTCGCCGGGAAGCCGAAAGCGCACCCGCCAAGGCCGGTGCCGTCCCCTTATGAGGGGCACAGTAGCCCGGCTCAGTCGCTCACTGTGCCGGTCGTTTGCCCCACAAGGAACGGCCGCTGCACACAACGGAATCGGGTGCGGTTCCTCTGAAGGGATGCGAAGCCCCTACCAGGCGTCCTGCGTCGCGAAGTACCGCTTCCAGAAGTGGAGTTTCTCGGGGGAGGCCACCCGCATCGGCCCGAAGTGCCCGCCGACCTCCATCACGGTCGGTGAGCCGGGACCGTAGGCGGGCCACCTGGGCAGACCGGGACCGTTCGGGTTTCCGGTGGCGATGTAGTTCGCCAGGTAGGAGGACATGGTGTCGGCGATCTCGTGGTCCTGGTCGGTCCACCCCTGGGTGTCCGGGCTGAGGTTGCCGAAGAAGTAGACGATCTCGGAGCCGTGGTACGCACCGCGGATGTCATGGTCGGGGCCCGGCGGGCGGTGCGTCCAGAAGTAGGTGTACACCGGCCGGTCGGCGCCCTTGGTCCACTCGGTGCCCCACAGATACGTCGAGACGCGGGAGTTGTCGCGGACCGCGTCGTTGCTGGCGAGGGCCGCCTCGCCGTCCGTACCGGCTGGGTAGATCCGCAGGAACTCGTCGGCCATCGCGCCGAACTTCCGCCGTGCCGCGGTCACGTAGTCGTCCAGAGTGACGTGGACGGGAGGGGCGCCGGGGCGGTCCGGGTAGCCCGTCTGGCGCCAGTGTTCGAAGGCCGTCTCGGGCACGGCCCCGCTCTCGTCGAGATTGTTGCCGGCCAGGTACCAGACGTCGTTCTGCGTACGGGCGTCGTACGTCTCCCGGTAGCCGGCGGGCAGCACCCAGCCGTCGACGACGGGCCTGAAGAGCGGGGGCTTCGCGACGGACTTGGTGTCGACCGTCTCGTCCTTGAGCGAGGCGCCGTCCGTGAAGTCCTGCCACGGCAGGGCGCGCAGCTGCTTCAGTGTGGTCGCGCCCTTCGTCGCGCCGTAGGCGGGACCCTGCTGGAGGGCGGCGTCCATGGTGCGCAGCGACACGCCGAGGTAGCGCAGTTCGGGATCGCTCGGGCAGCGGACCTGGCTCTCGGCGAGGGATCGCTGGAAGAGCCCGGCGGCGAGTGGGGACATGGACAGCATGTCCGTGGAGCCGGCGCCGGCGGACTGGCCGCCCACGGTGACGTGGCGCGGATCGCCGCCGAACGCGGCGATGTTGCGCCGGACCCACTTCAGGGCCGCGATCTGGTCGAGCAGGCCGTAGTTGCCCGAGACGCCCTGGTCGGACTCCTCGCTCAGCTCGGGGGTGGCGAGGAAACCCAGGGCGCCGAGACGGTAGTTGATGGTCACCACGACGACGCCCTTGCTCGCCAGGACCGAGCCGTCGAAGCTGGGGTCGGAACCGCTTCCGGCGGAGAACCCGCCTCCGTAGAGCCATACGTACACCGGGCGCCGCTCGACGCCGCTCCCTGCGCCGGTCCAGATGTTGAGGTTGAGGCAGTCCTCGCTCATCGGGAGGGTGCTCGACTCCTGCGGGGGGCGCGTCGCCGAACGTGTCGGCCTTGCGGATGCCTGTCCAGGACGGCGCCGGCTGCGGCGGGCGCCACCGGTTCGTGCCGGCGGTGGAGGAGGCGTAGGGAAGCCCCTTGAAGACGGTGACTCCGGACGCCGCGCCGGGCACACCGGAGACAAGGCCGGACGCGGTCCGCACCGGCCTGTCACCGAACGACTTCTCGGCCGACTTCCCGGCCGATTTCCCGGACGGCTCCGCGGACGACGCGGACTGCGCGCCGACGGCGTTGAGCAGGACGGCGCCCACGGCGATGCCCGTGGTGCGGCCGAGGAAGTCCCGTCGGTGCAGCGCAGGGTCCGCGGGGCTGGGGTGGTGGCTGTCTGACACGGCCATTCGGATCTCCCGATCACTGGATGGGCTGGTGGCGGCTGGGGCCGGCCGCGCGCACCGAGTGGCGCAGGCCGTGTGGACCGGGTGGGGCCGCTTCACCCCGCCGCGGGAGGGAAGAAAGCGGTACGCGTGAGGAAGTCCCCGAGGTCGAGGCGCCACACGAACCAGCTGTGGCCGCCGTTGCTGAAGCCGGGCGCTGCCGGGACACCGAGGCCGGTCAGCAGAGAGGCCTCGTCGGCGTGGTAGGCGTGGCTCGGGTCCTGCCATCCGCCGCCGACCTGGATCCGCGCTTTCCTGAGCGCGGCGACCTGGGCGTCGGTGAGGGACGACGCCTGGCCGGGCTGCCGCAGACGAGAACGTAGGAGGGACGACTCGCCTGTCGACGGGCTCGGTTGAGCACGTTCCTGCCGCGATTGTCTGACAAGAACTGCGTCGAACGTAACCCGCGTGACCCGCACCGGCAAGATGCCTGCAGCAAGGACATGCACATCCCGGAATTCCGCAGCACCGACACCGCTGGATTATTGGACAATCTTCGGCAGCTGGGAAACCCAGGGATGGGGCGGCGAAGGTACCGCCCGGCTGCTCAAGGCTGGGGGATGGCTGCACACGTCTTCACCCGGTACTTCGTGGAGGGCCCACTGTGCGGCACCGCCCTACCTTGATGGTGAAGGTGTCGTGCGGGCGGGCCGGCGGGGTGGGTGATGACGTCGGCGAGGCGTCCGGCGATGCGTTGCCGAGGGGAGCGCCCACCACGTCCTCATGCCCGCCACTCCGTGTGATGGGTGCTCTGCGCCGCGTTGGTGACCAACTTTGTCTGACAGTCCTTCGCTGAGAGGGCTCAGGCTTTCTGTGAATGTCACGTTCTCCCTGCAGACTTCTTGTGCCCCCTGAGGGGTGGTGTTACGTTCCCCTTACCGGTTGTCAGACAATCTTGGTGGCTCGAAGGGTCGCCGATGGTTGCGTCAGCAGGAGGGTCCAGCCGACCTCGATGCCCGTTCGCGTGCATCAGAAGCACCACCTGTCACAGCCCCGCCACCCACGAACGCCGCCACAGGCGCGAGCGCATGGCCCCCGCTTCATCTCTTGCGAGGAGGAGGCCGAGGAGACAGATATGTCGACCACACAGCGCAACTCCCACCCGGAGGCTCTCCGTCTAGAGCACGTCACTCTGGAGTTTCCCGGCACTCACCGACCGGCGATCGAGGACGTGTCGTTCAAAGTCGACCGCGGCAGAGTCGTCGCCGTGATCGGACCCAGCGGGTGCGGTAAGAGCACCATCCTCAACCTGGCCGCCGGACTGCTCACTCCCACACAGGGGCAGGTCCACTACGCCGGCGAACAGGTCACCGGCGTCAACTCCGATGCGGCGTACGTGACTCAGCAGTCCCACCTGCTGCCCTGGCTGAGTGTGCGGGCCAACATCGGCCTGGCGCTCAAGTTCCGCAAGGTTCCCAAGGAGGAACGCGAAGAGCGGGTCGCGCACTGGGTCGAGCTCGTCGGCCTGACCGGCTTCGAGAATCACTTTCCCCGGGAACTGTCGGGCGGTATGCAGAAGCGCTGCGCGATAGCCCGAGCGCTGATCTACAACCCGTCCATCGTGCTCATGGATGAGCCGTTCGGGCCGCTCGACGCCATCACCCGGCTCGAACTCCAGCAGGAACTGCTCAACATCTGGCGCGAGCAGAACGGGACTTTGATCTTCGTGACACATGACCTCAATGAGGCCATCTACCTGGCCGACGAGGTCATTGTGATGTCGAAGGGCCCCGGCACCATCCGCCGTGTCATGCAGGTCCCCTTCGCACGCCCGCGCCAGATCGGCTCGCTCGTCGAGTCACCCGAATTCTCGGAGCTCTACAACGATCTCTGGGGTCTCTTCGCCGCCGAGCGGAAGGCCGCCGTGTAACGCCCCCCCCGCACACACACGCACACCCCGAGCCCGCCGCCTGGAGCTCCGTACCCCACATCGCCAAACCGCCAAACCGCCAAGCCGGTTGTGCCGTCATGCCCTTTTCCCCTGACGTCGCGCCTGCCGCCGAGTGAGGTTCACAGCTTTGATATCGATCACGGAAGAGATCGTCGTACCGAGTCCGCCCGAACGTGTCTGGGAGGTCATCTCGGATCCCTCTGCCGTCGTGTCCTGCGTCGGCGGTGCCGAACTCGGGCCGTCACACGACGACGGGTCCTTCGACGGAACCCTGGCCATCAAGTTCGGCGGGCTTCGGGTCAAGTTCGCCGCCCGGCTCTCCCTGGACCTGGACGAGTCCGCACGTGAGGGCCGTCTCGGGGCCCGCGGCGCGGACGGGCAGGGCGCCACCCGCTTCAGTGCCGACGCCACTTTCCGGGTCGTCGAGGGGGACAGCCCCGGCATCTCACGGGTCTTCTGCGACGGCGAGATCGAACTCAACGGCAAGCTCGTCAAGTTGATCGAGTCGGGCGCGGGGATGGTGGTCTCCAGGATGACGGAGGAGTTCACCGGCCGACTGATCCAGAAGTGCGCCGCGCCCACCGAGCCACTCACGGCCGCATCCACCGAGCCATTCGCAGCAGCGCCCTCCGCGCCACTCACCTCCGTGCGCTCCGAGCCGCGCGGGGCGGTCTCCGACGGCGCGCGCACGGCTCCGTCCCGGCCGGCCGGTCTGTTCGCCCGTCTGCGGGCGTGGTGGGCAGGGCGTCGGGCCGGGCGCGCGGCTCAGCCGCCGCCGGCTCAGCCACAGCCGCAGCCGCCGCAGGCGACGCCGCGTTCGGAGAACCGGTCCGGTGAAGCACTCGACCAGGGAGGTCGGCGATGACATCGCCCAGGCTCAACAAGGTGATCGGCGCCCTGGACGCGGGACAGCACGTCTTCGCGACCTTCTCCGCGGCCGACCCGGCGTCCGCGACCGAGCTGAGCAACTCGGACTACGACGCCGTGGTGTTCGAGATGGAGCACAAGCCCTGGGACATCAACGCGCTGAAGGACAGCTTCCAGTACCTGCTGAGCAGGCGACGGGTGTACGAGGCGGACAGCCTCGCGCCGGCCGTCACCCCGCTGGTGCGCATCCCCGCCAACGGCGCGGAGAAGGCGCAGTGGCACGCCAAACAGGCCCTGGACCTCGGCGCGTTCGGCATCGTCTGGCCGCACATCTCCACGGTGGAGGAGGCCCGTAACGCCGTCGCCGCCTGCCGCTACCCGCGGCTGCCCGACGCTCCCCGCCACGAGCCGGCCGGCCTGCGCGGGGACGGCCCGCACGCGGCGACACGCTACTGGGGCATCCCGAACATCGAGTACTACGCCAGGGCCGACGTGTGGCCGCTCGCCCCGGACGGGGAGATCCTGGTCGGCCTCATGATCGAGGACCAGCTCGGCATCAAGAACCTGCCGGACATCCTCGACCAGGTGCCCGGCATCGGGCTGGTCCTGATCGGCGAGGGCGACATGAGCCAGGAACTGGGCTTCCCCCGCCAGTACGAGCACCCGCGCGTCCTGGAGTGCAAGCGGCAGATCCTCGACATCTGCGGTGAACGCGGAGTCGCCGTGGGCCATCCGCACGTCACCGCCGACAACGTCAAGCAGGTGCTGGACGACGGCTACCGGTTCCTGATGTCGGCACCGGTGCGCACCTACCCCGGCCTGCACAAGGCCCGGGAGCTGACCGGCCGTGGCTGACGGGGCCCGCCGGCCCCGGCCGCCCACCACGCGACCACCGCACCGCGAGTTTCGGAGCAACTCATGATCATCGACAGTCATGGCCACTTCACCACGGCGCCTCCCGCGCTGGGGAAATGGCGGGAGAAGCAGATCCGGGCGTTCGAGGAGTCCGGCGCCCGGGTCTCGCCCGACGCACTGCACATCAGCGACGACGAGATCCGTACCGCCATCGAGAACGGCCAGCTGAAGCTGCAGATCGAGCGCGGCACCGACCTGACGCTCTTCTCGCCCGGCGCGGGGAAGATGGCCCACCACTACGGCGACGAGCGGACCAGCCTCGACTGGTCGCGGGTCAGCAACGACCTGATCGCCCGGGTGTGCGGTCTCTTCCCCGAGCGGTTCGTGGGCGTGTGCCAGCTCCCGCAGTCCCCGGGCGACGCGCTGGCCGCCTCCGTGCGCAACTCCGTCGCCGAACTGGAGCGCTGCGTCGAGGAGTTGGGCTTCGTCGGCTGTCTGCTCAACCCGGACCCGTCGGACGGGTACTACCAGGCGCCGCCACTGACGGACCGGGTCTACTACCCCCTCTACGAGAAGATGGCCGACCTCGACGTCCCCGCGATGATCCACGTCGCGATGTCGAGGAACCCGGCGATGCAGGGCACCTGCGCCCACTACCTGGCCGGTGATACGGCGGCGTTCATGCAGCTGTGCGAGTCGGATCTGTTCAAGGACTTCCCGACGCTGAAGCTGATCCTGCCGCACGGCGGCGGCGCCGTGCCTTATCACTGGGGCCGCTACCGCGGAATGATGCTGGACCGCGGCCGGCCGCCGCTGGAGGAGTCGATCCTGCGCAACGTCTCCTTCGACACCTGCGTGTACCACCAGCGCGGCATGGAACTGCTGCTGGACATCGTCCCCGCCGAGAACGTCCTGTTCGCCTCGGAGATGATCGGCGCGGTCCGCAGCGTGGACCCGGAGACCGGGCGGCGGTTCGACGACACCAAGTACACCCTCGACTCCATCGACAGCCTGAGCGACACCGACCGGCAGGCGGTCTACGGAGGCAACGCGCTGCGGGTCTTCGCACGGCTCGACGGCGTCCTGAAAGCGCGCGCGACGGCCGCGGCGAACGTGAAGGAGTCCCAGAAGTGAAGGTCTACGAAGCACTGGCCGAGGCGTTCGTGAAGGAAGGCACCAGCGACGTCTTCGGCATGATGGGCGACGCCAACATGCACTGGATGGCCGCGCTCGCCGACCGCGGGGTGCGGTTGTACGAGGTGCGGCACGAGGGTTCCGGCCTCGGCATGGCGGACGGCTGGGCCCGTGGCGCGGGAGCGCCGGGCGTGGTCACCACGACCAGCGGCCCCGGCGTCTCGCAGCTGGCCACCTCGATGCTCTGCGCGAGCCGGGCGGGCACCCCCCTGGTCGCCTTCTGCGGGGAGACCCCGCTGGGCGACGAGGGCGCCACCCAGTACCTCGACCAGCGGCGCTTCGCCGCCGCGATCGAGTGCGAGTTCATCCAGGTGACCCGGCCCGAGAACGCCCAGGACGCCGTACGGCAGGCCTTCTACCTGGCGCGGACCGAGTCCAAGCCGGTCATGATCAGCGCGCCTTTCGACGTACAGGTCGCCGATCTGGACGACTACGACGAGAACTACGTACCGTCCACCGCCCTGATCGAGAAGCGCCGGCTGCTGCCGGACCCGGCCAGGGTCCGGGCCGCCTGCGACCTGATCCAGGACGCCGAGCGAGTGGTGATCATCGCGGGGCGGGGTGCGCGCAAGGCGGACGCCGGTGAGGAGATCCTCGCCCTCCAGGAGCGCACCGGCGCCCTGCTGGCCACCACCCTCCAGGCGAAGAACTGGCTGTGCGACCGCACCGGGTTCCACGTCGGTCTGTCGGGTCTCTTCGGCGACAAGGTGTCGATGGAACTGCTTCAGGAGGCCGACTGCGTGATCGCGGTGGGCGCCAGCCTGAACCACTACACCATCGAGAGCGGCTACCTCTACCCCGAGGCCAAGTACGTCCAGATCGACACCGCTCCGCACCTGGTGATGGGCAACGGCAGGACGGCGGACTGCTACCTCCAGGCCGACGCGGTCAGCGCCCTCACCGAGCTGACCCGGGCGCTTGAGGAGCGGTCCGCCCGGCTGGAGGGCTTCCACACCGACCAGGTCCGGCAGCACCTGACCGCCCGGGCCCAGCAGCCGGCGGAGTACGTGCGCGAGCCCGGACGGCTCGACCCGCGCGAGGCGATCTGGATCCTCGACCATGAACTCCCGGGCGAGATGGGGCTGGTGCTCGGCAGCGGACACCAGACCGACTTCGGCACCATGCTCTTCCAGCGCTCCCGTGACGTGCTCTCCAACTACGGCATGTTCGGCGCCATCGGACAGGCCCCGCTGATCGCCATGGGCCAGATGGTCGCGAAGGGCAACAAGCCCGGCTTCGTGGTGGAGGGTGACGCGAGCTTCGTCATGCACCTGCCGGAGTTCGAGACGGCGTGCCGCTACGACATCCCGCTGCTCGTCGTCGTGATGAACGACCAGGGCCTCGGCGCCGAATACCACAAGGCGAAGGCGAAGGGACTGGACCCGGAGCTGGCGACCATCTCCACGCCCGAACTGGGGGCGGTCGCCCAGGCGCTCGGCGGCGGCGGGGCCACGGTCCGCACGGCACAGGAGCTGCGCGACGCACTGGCGGAGTACGTGCGGGCCCCCCGGCCCACCGTGATCGACGTCCGTATCACCCGCGAGGTGCTGAGCACTCCGTACCGCCGCATCCAGTACGGCGAGGACGTGTGAGCGCCGTGAGCGGGACACATCCGAGGGCACCGCTGTCCGTGCTGCTGGGCAACTACCCGCACACCCGGCCGCTGAAGGACGGGGCCGTCCCGGTGGACGGGGTGGACTGCCACTACCCGGAGTCCTCCCCACTGCCCCCGGCCTTCGCCCGGATGGTCCGTGAACTGGCCTACGACATCTGCGAGATGCCGACGGCCACCTACCTCCAGGCACGCGACGCCGGCGTCCCGGTCACCCTGCTGCCGGTGGTACTGGTGGGCAGCACCCACCACCGTTCCCTGACCAGGCTGCCCGAGGGCCCACACCTCAGCCCCCGGGAACTCGTCGGCCGGCGCGTGGGTGTGCGCTCGTACGGCCAGACCACCGGTCTGTGGGTGCGTGGCTGGCTGCGCGAGGAGTACGGGGTGGAGTCCTCCGACATCACCTGGGTGACCACCGAGGACGTCCATGTCGCCCAGTACGTCAATCCCGCGAACGTGGAGCGGTCGGAGACCGGGCGGGTCGCGGACCTGCTGCACGCCCATGACGTCTGTGCGGCGGTGCTCGGCCCGAAGGCGATCGGCGGACAAGGTGCGGGTCTTCTCCCGCTCGTGGCGGACGCCGAGACCGCCGGGCAGGCGTGGGCCGAGCGGCACGGGACGATCCCGGCGAACCATCTGCTGGTGGTGCGCGACGACGTCCTGCGCACCCGTCCGGACGCCGTACTCGCCTTCTACCGGGCTCTCAAGCAGGCGATCGCGGACACCGCGGACGAGCGTGACGACTCGCCCGCCGGGCGCGCGGTCGTGGCCGGTTGGAGCGCGTCACTGAGCGCCTGCCTGGAGATCGCCGGACAGTACGCCCTGGAGCAGAGCCTCATCGGGGAGTCGGTGGATGTCGCGGCCATCGAGAAGAAGACAGCCTTCCTCGACCGGTGAGAAGGCGATCGGCAGGGGTGCGCCGCCGGGCGGCGCACCGGTGAAGAGACATCGAGAGGAGGAGCGGTGACGGGAGAGCCGGTAGGGCTGCGCAAGCGGGGCAATCCGCCCACGCGCAAGCCGGAGGTCTGGACACCCGACCTGCTCGAAAAGGTCGCCTGGCGCGTGAAGGCGGCGGACGAGCCCTTTCGGGGAGTGACCACTTCGGACGGCATCCGGCCGGGTCTGTTCCCGCTGCGCGGCACGGGCGCGGACGTCGGCAAGGTGTACCGGGCCGCGGAGGACTACCTCGCGGGCCTGACGGAAGAGCAGCTCGCCGAGGGCCGGTTCGCGATGGACGACGTGAGCTGGCGCCACTGGAACAACGGAGCCCGGTACTTCCTGCGTCACGGCCTGCTGCTGGAGGATTTCGACGACGCGGGGCGCGAACGGGCCCTGGCCGTCGTCCGGGAAAGTCTCAGTGCGGACGGGTTCCGGCAGATGGTCGACCTGATGCGCCTCAACCTCACCATCGGCGAGCTGAGCGGCAACACCGAGGGGCTCAACGAGTGGCTGTACTGGTTCTCCCTCTACGGTGAGCCGGAGGACGGCGGCCCGTGGGGCTGGCAGCTCGACGGCCACCACGTCAACGTCAACTGCGTCTTCGTCGGGGACCAGATGGTCCTCACCCCCTCCTTCCTGGGCGCCGAACCGGTGGTCGCCGGGTCCGGGAAGTACGCCGGGACCGTGGCCTTCCGGGGCGAGGAGGCTCTCGGCCACGAGCTGTTCACCCAACTCGACGGCCGACAGCGGGAGCGGGCCGTCGTCGCGGACACGATGCCGCCCGAGCTGTTCGTCGGCGCCTTCCGCGACAACTACGAACTCGACCACCAGGGACTGCCGCTCAGCGGGATGTCCGCCGGCCAGCGGGACACCGCACTGCGGCTCCTGGGGCTGTACGTGAACCGGGCCGGCGACCAGCACGCCCGGGTGCGCATGAACGAGGTGCGGGCCCACGAGGGCGACACCCACTTCGCCTGGGCCGGGGACCCCGACGGCACCTTCTACTACCGCTTCCACAGCCCGGTGATCCTCGTCGAGTTCGAGCACATGGCCGGGGTGCTCTTCGACAACGACTACCCCTCGCGCCGGCACATCCACACCGTCGTGCGCACCCCCAACGGCAACGACTTCGGCGTCGATCTGCTGCGCCGGCACCACGAGCGGCACCACCGGCCGCCGACGGCGCGTTCCCCCAACGCCCGTCCCTGAGGCCCCAGTCAGTGCAGCGATTCGTGCAGCAAGAGGAGAGAGAAATGCAGTTGGTGCTTGGCCGTGACGATCTCGCGGCAGCCGCGCTGGCGGCGGCCCGCGAAGCGGGTGCGGAGCCGGAGCGCGTCGACATCTCGCCGGTGCACAAGGCCTCCCGCGGTTTTGTGAACGCGTCGGACGTGGACCTGTGCGAACTGGCGATCGTGACCGTTCTGCAGGCCGTCGCTCATGGCAGACCAGTGCTGCTGCTGCCGGTCACCACCCTCGGACGCCACCAGCACCAGACCCTGGTGACCCTCGGCAACCTGTCGGTTGCCGACGTGGAGGGGCACAGCGTCGGAGTCCGCGCCTGGAGCCAGACCACCGGTGTGTGGATGCGCGGATTCCTCACCGAGCAGTACGGCGTCGACCTGCGCAAGGTGGACTGGAGGACGTACGAGGGCCACCACGTCGACGGTGCCGAGGACCCGTCCTGGGTGCGGCGGGCGCCGGAGGGGTCCAAGCTGCCCGCGGACTTCCTGGCGGGCCGGATCGACTTCGGGATCATGGGCAACGAACTGCCCTCCGACGACCGGACCCGCACCGCCGTCGACAACCCCCACGAGGTCGCCGAACAGTGGTCGAAGGACCAGGGGTTCATCCCGGTCAATCACGTGGTCGGCGTGTCCGCGGCCGCTGCCGCGGAACACCCCGCCGCCGTCCTCGCCGCGTACGACGCGATGCGCTCGGTGCTGACCGCCAAGGAGCACGACGGGCCGGTCGCCCTGCACCCGGTGGGCTTCGAAGCGCTGCGCGGCGCGTTCACCAAGGCCGCCGCCTACGCGCTGGATCAGGACGTGATTCCACGGGCGGTGGACTACGACGAACTCGTCGAGCGGACCTGTGCGGCACTCGGCGTCCCGCCGGCCCGCCTCGGCGGCTGAAAGCCGCGGCACGGGCCGTCGGACCGGAAACAGAAACAGCAAAGGACAGAGCATGGACAAGCTCACGGTGGTTCTCGGCGACTTCCCGCACGCACAGCCGCTGCTGGACGGTGACGCGGGGATGGACGGGTACCTGGTCGAGCCGGTGGAGGTCAAGCCGGTCATCGGCGCCTACCGGCGAATGATCCGGGACCTGGAGTTCGACGTGTGCGAACTGGCTCCGGTCTCCTACCTGATGGCACGTCAGGAAGGCATATCGCTGACAGCGGTGCCGGTGTTCCTCAACCGGCGCTTCCACCACGGCGACGTGCAGTGCGCCACCCGTTCCGGCATCCGCGTGCCGCGCGATCTGGAAGGACGCCGGGTAGGGGTGCGCGCCTACTCGGTGAGCACCGGAGTGTGGGTGCGCGGCGTGCTGGGCGAGGAGTACGGGGTGGACACCGACAAGATCACGTGGGTGGTGGACGACGACGACCACATCGAGGGGCGGGTCCCCGCCAACGTCGAGCGGGTCACGGACGGCCGCTCGCTGGGCGAGCTGCTGCGCGCCGGGGAGATCGATGCCGCCCTGACCGGCAACGCGGGGACCGGCCGGGCGGGTTCGCCCCGGGCCGGCTGGACGGCGGCGCCCGATCCGCGGTCCGGGGGCGACGACGGCCCCTATCCGCTCTTCCCGGAGGCCGGCACGCTCGCCGTGGACCACTACCTGCGGACCGGTGTCTACCCGCTGCACTCGCTGATCTCGGTGCGCTCCGAGCTGGTGGAGCGCGACCCCGGCCTGCCGGCCAAGCTGTACGCGGCGTTCGCGCAGAGCAAGCGACGGCATCTCGCCGACCGGCCCGAGTGGTCGGCCGTGCCCCGACTGGCCCGCCAGGGACAGCAGACCGGCGGCGACCCCGTCCCGTACGGCATCACGGCCAACGAGACCAGCCTGAACGCGATGGTGCGGTTCTCCGTGCGGCAGGGGCTGCTCGACCCCGGCTTCCCCACCGACGCGCGATCGCTGTTCGCCGAGGGCGACTACCCGGACGCCTGAGCCTGGGAGCCCGGCCGCACAGAACACACCGAAGACAAGGGAGCACCCCGCATGGACGTCGTCGACGCACACTGCCACATCATCTCCGAGGACCCGACCGCATACCCGAAGACCCCGCTCGGGGGAAAGCAGTCGGAGTGGGCCGCGACCCGGCCCGTGACCGCCGAGGGCATGGTCAGTCGCATGGACGAGACCGGCATCGCTCAGGCCGTCCTGGTCCAGGCCACCACGAACTACGGCTACGACAACGCGTACGTCCTCGACAGCAGTCGGCGCCTGCCGGGGCGCTTCGTCGCCGTGGGCACGGTCGACCCGCTGCGGCCGGACGCCGCCACGAACCTCAAGGCCGCGGTCGGCGAGGGTGGTCTGGCCGGTGTGCGGCTGTTCACCAGCGGCAGCACCGTACCCACGCAGGGCGAGTGGTTCGTCGCCCCGGAGACGTTCCCCTTCTGGGAGCAGGCCGGTGAACTGGACCTGCCGGTCTGCCTCCAGATGCGCCTCGGGTCGGCCACCGGACAACTGGTGGAACTCCTGAAACGGTTCCCGGGCGTGAAGGTGCTCCTCGACCACATCGGCTACCCCGACATCGCCGCCTCGCCCGCCCGCGCCGGCGCCGAGGTCGCGGAACTCGCGGCCCACCCGGGCCTGCACCTCAAGCTCACCCATCGCAACCTTGAGCGGCTCCAGGACGCCGGAGAGCGAGCCGGGGACTTCCTCGGACCGGTCGTCGAGGCGTTCGGCGCCGAGCGGATCGCCTGGGGGTCGAACTGTCCGGCGGCCGAGCAGTCGCTGCCGGAACTCCTCGCCCTCGCCCAGGAGGTCCTCGCAGGGCTGCCGGAGCGCGACCGGCAGGAGATCTTCGCGGGTACGGCCCGGCGTCTGTACGCGTTCCCGGGCGGAAGCGGGAGCTGACCTGCCATGACGTCAGCTACTGTTCCCGCCTCGGTTCTCATTTTCACGGAAGGCAGAGGCGGTCGAGGTGGACAGCGAAAGCATTGGTGCCGAACCCGGGACGAAAACACCTGGCACCCGCTACAGCCATGCCTACGAGGGACTGCGCTCCCTGCTGCTGTCGGGGAGCATCGCACCCGACACGCGGCTGACCGAGGCGGACCTGACGCGGATGTTCGACGTGTCGCGGAGCACCATGCGCACCGCGCTGGCGCGGCTGACGCAGGAGGGCTACGTCACCGGCGAGGTCAACCGCGGGGTGCGCACCAGGAGCTTCTCCGTCGAGGAGGCTGCGGACATCCTGGAGGCCCGCGAAATTCTGGAGGCCGCGCTCGCGGGCAAGGCGGCGGAACGGGCCACGGCCCAGGAGGTCGAAGAACTGCGCACCACCCTTCAGGAGATGGAGGAGGCGCAGTCCCGTGGCGATCAGGACGCCTACTCGCGCGGCAACCGCAGCTTCCACCAGCAGATCAAGCAGGCCTCGCACCAGACGACCCTGGCCCGCGCCTACGACACGCTGCTCTACCCACTGGTGATGCGCCAGTACCGCAACCTCTCCGCGCAGCACCCGCGGACGGGGTCGTTCGAGGAACACCAGACCATCTTCCTCGCCATCGTCACCCGCAACCCCGACGCGGCGAACGCGGCGATGCGCCATCACGTCGGCTCCGCCCGCCGGGCGTTGCTGCTCGACAAGACCCCACACCCGCCCGGCAGCTGACGGGCGGCCGGGGCGGAAAGGACCACATGGGCCGCCCCACCGCGCTCACCGAAGCGGGACCCGTCGAAGGCATCCTCTGCCGGGACCGCACCGTCACCGCCTTCCGAGGCATCCCCTACGCCGCCCCGCCCGTCGGCGACCTGCGCTGGCGGTCGCCGCAGCCGCCACCGGCCTGGGAGGGGACCCGGCCGGCCGACCGGTTCGGCCCCATGTGCCCGCAGTCACCGACCGAGGCGGCCGCGACCGGCGTCGACGCGCCCATGAGCGAGGACTGCCTGAGCCTCAACATCTGGACGGGCGCGGCCCACCGTGAGGAGCGGCGCCCGGTCCTCGTCTGGATCTACGGTGGCGGCTTCCGCGAGGGCACCGGGGCGAACCCACGCTACGACGGTGAGAACCTTGCCCGCGACGGCCTCACCGTGGTCACCTTCAACTACCGCCTGGGTGCCTTCGGTTTCCTGGCCACACCCGAGCTGAGCGACGAGCCGGTACACCGGTCCTCCGGAAACTACGGGCTGCTCGACTGTGTCGCCGCCCTGCGCTGGGTGCGGGACAACATCGCGCACTTCGGCGGCGACCCGGACCGCGTCACCATCGCGGGCCAGTCCGCGGGCGCCGGCATGGTCAACTTCCTGGCCATGTCCCCGCTCGCCGAGGGCCTGTTCCACCGTGCGATCGCGCAGAGCCACGCCCGGCACGCACGTGATCCCGAACTCCGCCATCTGTCCACCTCCTACCGCCTGCCCGCCGACGCCGAGACCGCCGGTGACCGCTACGCACGGGCGCACGGCGCGAGTACGGCCCATCACCTACGGTCCCTGCACTGGCGGAAGCTGATCGACGGCAACCATCCGGTCGACACGAACGTCGACACCGGAGGCCTCACATCACCGCCGCTGTTCCGTCCTGTCCTCGACGGCTGGGCGCTGCCCGCCGGCTACGACGAGACGTACGCCAAGGGCCTGCAGAACGACGTCGACTACCTCACCGGCAACAACCTCGACGAGAGCGGTGCGGTACCGGAGACCATGGTCTCGGCCCTGCGCGGCGGGCGCAGGACCGTCCGGCCGGGCTCGCCCGCGGTCAACCTGACCCTTGAGCAGCACGTCACCGCCGCACACAGGAAGTTCGGCACGCTCGCGGAGGAGTTCCTGCGGCTGTACCCGGCCGCCACGGACGACGAGGCGGCACGGGCGAGCAGCCGCGCGGTACGCGACAACTCCCGCATCTCGACCTGCTTGTGGGGCGAGGACTGGTCCCGCCACGCCACCGGCACGTTGCACACCTACTTCTGGACCCACCGCACCCCGGCGCGGGACGGCGGCCCGAGACGGGCCGGCCACGGGTCGGAGATCGACTACGTCTTCCGCAACCCCGTCGGAGGCACCGGGGCGTGGACCGAGGAGGACCACACCATCGCGCGGACCGTCTCCGCGTACTGGACCAACTTCGTCGCCACCGGCGACCCCAACGGCAACGGCCTGCCGAGCTGGCCGGCCTTCTCGCCGGATGCCGCCGCCGTCATGGAGATCGGCGCGCACTTCCGGACGATCCCCGTCTCGGACCCGGCCCGCACCGATTTCTGGATCCGCTTCTTCAGTACTCAGCAAGCCTGGTGAACAAAGGAGTTCCCATGAACCACCGCATGAACCGCCCGTACCTGGTCCTGGCTGTCACCCTGTTGAGCGGTGCCGCATGCCTGACCGGCTGTAGTGGCGACGGCTCGACGTCGGTCGGCTCGGACGGCAAGACCACTGTCTCGGTGGGCGTGAGCGGCAACGTCTTCGACATGTCGATCCGCCTGGCGGAGGAGAACGGCTACTTCGACAAGCAGAACATCAAGATCAAGTATGTGACGCTGACCGCCGCCACCGGCACCTCGGCTCTGCAGTCGAATTCTGTGCAGTTCCTCAACTCCAGCCCGACCAGCTATCTGGCCGGCCTTTCCAAGGGCCTCCCGGAGCTGTCGGTCGCCACGAACGGAGGAGGCAACCCACTCGGCATCGCCGTCAGCACCGAGTTCGCGAAGAAGCACGGCCTGACCGCCGAGACCCCGGCGGCCCAGGTCGCCAAGGCCCTGGCCGACTCGACGGCCGGCGCCAGCTCCGCCAACACCAAGGCCGAGGCGGGAATTTTCCTCAAGGCCCACGGTGTCGACCCGGGCAAGCTGAAGTGGGTCTCACTGCCGAGCCCGGCCGCCGACAAGGCTGCCCTCACCAAGGGCGAGGTCGACTGGTTCATCACCTCAGAGCCGATTCCGCTGCAGGTTCAGCACGAGGGTGACGGCATCGTGGTGGCCGACCCGAGCAAGGTGCCCGAGTGGGCCTACGAGCAGGCGGGATACGGCCAGGTCGTGGTCGTGAAGGAGAGCTATGCGAAAGGCAATTCCGCCACGGTGAAGGGATTCGCCACCGCCGTACAGCAGGCCACCACCTATCTCGACACCCACGCCGCCGACGACAAGGCCGTCCTGGCCGCGGCGCGCGCGAGCCTGCCGGGCATTCCGGACGACGTGCTGAGCGAATCCGTCAAGCAGGTGGACTGGCCCGAGACCGCCGAGCAGGACGCCGCCGGATGGAAGAAGACCGTCGCCTTCGTGAAGGACGGCATCGGCGCGGTGCCGGACGCCAGCGTGTCCTCCGACAACTGGACCAACAAGTACCTGCCGTGACAGGGCCGACGCCGGACGGAAAGGAGCAGACCATGACAACGGTCACCGACAAGACCGTGACCAAGCCCGAGCCCGCCGCGGCGGGACGGCCCGCCAGGAAGGCGCACGCCGGCTGGCAGAGCACGCCCTCCGTCATCGCGCTGCGCATGCTGGTGATCGTCGCCGCCCTGCTTCTGTGGCAGGTGATGAGCGGCCCTGTCGTCCCCGAGTACGCGGTCAGCAAACCCACGGAGGTGTATGACGCGCTCACCACGATGCTCGGCTCCGCCGCCGGGTGGAACGACATCAAGGTGACCGCCGTCGAGGTGCTGGCCGGCTTCGGTCTCGGCGTCGCCGCCGGCACGGTGATGGGCTTGTTCCTGGGCTCCTTCCCGCTCCTGGGGCGGGTGCTCGAACCGCTGGTCGCAGCCGTCAACGGCATCCCGAAGATCGCACTTGCCCCGCTGTTCCTGCTGTTCTTCGGCATCGGACCCTGGTCGAAGATCACGATTGCCATGACCGGTGTCGCCTTCGTCGTCTTCTACAACATCTATCTGGGACTGCGGCTGCGGGAACGCGAACTCGTCGAGGTCGTCCAGGTGATGGGCGGGCGCAGGCACCACGTCCTGGGCTATGTGACGATACCGACGCTCGCCGCCCCGTTCTTCGCCGCCCTCAAGACGGGCGGACCCCTGGCGATCCTCGGCGTCATCGGCGGTGAGTTCATCGCCTCCTCCGAGGGCGTGGGGCACGAGCTGTTCACAGCGGCCCAGAACCTCGACGCGGCCTCCGAGTTCGCCGGCCTCATCGTCCTGGTGGCACTGACACTCAGCCTCAACGGTGTGCTGACCGCCCTGGACTCGTACGCCCTGAAGCGGCTCGGCCTCGCGGCCCGCCGTCGGCCCCAGCCCAAGAAATGAACCACGACCGCCCGGCCGGAAGACCGGAAGACCGGAAGACCGGAAGACCGGAAGAGAGGACAGTGCCCTCGATGAACGAACCGCCGTACGCCGCCGTGGGTGATGGGCCACCGTCACCCAGGACACCTACCCGCAGGACCGTGCTGGCAGCCGTCACCGCGTCGACCGCGGCAGCGGTGCCCCTGTTCGCCGCGACGTCGGCTCACGCCGCGCCGGCCCGGTCCAACGACCTGCTCTACCTCGGCACCTGGGGCCGGAGCCAGGTGCACGCCGTACGGTTCGACCCCGTCCACGGCACCATGACGCCCCTCGGGTCCATGGCCGAGGTCAGTTCGAACTGGGTCGCGGTCCACCCGACCCGACCGGTCCTCTACGTCGCGGCCGGCCAGCAGGGTGGCACCATCCGCGTCTTCCACATCGACGACGCCTCGGGGAGCCTCCGGCAGACCGGCGAGGTCGAGACACAGGTGGCCCCCGGCGCCGACGGCGGACTGTCGTACATCGGCTTGAACGAGGACGCGGACACGCTGCTGGTCGCCGACTTCTCGACCGGCTCCGCCGTGACGGTGCCGGTCGGCAGGCAGGGCGGGCTCGGAGCGGTCGCCTCCCGGGTCCACGGCACCGGGTCCGGCCCTCATCCGCGACAGACGGGGCCGCACCCGCACCACGTCGTCGTCGACCCGAGCCGTGGATTCGCTCTGATCGCGGACTTCGGCGCCGACCGGGTGTTCATCCACGACTACGACCGGGCGACGCACCGGATGTCCGCCGGCACCCCGGAGGAACCCCGGGCGTACGCGACAGCAGCCGGATCGGGCCCTCGGCGGCTGGCTTTCCATCCGAGCGGGCGTACGGTCTACCTGCTGAACGAGCTGACCGCGGACATCCAGGTCCTGCGGTGGGACCCGAGGGCGGGCACGCTGACGCCACGCCAGCTCCTGACGACGAACGCGCCGGGCCACACCGGCACCACGAGCGCCGCCGAACTGGCCGTCAGCCACGACGGCCGCCACGTCTACACCTCGAACCGCGGTGACAACGCGCTGGTCGTCTTCTCGGTCGACCCCGGGACCGGCCTGCTCACCGAGGCGCAGCGCCTGCCCTGCGGCGGCGTCACCCCGTGGAGCTTCACCCTGCACCCCGGGGGGCGATGGCTGTTCGTCGCGAACGAGGCCAGCAGTACGGTCGACCTCTTCCGTGTGGACCCGCGATCCGGGCGCCTCACGGACACCGGTACCTCCGTAGCCGTCCCCAACCCCGACTGCATCAGTGTCCGCTCTTCGCACGGTACGGCAGGTGCCACCCGCTCCTGAACACGTGACTCTGCCGGGCCGGACCGGTCACCCCCGGCCGGCCCCGGTGAGGTCGCGCCGCTTGGAGGACAGCGGCAGAGCGAGCATGGTGAGTCCGACAGCCACATCGTGACGGTACGCAGTCTCGCCAGGACGGCCCCGTCACCCGAGCTCTCGGCCGTCGCCCTCCCTCGCATGCCTCGAACACCCGGTTCCGCTCGGTTCGATTGTCTGACAAGAAGTGGCAATCCGCAGCGAGGCATCGCTGTGTGCGCCGCGTTTTTGCAGGATCTCTTGTGGGCGGATTTCCCCGGTGTTACGGTCACGCCCAACTTGTTCGACAATCCATACGGTGGACGTATGTGATCCGCGAACCGAGCGTCTCCCTGAAAGCCGAACTGAGCCGCAGCCGGCAGGGCTCCCACTCCTCCTGGGGCCGACGATCCCGTAGCGCGCGGTGGTTCTCCGGAGCGGTCGTACGTCCGTCGCCGATGAAAGGACCCAGACAGCGATGTCACCCGACATGAAGCGTCGAGCACTTCTCGCAGCCGGCGCGGGCGTCGCCGGCGCCGCGCTGCTGCCCAGGCCGTTCGCCGTGGCCGCGGCGGCCTCAGGCAAGAAGGGGGTGATGCTGATGAACCGTATCGGCCCCTCCTCGTCCGCCCTGTACCTCGCGAACGCCGACGGCTCCGACGAACGCGCGCTGCTGCAGAACGCGGCGTTCGACTACCACGCGACCTTCTCCGCCGACGGCGCCTCGGTGTTCTTCACGTCGGAACGGACGGGCGACGGCAACTCCTGCCTCTACCGGGTCGGAACAGATGGTTCGGGCGTTCAGCCCCTGGTGGTCAACTCGGCGATGAACGACTGGGCCGTGCCGTCGCCCGACGGCACGAAGGCGGCCTTCGTCACCACGAGCGGAGACCACAGAACACGGATCTGGTTGATCGACCTCACCACGAAGAAACTGACCAACCTGACAGGCACCGCGGCGCTCGCCGGCGACCCCGCGAGCCCGGACGGCCACTTCCGGCCCGCCTGGTCGCCCGACAGCCGGTGGATCGCCTTCTCCAGCGACCGCAACACCACCTGGCGCGGGCACGGCAACGGCACCGGCTGGGAGCACACACAGGAGCTGAGCGTCTACATCATCCGGCCGAACGGCACGGGCTTCCGCCAGGTCGCGACCCGGGACGGATACTGCCTCGGCTCACCGAAGTGGTCGCTCGACGGTTCCCGGATCGTCTTCTACGAGATATCCGTCGAAGGAACCTGGGGCGCGCACCGCCCGGAGGCCATCGGGACCGTGGAGTCCCAGATCGTCTCGGTCGACGTGGCTACCGGCGCGCGCGTCGAGCACACCTCCGGCCCCCACCTGAAGGTGGCACCCCAGTATGTGGGCGCGACGGAGATCGGTTACCTCGTCAAGGGTGGAGCCGACGAAGGGCTGGCCTATGTCTCGGGCACGCGGCCGTCCGTCAAGCGGGCGCTGCGCTCTCCGGTCTGGTCGCCGGACGGGGAATCGGTGATCTACGAGAAGCTCGACCACACGACGCGCGCACTCGACGCTCCGCTCCACAGCTGGAACGCGGACTGGGACTACCGCTTCTGCGACGTGTTCCCCGCGCTGTCCAAGGACGGGCGCCTCGCGATCACCGACAAGCAGCTCGGCAACTCCTCGATCGTCACCATGCGCGCGGACGGTTCGGACCAGAGGGTCGTATTCGACAGCTCGACCTCGGGCCTTGACCCGGCGATGGTCGCCAAGGGGCTGGCCGGCGCGTTCCGGCCCGCCTGGTCGCACGACGGCAAATGGATCGCGTTCGGCGTGGGCGGCTGGTTCCAGACACGGGCGACGAGCAGCGCCGTACTGGTGCGGGTGCCCAGCGACGGTTCCTCGCACCAGGTGCTCACGGACGGCACGGGCAACGCGGGCTTCCCGAGCTATTCGCAGGACGGCAACCGGATCGTCTACCGCGTGTGGGGCCAGGAAATGGGCCTGCGCATCCTCGACCTCAAGACCGGCGCGACGACCGTCCTCACCACCGAGTCCGACAACCTGCCCGACTGGTCCCGGGACGGCAAGCTCATCCTCTTCACCCGGAGGACGAGCTCCACCAACTTCGACGTATGCACCGTCAAACCTGACGGAAGCGGCCTGAAGGTCCTGACGAGCAGCGGCGCCAACGACGGTCACGCCGTCTGGAACTACGACGGCCGAATTCTGTACAGCAGCGGTATGTACGGCTTCCGGGAAGAAGCGGCGCTGTACGACGACACGTTCCAGCCCTACGGCCAGATCTTCAGCATGAACGCGGACGGTTCCGGCAAACAGATGCTGACCGACAGCCAGTGGGAGGACTCGATGCCGCTCTTCCTCACACAGGATGTTCTGTCCCAATGACCTGAGTGGCTGAGGTGGAACGCCCAGGGTGCCGGCACGGGTGGACGGTGGACGGTGCGGCACCGGGGAGCGGGTCTGCCGAACGAGCGGTGTGATGTGGCGACACCGTGGACATCGTCGCCCGGGCGGTGCTCCCGACTCCAATGGGCAGACTTGCGACCGATCTTCGTCGGTGAGTGCGGGGACATGGAGACCGCCTCGCGAGTTGCCCGGTGCGTGAAGAGCAAACAGGTCCGCGCTGCCATCCGTGGGTGCGCCGTCCCCGACCGGCCCGGCATTCGGCCGCGGACCCTGGAAAATGTGTTCGCCTATGCCGCGTGGCCGGGCAGCGGACCGGGCGCGGCGCCGGTCAGTGGTAGGCGTGGACGACGGCGTGTCCCTTGCCGCGGCCGATCATCCACTTGTTGACCGGGGTGGTGATCACGAAGGCGATGGCGAGTCCGCCCAGCAGGGTCGCCCAGAACAGTCCCTCGGACAGGTGGGCGTCCATGGCACCCGGGACGACGGCGACGATGCCGTTGTCGACGAGTTCCATGACGGCGATCGAGACGGTGTCGGCGGCCAGGGCCACCTTGAATGCCGCCTTGAGGTTGAGGCCGGCCCGGACCACCGCGAACAGGGTGAAGGAGTAGCCGAACAGGAACGCCAGCGCGATGGCCAGGATCATGGTGGGCACGTTGCCCCACATCAGGGCGGTGCCGATCACCATGCCGAGGATCTCGCCGATGGCACAGCCGGTCAGACAGTGCAGCGTCGCCTGCACGGCCATGGACCAGGACGCACCGCCGTGCGGGTGCTCGTGATGGTCGTCGTGATGGTCATCGGGGCGGCCGTGCTCATGGCCCTGGGCGGTGCCGGTGTGGTGCGGACTGTGTTCCATGTCGGTCATCCCGTGTCCCGTTCCGGTGTGCGACTGTTCCCTGCCGCGTACCCACAACGGAGCGGGTGGGACGACTCCGGGTGGCGGTCAGTCGGTGTCGAGCGGGTGTGCCGGTTCCGTTACGCCCGCCAAGGCGTCGCGCACGGTGAACCGTCCGAGCGCGGTCGCCACCGCGTCGGCGACCGTTCGGTCGAGCGCGGTCAGGGTCTTCTGCACGCTGCGGCCCGTCGCGCAGGCAGGGTCGGGGCCGTGCAGGCCCAGTACCGGAGTGTCGCCCTGGAGCAGCAGCCAGACCTGTTCGAGCGTGATGTCCGCGGGGTCGGCCGTCAGTTCCCATCCTCCGTGGACGCCTGAACGTGATCGGACCAGCCGCGCACCGCGCAGCGGTCCTAGTACGCGGCGTACGTAGACGGGATTGACGTTGGCACTCTTGGAGAGTTCCTCCGAGCTGACGGTGCGGCCCTCGGTGACGCCGGCCAAGTAGGTCAGTACGTGCACGGCGACGGCGAACTGGGTGTTGGTGGACCGGGCCATGCCACCATCCTGCCCTTCCGTAGCCGCCATGGCTACGTTTACTCGACCGCAGTCGCTCTGATCGCAGTCGGTGATCTCTCGTTCAGGCTCTCGTTCCGGCGCAGTAGAGGACATTTCCTGGCCGCTACCCGTGGAAAGTTGGTTTCCGAGCCGCCGAGGGACATCGCACCAGGTCCCGGGGCCGCGCCGGGCGCGAGGTTCGTTGCAGCGGCGCTCATTCGTCGAATCGAAGGCAAGGAGCAGACATGTCTGTCACGACCACCACCCATCTGAACTTCCGGGGTGCCGCGCGCGAGGCGCTGGACTTCTATCAGTGGGTCTTCGGCGGACGCACCGTCGCCGTCACCTACAAGGACGCCGGCAACGTACAGAACGAGAACGAGGTGGACTGGGTGATGTGGGGCGAGGTGGTCGCGGACAACGGCTTCCACATCATGGCCTACGACGTGCCCTCGCAACTGCCCTGGAACCAGGGCCAGAACCCGTTCTTCGTCTCCGTGCGCGGTGACGCCGCCGATGAGATCAGCGCCTTGTGGCACAAGCTCGCCGAGGGCTCGACGGTCGTGCGGCCGCTGGAGCCGGCGCAGTGGGCGCCGCTCTACGGCATGCTCACCGACCGGTTCGGCGTGACCTGGGTCCTGGACGTCACCGCCCCGTACAACGGCTGATCCGGCCGCCTGACATCGGACCCGCGTCCGGGCCGCCGCCGCAGCCACGCGTCGGCCCGGACCGCGTGCAGAACACGCAGAACGTGTAGAGAAGACGTTTGCACCATGATGTTCGGCAGGATGGGCAACCCGGACCACGACGACTGCGGGCGCATGATCCACCGGGCGTTGGGCGCGGGCGTCAACCTCGTCGACACCGCCGACGTGTACGGCTACAGCGAGACCGAAGAGATCGTCGGCAAAGCCCTCAAGGGGCGCCGCGACGAGGTGGTGCTGGCCACCAAGTTCAACGGGCCGATGGGCGAGGGCCCCAACCGCAGCGCAAGCTCGGCGCCGTCGAACAACTCCTGCCCGTCGCCGAACAGGCCGGCATGCCCCTCACCCACCTGGCCGTGGCCTTCGCCACCGCCCACCCGGACGTCACCTCCGCCATCATCGGACCCCGCACCATGGACCAACTGGAGGACCTCCTCAGGGGCGCCGGCACCACTCTAATCAAGCCAACGGGTGGCCGACGGGGGCAGGTTGGGCGCGGCAGACGTGCCCGAGCCGGGGCGTGAGGAATAACGTGGGCGCCCACGACCGGTGTTCGACGGTTTCGCGTTTCTCCCACTACGTACGCACAGGAGCGTCCATGACTGATGAGGCAGAGAACTCCGGGCCGGAGACGATCTCCAAGATCGACACCTCCGTACCGCAGTCGGCCCGGATCTGGAACTACTGGCTGGGCGGGAAGGACAACTACGAGGTCGACCGGCAGGCCGGCGACGCGTTCCGCGCCACCTTCCCAGGTATCGAGACCGGCGCGCGTGCCGCCCGGTACTTCCTCGCCCGCGCCGTTCGCCATCTGGCCGCCGAAGAGGGCATCCGGCAGTTCCTGGACATCGGCACCGGACTGCCCAACGTGGACAACACCCATCAGATCGCCCAACGGGTGGCCCCCGAGAGCCGGATCGTCTACGTCGACAACGATCCGCTGGTGCTGGCGCACGCCCGCGCGCTGCTCACCAGCACACCGGAAGGTGTCACCAACTACGTCGACGCCGACCTGCGCGAGCCGAGTGCGATCGTGCGGGAAGCCGCGAAGACGCTGGACTTCGACCGGCCGGTCGCTCTCATGCTGATGGGCATCCTGGGCCACATCGAGGACTACGACCAGGCACGCGCCATCGTGCGGCAACTGGTGGACGCGCTGCCGCCCGGCAGTTACCTCGTGCAGTACGACAGCACCGACACCAGTGAGGCCTACGTCGAGGCCATCCAGCAGTACAACGAGGGTGGCTCGATCCCGTACATCCTTCGCAGCCCCGAGCGGATCGAGGGTTACTTCGACGGTCTGGAGCTGCTCGAACCGGGTGTGGCGTCGTGCTCGCGCTGGCGTCCCGACACCGAGGCCCTGGGGCTGCCCGCCGAGGTGCACCAGTACGGCGGTGTCGCCCTCAAGCGCTGAGGCCGCCGGCGCACCCCCCGGCCGGGATCAGCTTTCCGGGATCAGGTTTCCTGGAGGATGCGGTGGAGGATCGTGGGTGTCTCCTCGGGTGCATCGGCTGCGAGGACCAGCTGGTCCATGGCATGGCGGTAGCGCTCGATCTCGGCCGGCTTGCCGGGATAGAGGGCGGTGGCGAGCTGTTCGAGGTGGACCACGTCGGGCAGCTGACCACCGGGCAGGCGCAGGATGGTGAACGGGCCGCCTTCGGCCGCGTAGCCGCCGGCGTCGAACGGGATGATCTGGACGCTGACCTGCGGGAGCCTGCTGATCTTGATGAGATGCCTGAGCTGGGCGCGCATCGTGTCGGAGCCGCCCACCGGGCGACGCAGCGCCGCCTCGTCGATCACGGCCCAGAGCTGGGCGGCCGTCGGCTGCCGGTGCAGGATCAGCTGACGCGTCATCCGCAGTCTGACGCGTCGGTCGAGTTCGTTCGGTTTGGCGTCCGGGTGGGCGAGCAGGATGGAGGCGCGCGCGTAGGCGGGGGTCTGCAGGAGGCCGGGAACGCGTTGGACCTCGAAGCAGCGGACGACATCCGCCGCCTGTTCGGCCCCGAGGTAGATGTGCATCCAGGCGGGCACCACGTCGCCGTAGTACCGCCACCAGGCGGAGGCGTTGGTCTCTTCGGCCAGCGTCAGCAAGGTGGCGCGCTCGGCGTCGTCCGTGACTTCGTAGAGCGTGAGCAGGTCGGCCACGTCACGCGGTTTGAACCCGTGGCGGCCGGCCTCCAGTCGGCTGATCTTGGACCGGGAGGCGCGGATGACATGCCCCGCGGTCTCGCGGGAGATCCCCTTCTCCTCCCGCAGTACGCGCAGCCGTGCGCCCAATATCAGACGCGGCACCACAGGACCGGCCGACCGGCCGGCCTGAATCCCGCTGTCGGACAGTGAATGGTCGGCCTCTGCGGTGCCCATGGGCATTCTCCCTGCGGTGAACGCAACTCTGCGCATCCGAATACTGTGCCACGTCATCATAAGGCGGCCGGTGTTCTTCCTGAGCGCCTCCGGATGAGCACCTCCGGTCCCACCGGCCGAAGTCCGGGGCCAGGCGCGCCCGGGTCAGGCCAGCCGCTCGAATCCGTCCAGCATGGCCGTGAGGCCGATGCCGAAGTGCTCGTCGATCTCCGTGTCGTCCGCCGCCCGGGCGAGGATGTTGTACGCGGCCGAGTCGGGCGACGGCTTCCTGCTGCGGCTCCGCGAACCGAGCCGCACCACCGCGAGGCTCTGGGCGTGGCCGATGGTGAACTCGCGCAGGCAGCGGGCGATCTGCAGGGCGTGCGCCGGAGAGAAGCCCGCGGCCCGGAGCAGCTCGATGAGCCGTACCCCCGTGTCGATGGACGCGCGGGAGCGCACCGGTCGGGTCGCGAAGACCGAGACGGCCTGCGGATGGGCGAGCAGGGTGTCCCGCAGCCGCAGGCAGTACTGCTCGGTGACGTCGCGCCAGGTGGAGTCCCAGGGCAGCGACTCCATGTCGAGTTCGTCGAAGAGCGCCTCGGCGACACCGTCGAAGAGTTCCTCCTGGTCCCTGAAGTGGCGGTACACCGCCATGGGATCGACCCCGAGACCCGAACCGAGCTTGCGCATCGAGAACTTGCCCAGGCCGTTGGCGTCGATGAGCGCCAGTGCCGCCGCGGCGATGTACGTCCGGTTCAGCGTCGGTCTGGCAGCGGGGGACGGCCGACTGCCCCCCGCGGTGTTCTTGTCGGTCGTCATGACGGGAGTGCGTCCAGAATCGTGGTCAGCCGCTGGGTGAATTCCGCCGGAAGCTGCTGGTAGACCGTATGGCCGCCGGGGAACTCCTCGCATGCTACGCCGAGCAGGCCGCTCAGGACGTGAGCGGGCCGGTGGTAGGGGCGCCCTTGACTGTCCCGGCCCGTGGCCAGGCACCAGGGGACGTCGACGTGTCGCAACGCCTCCAGGTCGGGCTGGTACGCGAAGCAGAAGTCGGGCAGTTCCCGCTCGATGAGCAGAGCGGAGTTCCCGAGCATCCGCGTCATCGTGTCGGGCTCGCGTCCGGTCGCCCGGCGCACGGGTCCGCCCGCGGCCAACAGCACGCGGGACGCCGCGGCGATCACGGCCTGCCCCCGCGGGGACACGAACATCCGCGGTGGCCGCGACAGCGTCATCGCGCCGAAAGCGGCCGACGCACGCAACGGGCCCTTCTCCCGGCCGAGCCGTTCGATGTCCTCAAGGGCCTTGCGCTCCGGGCTGTCGCAGGGCAGCACCTGGATGAGCGGTGGCTCGTGGACGACCGCGCCGAGCAGCCGTCCGGCGTGGTGCGCCAGCAGTTCCAGCGTGATGATGGCGCCCCCGCTGTTGCCGAAGACGTACGCCCGCTCGATGCCGTAGTGGTCCAGGATCGCGATCACGTCGTCCGCCTGCCGGGCCACGGCCACGGGCGCCGCCGGGTCGGCGAGCGGGCTGCGCGAGTTGCCGCGCCGGTCGAAGGTGATCACCGTGAACCGCTCGGCGAGCAGCGGTACGACGTCCTCGTACATCCCGGCGTCACCGCCGCCACCCGAGATGAGTACCAGCGCGGGGCCCTGCCCGAGCCGCTCCGTGTGCAGTCGCGCGCGGGAGACCAGCACGGTGCCCGTCCTCGCGGCCACCGCTCGTCCACGAGGCGGCTCGTGCTCGCTCATCCGACTTCTCATTTCGCTTGAGGCCCATGGCCTGACTCTGACTCTGTCTCTATATCTGTCTACGGCGTAGTTTTCATTTAGTCTACGATGTAGTTCGGCTACTTCGTGAGCGGGGGAATTCCAGTCATGAGTGCGGAAGCGGCGGACGGGAAGACTGTGCCGTCGGCGCCGGCAACGGGGGCCCGCAGGAGGCGGTTGTACGGGCGCGTGTACGCGGTGCTGATGTACACCGTCGCCGCGGCCTGTTTCGGGCAGGCGGTCCTGGCCGGCCAGTTCATGTCGGGCAGCTACGACGCCCTGCGGTGGCATCAGTACGGCGCGACGTTCACCGACGTACTCCTGGTCTGCGCGCTCGTCCCGGCCGCCCTGCTGCGGTGGCGTGGCAAGGGACGGATGTGGCCGTTCCTGTCGGCCCTCGGGCTGTTCGGGGCCGCCCAGGTGCTGAACAGCGCGGGCGCCGCCCGGCTGCTGTCCCTGCACATTCCGCTCGGCGTCGCGGTGATCGCGGGTGCCTTCGTGGTCGCCCTACGGGTCGGACGCGCCGGCGAGCCCGCCGGCACAGGGGCCTCCTCATGAGCGGTCGCCTCTCGCGGCGCTCCGTCCTTCTGGGCACCGGCGCCGCCGCGCTGGCCGTCGGCGGGGGCGGCGTGCTCGGCTTCGCCTTCCGCGGCACGGACTCCACCGGCACCCTGCTGACCAGCGAGGTCCCGCTGCCCGAGGCCTTCCGGAAGCCGCTGACCGTACCGCCCGTGCTGAGGCCGACCAGTACCACCGGCGGCACGGACACCTACGACATCACCCAGCGCCGGTCGACCGCCGAGATCATCGACGGAGTGCGCACCCCCATCTGGGGATACGACGGCATTCTCCCCGGCCCGACCCTGGTCACCCGGCGCGGCCGGAGAACCGTCGTGCGCCACCGCAACGAACTGCCCGTGCCCACCGTCGTCCACCTGCACGGCGGCCACAACGCGCCCCGGCACGACGGCTACCCGACCGACCAGATCCTGCCGACGAGCGGTGCTCACCACGGCCCGCACCACGGCGACGGCGACCTCAGCCGTGGCACCCGCAGCTACACGTACGACACCGACCAGCGCGCCGCCACCCTCTGGTACCACGACCACCGGATGGACTTCACCGGGCCGAGCGTCTGGCGCGGCCTCGCCGGGCTGCACCTGATCACCGACGACGAGGAGCGGGCCCTGCCGTTCCCGGACGGCGACCGCGACCTGCCCCTGGTCATCATGGACCGGTCCTTCGACCAGGACGGCGGGTTGCGCTACCCCAGCGTCGACGCAGACCTGACCGCCACCCCCGGCGTCACGACCCCCTACGAGGCGGGCGTCCTCGGCGACGTGATCCTCGTCAACGGAACCGCTTGGCCGTACAGGGAAGTCGACGCCGTACGCCACCGGCTGAGGCTGCTCAACGCCTCCAACGCCCGCCGCTACCGGCTGCGCCTGGACCCGGCCCCGGACGGCGTGGACGAGCCCCTGGTCCAGGTGGCCTCGGACGGCGGCCTGCTGGCCAGGCCGCTCACCCACCCGTACGTCGACCTTGCCTCGGCCGAGCGCCAGGAGGTCGTCGTGGACTTCTCCCGCTACCGCGTCGGCCAGCGGGTCCGGCTGGTCAACGACTTCGGCGAGGGACCGACGCGCCAGGTCATGGAGTTCCGTATCGCCCGCAGAGCCAAGGACGAGAGCCACGTGCCGTCCGAACTCTCGGTGATCGAGCCCCTGGACGCCGGACGAGCCGTCAGGGAACGGGACATGGTCTTCCGGTCCGAGGCCATCGGCGACCGGCACGGCTGGACCATCAACGGCGAGCCGTTCTCCGTCGACCACATCCACGCCGCGCCCCGCCTCGGCGACACCGAGATCTGGAACCTCTACGCGGACTTCCACCATCCGATCCATCTGCACCTGGTGCACTTCCAGGTGCTGGGACGCGGCACGAAGAAACCAGGACGCTTCGACCACGGCTGGAAGGACACCCTGGACCTGCGGCCCACGGAACAGGCCCGGATCATCACGCGGTTCGACGGCCACCGCGGCAAGTACGTCTTCCACTGTCACAACCTGGAGCACGAGGACATGATGATGATGGGCAACTTCGAGGTCCGCTGACCGGGACCCGCCCGGGACGCGAGGTGCGCGCCGAGCGGCAGTCGAGCAGTGCTCCAGGCCCGTTCATGGCGGCGCGCATACGTTCGGCGTGCCGCTCCGAGCGCAGGCTGTCCGCCGCCGGCCGCACCGGGCGGTCGAGGAAGAGCCACGGGCCCGCGGCGGCCGTCGTGATCACCCACCGTCTGGAGAGGCGATGACCATCAAAGAGTGCCGCGTCTGCGGCAACCGCACGCTGCTGCCGATACTCGACCTCGGCGCGCAGGCCCTCACCGGCGTCTTTCCGCGCACCCGCGACGAGGCTGTCCCCACCGTCCCTCTCGAACTCGTCCGGTGCTCCCCGGACGGCTGCGGCCTCGCCCAGCTGCGGCACACCGCCGACTTCGGGCTGATGTACGGCGAGGGCTACGGATACCGGTCCGGCCTCGGCGAGTTCATGATCCGGCACCTGGGCGGCAGGGCCGCCCTGCTCACCGAACTCGTCGGCCCGGGCCCGGGCGACCTCGTCCTGGACATCGGCAGCAACGACTCCACCCTGCTGCGCGCCTACCCGAGCGACGGGCCCACCCTGGTCGGCATCGACCCGACGGGTGACAACTTCCGCGAGTACTACCCCGAACACGTCACGCTGATCCCGGAGTTCTTCTCCCGTGACGTGTTCACCGGTCACTTCGGCCGGCGCAAGGCCAGGGTCGTCACGTCCATCGCCATGTTCTACGACCTGCCGCGGCCCCTGGAGTTCATGCGGGACGTCCACGACATCCTCGACGACGACGGAGTGTGGCTGCTGGAACAGAGCTACCTGCCGGCGATGCTCGAAGCCACCGCCTATGACGTCGTGTGCCACGAACACCTTGAGTACTACGCCCTGCGCCAGATCGAGTGGATGGCCGAACGCGCCGGACTCACCGTCCTCCGCGCGGAGCTGAACGAGGTGTACGGCGGCAGCCTCTGCGTCGTCCTCGCCAAGAAGGGCACACGCCACCACGTCGACGAGGCGGGCGTCGCCGCCATCCGCGCCCGCGAGTCCGCACTCGGCCTGGACACCATGGCGCCCTTCGAGGCCTTCGCACGGCGGGCCGCCCGATACCGCGACGGACTGCGGGACTTCCTCGACACCTCCCGCGCGGCGGGAAAGCTGACCGTCGGATACGGCGCGTCCACGAAGGGCAACGTGATCCTGCAGTACTGCGGGATCACCGAACGGGACCTGCCGTGCATCGGTGAGGTCAACAAGGACAAGGACGGCTGCTTCACACCCGGCACCGGTATCCCCGTCGTCACCGAGGCCGAGGCCAAGTCACGCCGCCCCGACCAGTTGCTCGTGCTGCCCTGGATCTATCGCGACGGATTCGTCGAGCGGGAACAGGCGTACCGGGACGGCGGTGGCAAGCTCGTCTTCCCGCTGCCGGAACTCAGCGTCGTCTGACACCTCCTGACACCTCCTGATGCCTGATTGTCCGGTGGCTCCTCGCACGGAGGTGATCGGCGACCGGGGCCGGCGCGAGGTTCCTGCGGCACAATGAACGCATGTCAGCCGGTGCGGTCGTCAGCGTCCTCGGACCGCTGCGGATACGGGCCACGGACGGCGCTGCCGCCGAGGTGCGCGGAGCCCGGCTGCAGACGCTCGTCGCGGTCCTCGCGCTGGCCGCGGGCCGGGAGGTGGCCCGCTCCGACCTCCTCGAAGCACTGTGGGACGACGACCTGCCGTCCGCCCCGGACAACGCGCTCCAGGCACTGGTCTCCCGGCTGCGGCGGACCCTTCCGGGCCTTGCCGTCGAGTCGAGCCCGACCGGCTACCGGCTCCTCGTGCGGCGGGACGACGTCGACGCGCTCCGCTTCGAATCGCTCGTCTCGGCCGTCGGCGCGGTGCGGGGCGACCCGGAGCGGCGCGCGGCCCTGCTGCGCGACGCACTGGCCCTGTGGCGCGGTCCGGCCCTGGCCGGACTGACCACCACCGGGGTCGTACGCGCCCACGCGACGCGGCTCGAAGAGCTGCGCAGACGGGCGCGGGAGGAGCGGATCGACGCGGACCTCGCGCGGGGCGGCGCCGCCGGACTCGTCGCCGAACTCGCGGGCCTGGTCTCCGAGGACCCGCTCCGCGAGACGTCACGGGTCCAGCTGATGCGCGCGTTGCACGCGGCGGGCCGGCGGACCGAGGCGCTCGCCGTCTACGAGGACGCGAGGACCCAGCTGGTCGAGGCCTACGGGATCGACCCCTCCGCGGAACTCCACCAGGCCTACCTGGACGTCCTGCGCGGCGACCGGCCGCCTCCGAAGCCCCGAAGGACCGTGCCCGGGCGGCGCCTGCCCGTGCCGCTCACCGAACTCGTCGGCCGGGAGGCCGATGTCGAGCGGATCCAGGAGCTGCTCGGGCGTGCCCGGCTGGTCACCGTGGCCGGTCCCGGTGGCGTCGGCAAGACCCGGGTGGCCCTGGAGTCGGCCCGCCGTATCGGCGAATCCGGCACCGGCCACCACGTCTTCCTGGCCGAACTCGCGACCGTCACCGATCCGGTGAACGTGCCCCGCGCGATCCTGGACGCCACGGGAGCCGGAGAGGCCGGACTGCTTTCCGCACCGGGATTCGAGACCGTTCGGGGCGCCGTGCTGCGTCGGCTGACCGGTCTGCTCGCCGAGGAACGGGCGCTGCTCGTCCTCGACAACTGCGAACACGTCGTCGGCGCCGTCAGCGAGACAGCCACCGCGCTGCTCGCCCAGTGCCCCGACCTGCGTGTCCTCGCCACGAGCCGGCAGCCGCTCGGCGTCAGCGGCGAGCGGCTGCACCACCTCCACGGGCTCGCGCTGCCCCGGCGGACCGCCGACGCCGCCGACAGCCCCGCGGTACGGCTCTTCGCCGACCGCGCCACCGCCGTACGCCCCGCGTTCGCGCTGGACGAGCGCACCGTGGAACCGGTCGTCGCGATCTGCCGGGCGCTCGACGGGCAGCCGCTGGCCCTGGAACTCGCCGCCGCCCGGCTGCTGTCCTTGTCCGTCGGGCAGATCCGCGACCGGCTCGACGACCGATTCCGGCTGCTGGGATCCGAGGGAGCCACCACCGACGTCCGACAGCGCACTCTGCGGGCCGTCATGGACTGGACCTGGGACCTGCTGGACGACGCCGAGCGCACACTGGCCCGTCGGCTCGCGGTCTTCGTGGGCCGCGTCGACCTCACGCTGATCGAGCGGGTGTGTGCCGGAGAAGGACTCGACGCCGCCGACCTCGACCCGCTGCTCTCCGCCCTGGTCGCCAAGTCCGTCGTGCAGACCGAGGAGACGGCGGAGGCGGACGGGCGGATCGGCTACCGCATGCCCGAGACCGTACGGCTGTACGCCGCCGAACAGCTCGCCGCGGCGGGCGACGAGACGGCGCTGCGGCTTCGCCACGCCCGGACGCTGCTGTCGATCGCCGAGAGCGCCGAACCGAAGCTGCGCCGCATCGGACAGGGCACCGAACTCGCCGCGCTGACCGGGCTGTTGGACGACTTCCACGCGGCCCTGCGCTGGTCCGTGGACGCCGCGCCACCGGAACTCGCGCTGCGACTCGTCGCCTCGCTGGAGTGGTTCTGGCTGCTGAGCGGACGCCGCGCCGAAAGCATGGAGTGGACACGTCGCGCACTCGCCGTGCCCTGCGGGACCCGGCCCGTCGAACGGGCGATCGTCTGTGCCGTCGGGGGACTGCGGGGCGGGGCACTGCTCGGGCAGCAGGAAGGTGTCGGGCACCTTTTCGAGGCGCTGGCGCTGATCCAGGACCTCAACGAGCGGAACCGGGAAGGGGCGGACCACCCCGTTCTGGTGCTTGCCGCGGTCCTCGGCCCGCTCGCCTCCGGGGCGCCGGAGCTCGTACGGGAACAACTGCGCGCCCTCAACGGCCATCGTGACCCGTGGATCGCTTCCTTCGCCCGGATGCTCGGTGCCCGGATGCTCGCCAACGCCGGGCAGCCGCACGCCGCGCGGGACGAACTGCGTGGCGCGCTCGACGGGTTCCGCACCATCGGCGAGCGCCTCGGGCTGACGTACACGCTCTCCGCGCTCGCCGAGGCGGAGAGTGCCCGGGGCGACCACGTGGCCGCGATCGGCGCGATCGAGGAGGCGCTGCGCGCCGTGACCGAGCTGGGTGTCGCCGAGGACCGGCCGATGCTCATGGTCCGGCTCGCGGTCGAACACGCCCGTGCCGTCGCCTCGGACCGGGCCGAGGCAGATCCGGCGGAGCTCGGCCCGGCGGAGATGGGCCCGGCGGAGGCCGGTCTGGTGGAAGCCGCCGCGGAGGCCTCCCGGCTCGGCCTCGGTGAGGTCCTGGGCGTCGCCTATCTCGCGCTGGGTGACCTGCACCGCACCGGCGGCAGCCTCGTCGAGGCCCGCCGAGTGCTTGACCGGGCCCTCGCCGAGGTCACGGCGCACGGGACGGGAATCGGCTACCGCCCGGCCGTTCTCACCAGCCGGGGGCACCTGGCGGTCGCCGAAGGCCGGCTTCCCGCCGCGCTGGAAGCCTGCACGACCGCACTGGAACTCGCCCGGCAGGTCGACGAGGCCCAGCTCACCGCCCGTGTGCTCGTCCTCGCCGCGGACATCGCACTCGCCCGGGCCGAGCCCGAGTCCGCCGCCGTCCTCCTGCGGACCGCGGCCGCCGTCCGGGGCCAGCGGCTCGACGCCGACCCGGACGTCCGCCGGATCGCCCGAACGACCCGGGCGGCCCTGGGCGACGACCGGTACGAGGCCGCGAGACCCGTGGCCCTCGACGGGATCGAGCCGCTGGTCGTGGGCCTCAGCGCCCGACCGGTGCTGCCGCCAGTTCCGTGAGCAGGGGTACCACCGCGCTCGGCGCCGGCAGCCGGGACATCTCCTCGGCCAGCGACTCGGCGGCCGACCGGTGACCGGGAGAGGACAGCACCTCCTCCAGCGCCACCCGCAGCCCACTCGGGGATTCCTCGCGCAGGGCGATGTCCGGATCGAGTACGACACCGGCGCCGCGCGCGGCAACCCGCTCGCCGACCGCCGCCCACGAAGGGTTGGGCTGGGCGACGATCAGCTGCGGCACCCCGAACGCGAGACCCGTCAGGGCGGTTCCGGCGCCGCCGTGGTGCAGGAGCGCGTCGCAGCCCCCGAGGAACAGGTCCAGCGGCACCGGGCCCGGGACGCGAACGGCGGCGGGCAGGCCGGCCGCGTCCCGCGGAACGGCCGTGACGACCGACTCCAGGTCACGTACGGCCGCCAGTTCACGCATCAGGGACTCCCAGACGACGGGCCGGGTCAGCATCGACGTCTCACCGCCGAAGGAGACGCAGAGCCGGCGGCCGGTGCGCGGCCGGGCCGCCCAGTCGGGCGGCGAACCCGCCCCGTTGAACGGCACGAACCGTATCGGCTGGGAGGCCGACGCCTCCGGGCACTGCAGAGTCGGCGGGCACGGGTCCAGCACCAGCGAGGGCAGCGCCGGGCCCTCTTCGACGCCGCGCCGGGCCGCCACCCCGGCAAGCGCCTCGATGGCTCGTGGAACGGACTGGGAACTGATGCGGTCCGGCCCCCAGCGGTGCAGCACCGCCGGGACACGCAGCGCCGCCGCCACGATCAGACCGCTGAACTCGATCGGGTCCACGAGGAGCAGATCGGGCCGCCAGTTGCGGGCGACGGCCAGGTGTTCGTCCAGGACGCCGTCCACACGCTGCCGCCAGCGTTCCTGAAGGAGCGTCCAGTCCGGCCCCGTACCGGCGAGCCCCGAGGGCGCCGCCGACCTCCGCACCCGCCTGCCCGGAGGTTCGCTCACGGCGGCTCCCGAGAGTCCGGCAGCCGCGGCGCGCTCCACCACCGGAGCACCACCGGCGACCAGGACCTCGTGCCCGGCCGCCCGAAGGGCCCAGGCGACCGGGACCATGGACATCAGATGGCTCGGCACCAGTGCGACGATGAGCACTCTCATACCTGAACTCCCTTACCGCTCACGGTGATAGGCGCGCAGGGCCAGCGGGGCGAAGACCACGAACAGGACCGCAGAGGCGATCAGCGTCCTGGTCACCGGTTCCGCCACGGGTCCGCCGACCAGGAGACCGCGGATCGAATCGGCCAGCATGGACACCGGATTGACCTTGACGACCGCCTGGAGCCAACCCGGCATGGTCTCCACCCGCACGAAGGCATCGCTGATGAAGGTCAGCGGCAGCATCAGGCCGAAGGCGAGAGCCTGCACGTTCTCCGGGTCCTTGGCGAGCAGCCCGGCCAGCACCGAGGCCCACGACAGCGCGAAGGAGAACACCAGGAGGAGCAGGAACATCGGAATCAGCCGGTTCCAGCTCGTCTCGATCCGGAAACTCAGCAGCATCCCGCAAGCGAGCAACAGCACCACCGACCACACGAGCATGACGTAGTCCGCGAGGATCCGGCCGATCAGCGGTGCCGTACGGGAGATCGGCAGACTGCGGAAGCGGTCGAACAGTCCTTTGGCCACATCGGTGTTCATCCCGATCGCGGTGCGCGCGGTGACCAGGACGGTGCTCTGCACGATCAGCCCGGGGACCACGAACTGCAGATACGCGTGGCGTGAGCCCGCCATCTGCCCCGCGAGCACGTAGGCGAAGAGGAAGACGAAGATGACGGGCTGGATGCCGACCTCCACCAGCGTCTCCGGACTGTGCTTGATCTGCACGAGCTGGCGCCAGGCGACCGTGGCGCTCTGCCGCACCGCCGCGGCCGGGCCCCGGCGGCGGGCAGACCTTGCTGCGGGCTCGGCGATGGCCGTCATACCGGTGCTCCCGTCACTGTGAGCTGCTTGAAGACCTCGTCGAGACTCGGTTCCCTGATGGAGAGTTCGGCGACCTCGATCCCGGCCTCGTCGAGACGTCGTACGACCGTGGACAGAGCCGCCGTGTCCCGCACGCGCGCCTTGACCAGCCGGCCGTCGATCGTGTGCTCGCCGATCACCTCGGTCACCAGCGCGGCCACGCGCGCCAACTCCGCGCCGTCCAGCGGACGGACCTGCAGGGTGGGCCGGCCGACCTCACGCTTCAGCGTCTGCGGGGTGCCTTGAGCCACGACGGAGCCGTGGTCGATGACCACGATGTCGTCGGCGAGCCGGTCCGCCTCCTCCAGGTACTGCGTGGTGAGCAGGACGGTCACGCCCCGGCGCACCTCCCCGCGGATGATCTCCCACAACTGGTCGCGCGCGTTGGGGTCGAGACCCGTCGTCGGCTCGTCCAGGAAGATCACCTGTGGCTCGCCGACCAGACAGGCCGCGAGGTCGAGGCGCCTGCGCATGCCGCCCGAGTACGTCTTGGCGGGGCGGTCGGCCGCGTCGGAGAGACCGAACCGCCCGAGCAGGTTCAGCGCCGTACCGCGGGAGTCCGCGCGGGACCTGCCGAGCAGCCGGCCCAGGAAGAGCAGGTTCTCGACGCCGGTGAGACTGTCGTCGACGGCGGCGAACTGGCCCGTGAGGCCGATGACCTCGCGTACCCGGTCGGGGGACCTGACCACGTCGTGACCGTGGACGAAGGCCTGCCCGGCGTCGGGCCGCAGAAGCGTGGCGAGGATACGGACGACCGTGGTCTTGCCCGCGCCGTTGGGCCCGAGCAGCCCCAGCACGGTCCCCGCCTCGACGTCGAGGTCCACGGAGGTGAGCGCGGCCGTCTCACCGAAGCGTTTTGCCAGGCCATGAGCCTGGATCGCGGAGGTCACAGGATTTCCCTTCTCTCTCCTCCCGAACCGGACGTCCCGGTCCTGGGACGTCCCGGCCCCGGAGGGATCGGTCGGATGCTAGGAACAGCCACTGGCACGCCACTGACAGCGCGCTGACACGCATCCGGGGGCCGAGTGTGCGGGCCGGTCCTGGACCGACGTTCCAGCCCCGCTTGAGCCCCGCCGACGAAGCTTGGCGGGACATCAGGCGCCGACCGGGCGCCGCAGGCTCCGGGCGAGGTGACACGTATGCGCGTGCTGTTCACGACCTGGGCGGCACCGGGGCACTTGTTCCCGATGATCCCGCTCGCCTGGGCGTTCCAGGCCGCGGGCCACGAGGTCCGGATCGCAGGACCCCCGTCCTGCCAGGCCGCCGTCGTCCGAGCAGGACTGTGCGCCGTGAGCGTCGGCGACCAGGCGGCCCTCGCCGCGGTGCCCAGGCCGCCGGAGCTCGCGGCCTGGGGCCGCCCGGCCCGCTGGCCCAGGGGATGGTCGGCACACCTCGATCTGCTGGACCCCGACCGGCGCCGGGTGATCCGCGCCCTGTACGAGAAGCAGTGCGCCGTCGCGGAGCTGATGCTCGGCGATCTGATCGCCTTCGGCCGCTGGTGGCGCCCGGACCTCGTCGTCCACGACGTGCTCGCGATGGCCGGACCCGTGCTTGCCGCCGTGCTCAAGGTGCCCGCCGTCGGCCACGGCTGGGAGGTCGGCAGCACGCTGCACCCACCGACAGGGGACCGGGACGCGGAACCGCTGCCCGCCTATCGCGAACTCTTCGAGCGGTACGCCGACGAGGTCACCGATCCGGTCGGCTGGGTCGATCCGTGCCCGCCGTCCGTGCGACCTCCGGACGGACCCCCCGTGCGGCGGCTGCCCGTGCGGTGCGTGCCGTACAACGGATCGGGCCGTCACCCCGGCTGGCTCCACGAGCGGGGCCGGCCCCGACGGGTGTGCGTGACCGCCGGGGTCGCCGGAGCGCGCTACCGCGATCCCGGCGGACCCGACGTCCTCACACTGACCCTGCGGTCGCTGGCCGCCACGAACGCCGAGATCGTCCTGGCGCCCGCAGGCCCGGTCGACGAGGAAGAGCTGCCGGCCAATGTGCGGATCGCCCGTGATGTGCCCTTCCGCATGCTGCTGCCGACCTGTGACCTCGTGGTCCACCACGGCGGCGCGGGCACGGCTCTCACCGCGGCCGTGCTCGGCGTACCGCAGCTCGTCGTGCCGCCGTCCCCGATCTGCACGGAGATCGGCCACGGCATCGTCCGGGCCGGCGCGGGGGCGATGCTCGACCGGCTCGACAGCAGCGAACTGCTGCTGAAGACGGCCACCGACATGCTTGAGGCGCCCGACGCCTACCGCGAGGCCGCAGGGCGGGTGCGCTCGGAGACGGCGGGGCTGCCGTCGCCGAGCGCCTTGGCGGACGAGCTCGCGCAGTGGTGAGGCCCGACGCCGTGCACGTCGTCGTCGTCGGTGGGAGCGGCTTCCTCGGGCGGCACATCTGCGCGGCCTTCCAGGCCCGCGGTGCCCGCGTCCTGTCGCTCGCCCGCCGGCCCGCGCCCGGCGTACCCTCCGCGCGGATCGACGTGATCGACGCGGAGCCGGCCACCGTGGGTGACCTTTTCGTCGAACACGGTACGACCGTTCTGGTGAACGCCGCCGGAGCGGTCTGGGGGTACGACGGGCAAGCGCTGGAGGAGTCCAACGTGTGGCTCGTGGAGCGGCTGCGAGACGCGGTGGCCAAGGTGCCGCACCGCGTTCGTATGGTGCAGCTCGGCTCGGTGTTCGAGTACGCGATGCCCACGCCGGGGAGGAAGCTGACCGAGGACGCTCCGTCGAACCCGTCCACCGCCTACGGCAGGAGCAAGCTGCGCGGCAGCGAGATCGTTCTCGACGCCACCCGGGCGGGCCTGCTGGACGGGGTGGTGCTGCGCGCGACGAGTTGCGCCGGGCCCGGACTGCCGTCCTCCAGTCTGCTGGGCCGGACCGTCGCGGAACTGCGCGACGCCGCCGTGCGCGGCGAGCCCGCGGTGATCCGGCTGGCGCCGCTGACCGCGGAGCGCGACTTCGTGGACTGCCGAGACCTCGCGGCCGCCGTGACCGCTGCCGCGACCGCCCCGGTTGTCGGGCGGACCGTCAACATCGGCAGCGGCACGGCGGTGAGCGTACGCCGGCTGGTGGACCTGCTGGTCTCCGCGAGCGGCGTGCCCGCGACGATCGTCGAGGATGACACCTCGACCGGGCGCAGTGCCGGGGTCGGATGGCTCGCCGTGGACACCGGGCTCGCCGAGCGGCTGCTCGGCTGGCGCCCCCGGCACGGCTTGGCCTCGACCGTCCGGGCCATGTGGAGCGAGGCCACCATCAATGTCGAGGAAGGGTCTGACTGAGCCGATGGACATACGCAGCGCACTGCTGGAACTGACCCGGAAATTCCATCAGGAGCAGACCGAGGAGAGCTTCGTGCCGGGCCGGACCGACATCCTCACCTCGGGCGCGGTGCTCGACGAGGAGGACCGGGTCGCCTTCGTCGGGGCGGCCCTGGACATGACGATCGCCGCCGGAGCGCGGGCGCGTACCTTCGAGAGCCGGTTCGCCCGTGCGATGAAGGTACGGAAGGCGCATCTGACCAACTCCGGCTCCTCGGCCAACCTTCTCGCTCTCAGCGCGCTCACCTCGCCCCAGCTGGAGGACGCGCGCCTGGTCCCCGGCGACGAGGTGATCACAGTCGCCACGGGCTTTCCCACGACTGTCAACCCGGTGCTGCAGAACGGCCTGGTGCCCGTCTTCGTCGACATCGAACTGGGCACCTACAACACGACCTTGGAGCGGATCGAGCAGGCCATCGGGCCGCGCACCCGCGCCGTCATGGTCGCGCACGCACTGGGCAACCCGTTCCAGGCGGCCGAGATCGCCGAGCTCGCCGCTCAGCACGATCTCTTCCTCATCGAGGACAACTGCGACGCCGTCGGTTCGTACTACCAGGGGCGGCTCACAGGGACGTTCGGCGACCTGTCGACCGTCAGCTTCTATCCCGCCCACCACATCACGATGGGGGAGGGCGGCTGTGTGCTCACCGGAAATCTGGCGCTCGCGCGCATCGTCGAGTCGATGCGGGACTGGGGGCGCGACTGCTGGTGCGAGCCGGGCGAGGACAACCGCTGCCTGCGCCGTTTCGACTACAGCTTCGGCACGCTGCCCCAGGGGTACGACCACAAGTACGTGTTCTCACACGTCGGTTACAACCTCAAGAGCACCGACGTGCAGGCGGCGCTCGGGCTGAGCCAGTTGCGCCGTCTGGAGGACTTCGGCGCGGCGCGCCGGCGCAACTGGCAGCGGCTGCGCGAGGGGCTCCAGGACGTGCCGGGACTGTTGTTGCCCGAGGCGACGCCGGGCAGCGATCCGAGCTGGTTCGGCTTCGTCCTCACCGTGCTGCCCGACGCGGCGTTCACCCGTAGCGCCCTGGTGGCCTTTCTGGAGGACCGGAAGATCAGGACCCGTCGTCTGTTCGCGGGCAACCTCACCCGTCATCCCGCCTACGAGGGCCGGAACTTCCGTGTGGCCGGCGAACTGACCAACAGCGACGTCACCACCGAGGCGACGTTCTGGATCGGGGTGTACCCCGGTATCACCCCGGAGATGGTGGACTACATGGTCGCGTCGATACGGCAGTTCGTGGCCGCGGCCTGACCGAGTGCCTGTGCGGAAGGGGGGGGCGGCCGACGGCCGCCCCCCCCCTTCCGCACAGGCTGGGTCACTCCTCGCCCAGCGCGTGTCTCGCCCACGCGTCCGCGTTCACATCCGGCTGCAGAGCGGCGTGCCCCGCCATGCAGTGCACGTCCCGCCACACGCGCTGGATCGGGCTCGACCGGGCCTGGCCCCGGGCGCCGCTCATCCGCAGCAGCCCGTTCACGGCGTCGAGGAGCAGGTCCACCGCGGTGGAGTAGTCGCGCGTGGTGCTCAGCGTCAGGGCGTGGGTGACCTCGGCCTCGTCGGCCTCGGCCGCGGCGCGCTCGACGAGCAGCCGGGCCGCGCCGACGCTCGCCGCCGCCCGGGCGAGGGTCAGGCGGACGCCCGGCCGTGAGCTGGTCCTGACGCCGTTCACCTCGACGCGTTTCGCGGTCCACTCCGTCCACGCGTGCAGCGCCCCCTCGACGGCGCCGATCCCGGGTGCCACGAAGAACAGTCCGTTGATCAGCTTGAGCGGCACACGATGCAGGCGCGGGGCGGCGGCGTCCGGCTCGCCCGTCAGCACGGTGTGGTGGGCGAAGCTGCGGTGCGTGGGGACGAAGACGTCGTCGACGAGCAGACTGTTGCTCCCGGTGCCGCGCAGTCCGACGTTGTGCCAGGTGTCGAGCACCGTATAGGCACGGCTCGGCAGCACGAAGTGGCGCAGCGCGGGCGCGTCGTCCGCCCCACGGACCATACCGCCCACCATCGTCCAGTGTGCGTGGTCCACCCCGCTGGCGAAGTCCCATGTGCCGCTCAGCCGCCAGCCGCCCGGTACCTCACGGACGACCCCCGAGGGAGCCAGTGACCCGGCGAGCGGCACATCGGGTCCGTCGCCCCACAGTTCGTGCTGTCCCTCTTCCGGAAGATGCGAGCACATACGGCCCACGGCCGCGAGCACCCCGCCGCACCAGGCGGCCGACATGCAGCCCGCGCCCACCGTGGCAAGTGCCTGTGCGAGATCCTGGACCGCGCCCCGCCGGGCGGCGGAGCCGCCCCACCTCTCGCCCACCAGGTGCCGGGCGAATCCGGCGTCCACCAGTGCCTCGGCGACGGCGGGCGAGAGCCGGTTGCCGGAGTCCGCGGCCGTCGCGGATTCGGCGGCCAGTTCAGCCGCCCTGCCCGCGGCCGCCGCCAGCGCGGTGTGCGTCGGTGGTGCGCCGGCCGTCGTGTGCGCCGACCGGGTCGTGGGTGTCATGTTCGTCGTGGGCATGAGTGTCCGCCTTTCTGGCCTGACTGCTGTGGGTTCCGGTCTGCAGGCCGTGGAAGGCGCGGGCGAAATGGACCAGCGGCTGTCCCGCGAAGACCTCGCAACGGCACACCAGGCCGACCAGGATCACGTGGTCCCCGGCGTCGATCCGGCGGTCGAGCAGGCATTCGATGCGGGCGAGTACGCCGGCCAGCAACGGCACCCCGCGCAGGCCCTCGGAGGCCGGCAGACCGTCGTACTTGTCGATGTCCTTGGTGGCGAACCGCCGGGCCAGCTGTGCCTGGTCGTCCCGCAGGAGGTGGACGGCCATCGCGTCCGCCGTCGCGAAGGCCGGATGGCAGTCGGCCCCGCGGTCCAGACACACCAGCACCAGCGGCGGATCCATCGACAGGGACGAGAAGGCCGTGGCGGTGAACCCGCGCCGTACTCCGCCGGAGTCCACCGTGGTCACGACGGCGACTCCGCTCGGCCACCGGGACAGCGAGTCACGCAGCAGGTTCCCGTCGACGCCGGTGTACGCGGTGGTCACGGCGCACCGCCAGGACCGGCCGGGTCCGCCTTCCGCAGGGCGGCGGCACGGACCGAGTCGACCAGTTCCGCCTGCCGCACGGCGGCCGTGCGTTCCGCGGCCGAGTTCCCGTCGCCCTTGACCAGGGACACGAACCGGGCTGCGATGTTGGCGAACTGGTCGTCGGCCGGCAGCGTCAACTCCTCGATATGGTCCTGCCGTTCGATCCGCAGTACGGGACGGTGATCCGGTGGAGGGGCGAACGCGCGGTTCAGGGTGATCCGTCCGGTACCGCCCCACAGGGTGTAGGCCGAGCGGTAGGAGTGCCGCAGGCCGAAGGAGACATGGGACGTGACGCCGCTCATGCCGCGCAGCAACGCGTCACCGGCGACGTCGACGCCGGTCTCGTCGTCCATGTCCAGGGTCGCGCCGATCACCGACAAGGAGCCGCCCAACAGCAGTTGGGTGACCCGGAGGGTGTAGACGCCGGCGTCGAGCAAGGAGCCCCCGCCGAGTTCCGGCCGGTACCGGATGTCCTGCGAGGGCAGCGGCGGAAACCCGAACTCGGCGCTCACTCCGCGCAGTTCGCCGATGTCGCCGCGCGTCAGGAGGCCGGTGACGGTGGCGTGCTGGGAGTGGTGGAGGAACATGAAACTTTCCATCAGCACCAGCCGCCCCCGCTCGGCGAGTCCCGCCAGCTTCCGCGCCTCCTGTGCGCCTGTCACCATGGGCTTCTCCACCAGGGCGTGCTTGCCCGTCTCCAACGCCCGCGCGGTCCACGGCGCGTGCAGCGAGGGAGGCAGCGGCACGTAGACCGCGGCGATGTCGTCGCGTGCCAGCAGCCGTTCGTAGCCGTGCACCGCATCCGCGTCGAACCGCTCCGCCGCCGCCTCGGCGCGGGCCTTGTCGCGACTGGCGACCGCGGCGATCTTCACCACGGGGGTGCGCGCCATCGCGGGCAGCATCCGGCGCATGGCGATGCCCCCGCACCCGAGGACCCCGATCCGCAGCGGCGCCCCGTGCCCGCTCACCACAGGCCGTGCAGGCATGCCACGAGGCTGCGCGCCTGGACGTTGAGGTAGCGGCCGTGCCGCAGCAGGCGCGTCACCTGATCCACCGTCAACCACCGGTGACCTGGCGGCTCTTCGACGGGAAAGCCGTCCTCCACCTCGATCACCGCGTAGCGGCACTCCGCGTGGTGGAAGCGGCCGCCTTCCTCGGACTGCACCGCGTCGAAACGCACCCGCTCCCGCGGGGCGCCGGTGACATAGTCCAGAAACGCCGGCCGGTGGCCGTCGGGCAGACCCCGGTAATTGTCCGGAGTGCACTGCACGGTGGGAGCCAGCTCGACACCGTGCGGATGGCCGCCTTCGGGCCGGGCGTGCAGCAGGGCGTGGAGCACCCCGCCGATGTTCTTCACCAGCAGCACCGCCAGGCCGAGGCCGTGCGGGGCCAGCAGCGGCTGTGTCCAGTTGAGCACCTCGCGGCTGCCCGCCGTCACCCGGGCGCCGATGATCGAGAAGTGCCGTTCGTCCGTGTGGCTGATCGTGTCCGCGGTGCGGTGCCAGTCTTCGACCCGGTCCAACGGGATGCGCTCGGCGCGCAGTTCGTGACGGGCGGTGGCGTCGGTGAACCAGCTCAGCACCGACAGCATGGTGTGCAGGCTTCCCTCGTCCGGCGCCATGGAGCGGCGCAGACCCGCCTGGAACTCCCTGTGCGGTCCCGGCGACGCCGCCCCGGTCGGACGGGCGAACGGCATACAGGCCAGTACCGTCCTGGCATCCATGTTCACCATGTTGTCCAGGCGCAGGAGTTCCTGGATCTCGCCGATCGTCATCCAGCGGTAGTCGTCGTGCGGCGGTACGTCCTCGGTCGTCTCGACCACGATGTTGCGGTTGCGCTTGCCGAGGAACCAGGAGCCCTGCTCGGACTGGAGGACGTCGACGAGCACCTCCGACCGTCCGGGATCGGTGAAGTACTCCAGATACCGGACGCGCGAACCGCGGTGCACCCGCTTCTGGTTGCTCCGGGTGGCCTGCACGGTCGGCGAGAGCTGGACGACGTTCACGTTGCCGGGCTCCATCTTGGCCTGCATCAGACAGTGCAGGACGCCGTCGAACTCCTTGACGACGAAACCGAGCATGCCGATCTCGGGCTGGTTGATGATGGGCTGGTCCCAGCGTGGCACCATCCCGTAGTCGGAGTGCACCCGGCGGCCCTCGACCGTGAAGAACCGCCCGCTGCGGTGGACCAGATCGCCGGTGTCCGGCTGGAAGGACCACTCTTCGAGGGCGTCGAAGGGGACCCGTGTCACCTCGAAGGTGTGTGCGTCCCTGCGCTCGGACAGCCATTCCAGTGCGGTCTTGACGGACGAGCGGTCCTTTCCGGCCGCGCCCGATTCCGTGAATCGGGCCGACGGGTCCGGGCCGTCCCTCGTGAGCAGACGGTCGATGGCCATGGGGTCACCTCACGATCGTGGTAACGAGCAGATTCCGCAGCACCTTCTTGTCGGGCTTGCCGACGGGCGTGTGCGGCAGATCGGCGAGGATCTCCAGTCGCTCGGGGATCTTGAAGGCGGCCAGACCGCGCTCGGTGAGCGCCGCGGCGACATCCTCCAGAGCGAGCGTGTGGCCCTCGTGCACGCGGACGAACAGACAGACCCGCTCCCCGACGTCGGGGTCGGGCGCCGGCACCGCGGCCACCTCCGCCACCTGGGGCATTTCCTGCACCAGGGTCTCTATCTCCCCGGCCGCGATCTTCTCGCCGCCCCGGTTGATCAGATCCTTGACCCGGCCGCAGACCACGACATGGCCCCCTGGGGTGATCCGCACCTGGTCGCCGGTGCGGTACCACCCGTCGGGCGTGTACGACAGGGCGTTCTGGTCCGGTACGCCGTAGTAGCCGCGCGGTGTGTAGGGGCCGCGCGTGAGCAACTCGCCGATCTCGCCGGGGCCCACCGGCGCACCGTCCGGGCCGACGACGAGAAGTTCGTCGTACGCGCTGATCGGCGCGCCCTGGGTGCCGTGGGCCACCTCGTCCGGGGCGTCCGGAGCGGTGTAACAGATGAGTCCCTCGGCCATCCCGTACACCTGCTGCACACGGCAGCCGAGCGCGGGTCCGATCCGGGCGGCAAGCTCTGGTGACAGCACCGATCCCCCCACGTGCACATGGCGCAGCGTGGACAGATCTCGCCCGCAGCCGGCTGCTGCCTCCGCCCACTTGAGGGCGATCGCCGGCACCGCCGACGTGGTGGTCACGCCCTCCCGCTCGATCGCCTCGAACACCGCCTCGGGCCGGGGCGAGGGCAGCAGAACGACTCGCCCGCCGGCCGACAGCGTGCCGAGGATCCCCGGACTGGCGAGCGGGTAGTTGTGCCCCGCGGGCAGGACCGCGAGGTACACGGTCTCCGCCGTGATGCCGCAGGCCGCGGCGGACTGCCGGATGTTGTACTCGTAGTCGTTGTGGGTCCGGCCGATCACCTTGGGCAGACCCGTGGTGCCGCCGGAGAGCAGGAACAGGGCCACGTCCGTGGCGCCCGGGGCCGACTCGTCCAGTCGCCCGCGCCGGGCGGCCGTGTCGCCGTCCGGCCGCAGCAGGGCGCGTACGTCGACGCCGCCCGGTCGTACGGTGTCGCCCACGACCAGCACCAGTGGGTCGCCCGGCAGTGTGCCGGCGACCCGATGGGCCAGGTCCTGATGGTCGTAGCCGCGCCATTCGTCCGGCACGAATAGGGCCTTGGCGTCCACATGGGCGCCGATGGAAGCCAGTTCGTACGCGCGATGGGGCGGCAGCATCATCACCGGAGCCACCCCCAGCCGGAAGCAGGCGAGGGTGACGACGACGAACTCCCAGCAGTTGGGCAGCTGTACGAGAACCGTGTCGCCGTCGGTCAGCCCCCGGTCGGCCAGCGCCTCGGCCAGGGCATCTGCCGAGGCCGCCAACTCCCGGTAGCTGAGCCGCTGTTGGCCGTCGACGACCGCGGTGCGGCCACCCCAGGCGTCGGACCAGTCCCACATCGACGAGCCCAGCGGGCGGCCGCGCCAGCAACCGGCCTCTGTGTAGCGGAGAGCCACGTCGGCGGGCCAGGGCACGAATCCCTCGTGCTTGACCGGGTGTCTCGTCCCTTCGATCCTCATGGCGTGCTCCCTTCGTCGGCCGGAGTGGGGTCGGGGATGCCGACGCGCTGGGCGAGGAGGTCCGCGACCGCGTGGACGGTGGGCCGGTCCCAGAAGAGCGTCGCCGGCAGCGGCATCCTGAACTGCCGTTCCAGGCCTCGCCGGATGCGTACGGTCATCACCGAGTCGAGGCCCATCTCGGTCAGTGCCCGGTGCGGATCGACCTCGGACGCGCCCAGGTGGGTCTCGGCGGCGACCTGGCGGCTCACCTCCGAGGTGAGGAACGCGCGCAGCTCGTCGCCCGCGAGGCCGGCCCAGGGCGCCTCGGTCTCCTCGTCCGACGCGTCGTCCGGAGCGTCCGTCGGCACCTCGCTCAGGAGCGGAGGCCGCCGCTGCCCCGGTTCCGGCGGCAGCGTGCGCAGCACGGCGGCGTACGGGAGGTCGTAGCGCTCGGCCAGCTCCCAGGAGGCGAAGGCCTCGGGGGCCGTCACGTCCGCGGTGCCGTGCGCGGCCAGTTCGGCGTCGATGACCTCCGAGGAGGTCGACATTCCCAGGCCCCGCCACGACGTCCAGCCGAAACTGACGGTGCCCGTGTCCCCGAGGGCACGGCGGTGGGCCGCGAGCGCGTCGAGGAAGGCGTTGCCTGCCGCATAACTGGACTGACCCGGCAGGCCGAGCAGTTGCCCGCAGGACGAGAACAGCACGAGGAAGTCCAGGCTGCCGGGCGGGAAGAGGCCGTGCAGCACCCACGCGCCCTCGGTCTTCGGCCTGAGCACCGTGCGCAGAGAGGCCTCGTCGAGCGACCGCAGTGGACGGTCGTCCAACACCCCCGCCGCGTGCACGACACCCCGGACGGGCGGCAGGCCGAGCGCGGCCGGCGCGAGCAGCTTCTCCGCGGCGTCGGCATCGGAGACGTCCAGTGCGACGGTGACGACGGTGGTCCCCATCCGTTCGAGGGACTTGACCGACTCCACCTGGGCCAGCACCCGAGGATCGGTGACCTCGTCCCACTGGTCCCGCGACGGCAGCGCCCGCCGCCCGGACAGAACGATCCGGCGCGCGCCGCGACCGGCCAGCCAGTGGGCCACCTCAAGTCCGAGGGCACCGAGCCCACCCGTGATCAGATAGGTGCTGTCGGGGCGGCAGGCAACCGGCGGGCGTACCGGCTCGCCGTCCAGCAGGGCGAGCCTCGCGACCTCCGGCCTGCCTTCGCGTAGGGCCAGGATGTCCTCGCCGTGGGCCGTGCCGAGGAGATCGACGAGCCCGGCGACGTCCCGGGGCGAGGACCCGATGTCCACCAGCCCGCCCCACAGGTCCGGATGCTCCCCGGCGATGACGCGGCCCAGACCCCACAGCGGCGCATGGGACAGGGAGGCCTCGTCGGCACTCTCCCGCACGCCCTGGGTCACGCACCACAGCCTGGGCGGCTGCGCGGAGGCGGCCGCGGCGAGTCGTTGGGCGGTTCGCGCGAGGAGCCACGACGCTCGTACGGATGACCTGCCGACGGGCTCACCGGGCAGGCCGGGGGCCGGTACGACGACCACGGTGTGGCCGCTCGTCAGCTCGCTCGCACGCAGTTCCTCGGGAGCGGAGGCGATCCGGTGCGGCACACCCTCGCCGACCAGGCGCCGGCTCAGGCGCTTCACCAGATCGCGGTCGTCGCCGACGAGTACCACGGTCTGGTGCGAGCCGGGATCCGTCGGTCCGAGCGGCCGCCACTCCATACGGTGGACCAGTCGGCGCGGACTGGTGACGGCGCCCGTGTCGTCCTCCAGCAGGCCGTACCGCAGTTCCGCGAGCCGGCCCACGGGGGCCCCGTCCGTGTCGCTGATGTCCACGTCGACGACGTTCTCGCCGGTGATCCGCACGGTGATCCGGGCCAGTGCGGGGGACGGTCCTTCGAGGGTGACCCGCCTGATGTGTGCGGGCATGCGCAGCACCGGCGGTCCGGGAAACACCACCGACGCGGTCGACAGGGCGGCGTCCAGGACCGGGGCCCAGGTCGCAGGGGCCTCGTCCGATGCCGGGTCGGCACGGACCACGGCAGTCAAGGCGCCGTCCGCGCGCCGTAGTTCGTCGATCCGCCAGGGAAAGCCCATGGCGGCGACACCGAGTTCGGCGAGGCGGTCCACGACGTACCCGGCCGGCAGCTCCTCGTGGGCGGCGACCGGTGCCGCCTCGCGGAGCGCGCCGCGCGGTTCGACGGTCGCCGTGGTGTGGGTGATCAGACCGTTGTCGTCGTCCGCGTCCCCGACGGGACGGGAGGTGAGCCGGATCGTGCCGTCCTGACTGACGACCTGGAGTTCGCGAGGCCGGGTCAGTGGCACCGCCACCGGCACCCGCAGCGCCACATCCGCGAGATCCGGTGGGGTGCCGCCCTGTGCGGCGGCGGTGAGGAAGGTGTTGAGCAGGACCGCCGCGGGGACGATCTCCACCCCGCGGACCGGGTGGTCGCCGGGGTAGGGGCGGCTGTCGTGGTCGAGATGCGTCCGCCAGCTCCGTGCCGGGGTCGTGCCGTACAGGGTGGTCCGCCCGCCCAGCAGCGTATGCCCGGTGACGTCATGGCGGTCGGCGGCGGCCGAGCGGGGCGGCGGTTCCTGGAGCCAGTGGGGCCGGCGTTGCCAGGCAACGCCCGGCAGGTCGGCCACGGCGGCGTCGGGCCAGGAGCGCGACCAGTCCACGGCGGCGCCGTGGCAGTACAGCTGACCGAGGTTGGCCAGCAGCGTCTCGCGCTCGGGGCGGCGGCGGCGCAGCGAGTGGGTGGTGAAGGCGTCGTCGACACCGAGGTGGTCCAGTGTCTCGTTGACCGAGTGTTCGACCACCGGGTGTGGGGACACTTCGAGGAAGAGCCGGTAACCGTCCTCGACGGCAGCCTGGACGGCCTGCCCGAACCGTACCCGGCCACCGAGGTTGGCCGCCCAGTAGCGGCCGTCGCGCGCCGCGGTGTCCCGCGGGTCGTCCAGGGCGGTCCCGTAGACGGGGATCCTGGCGCGGGACGGCGTGAGGTCGGCGGCGGCCGCCGCCAGGTCGTCCAGCAGCGGGTCCATGTGCGGACTGTGGAACGCCACGTCGGAGTCGACGGCCCGCACCGCGACGCCGTCGGCACGCCACCGCCCGCTGACGTCGGCGACGGCGGGAATGTCCCCGGAGATCACGGTGGAACCCGGTGACGCGGTGATCGCCACGGTCACGTCCCGGCGCCCGGCCAGCCGGAGTTCGGTCTCCTCGGCGGTCAGGCCCACCATCGCCATGGCTCCCTTGCCCGCCACCTTGCGCAGCAGCAGCGAGCGCCGGCACACCAGCCGTGCGCCCTGTTCCAGCGTCAGCACCCCGGCCGTCACGGCGGCCGCGATCTCACCGACCGAGTGGCCGAGAACGGCGTCGGGCCGCAGCCCCCGCTCCTGCCAGAGGGCACTCAGCGAGGTCTGCACGGCGAAGATCAGCGGCTGCACCACGTCGACCGGATGAGCGGCGTCGTCGAGGAGCGCCGCCCGGGGCGAGATTCCCAGTTCCGCCAGGAACACGGGTTCGAGCCGGTCGACGGTCTCCGCGAACACCGGCTCCCGCGCGAGCAGCTCGCGCGCCATACCGGTCCACTGCGAGCCGTGCCCGGAGAACACCCAGACCAGACCGCCCCCGGCCGACGTCTGCACCGATCCGGTACTCAGCCCCGGTGCGTCACCCGTGTCGGCGAACTCCCTCAGCCGGGCGGCCAGTTGCTCCTGGCCGGCGGCCACGACGGTGGCACGGTGCGGCAGATGGGAGCGCCGCCGCGCCAGGGTGTGACCCACCTCCGCGACGGAGGCCGGTGCGTCGAGCCGGTCGGCGAGCTTGCCCGCGTATTCCCGCACGGCGGCTTCGCCCGCACCGGACAGCGGGTACAGGGCGAGTTCCGGCTGCCTGCCTTCCGGCACCTCGTCGTCGAGCGTCCGGTCCGGTGGTCCGATGTCCGGTGCCTGTTCCAGGACGACGTGCGCGATCGTACCGCCGTAGCCGTATCCGGAGACCCCCGCCCGCCGGGGACCGCCGGCCGTCTCGGGCCAGGGCGTCGGTTCGGTGACCACGCGCAGGCCGGAAGTCTCCCAGGGGACGGCCGGGTTGGGCTCGTGGAAGTTGAGGCTCGGGGGGATCTCGGCGTGCCGTAGCGCCAGGACCGCCTTGATGACTCCGGCGATGCCCGCCCCCGCCTCCAGATGACCGATGTTGGGCTTCACCGACCCGATCAGGCAGGGCTGTTCGCGCGGCCGGTCCACACCGAAGACCGAGGCCATCGCCCGCGCCTCCAGCGGATCGCCGGCCGGGGTCCCCGTGCCGTGCGCCTCCACGTAGCCGACCGTCGCCGGGTCCAGACCGGCACGCTCGTACGTCCTGCGCATCAGGTGGGCCTGCGCCTCACCGTTGGGCGCCATGATGCCGCTGGTCCTCCCGTCCTGGTGCACCGCACTGCCCCGGATCAGTGCGAGGACGCGGTCACCGTCGCGGCGGGCGTCCGACAGCCGCTTCAGGACGACGACTCCGCCGCCCTCACCACGCCCGTAGCCGTCGCCGCTCGCGTCGAACGACTTGCACCGTCCGTCGGGAGCCGTCGCCCCCGCGGCGTCCAGCACCAGTGACAGACCGGGCGACGCCATCACGAGTACGCCACCGGCCAGCGCCACCGGGCACTCACGGTCGCGCAGGCTCTGCACCGCGAGGTGGACGGACACGAGCGAGGAGGAGCACGCGGTGTCCACGGCGACGCTCGGGCCGTGCAGATCCAACACGTAGGACACCCGGTTGGCGACCCCGCAGTAGGCACCGCCGATGCCGGTCCACGCCTCGATGCGGGGCAGGTCCTCCAGCATGCGGCGCCCGTAGTCGTCGGACCCGACACCCATGAACACCCCGGCGTCGGAGCCCGCGAGATCGCGCGGCGGGATACCGGCGTGCTCCAGCGCCTCCCAGGCCAGTTCGAGGACGATGCGCTGCTGCGGGTCCATGAGGGCGGCTTCGCGCGGGGTCACCTCGAAGAAGTCGGCGTCGAAACCCTTGATGTCGTCGAGGAACGCGCCGTACCGGGTCACACCGCCCACCGCCGCCGCGTTCTCGCGGTCGAGGGAGCCGTACCACTCCCAGCGGTCGTCGGGCACCTCGCCGATGGTGTCCCGGCCCTCGCGCAACAGTGACCAGAACTTCTCGGGCGAGTCGATGCCGCCGGCGAACCGGCAGGCGAGACCCACCACCGCGATGGGTTCGGGGGCCGTCATCGTCGCGTCCACGAAGGCACGTCGGTGATCTCGAACATCGCACCCGCCACGGTCATGCCGGGACCGAGCCCGTACATGAGGTAGTGGTCACCCGGGCCGAGCTTCCCGTCGAGCAGCAGCCGGTCGAGGGCGACGAGCTGGTCACTGACACCCAGGTGCCCGATGTCACGGCCGACCTCCCAGGTGGTGCGCTCCGCCGGCAGCCCGAGCAACGGCAGCAGCCGCTTCTCGATCGTGGTGCGCGAGGTGTTCATGTAGCTCAGATACGTGACGTCCTCGACGCCGAGCCCGGTCGCGGCCGTCCACCGGTCGTACAGGTCCTGGTGGGCCTTCATGAGCAGAGGCCGCATCTGTTCGCCCTCATGCTTGAGGAAGTGCTGATTGCGCAGGGAGAAGTCGAGCCGGCGCCCGATGGTGGCGCCCGGCGGGAACATCGGCTCGCCACCGCGGTGCATTCCCTCAAGTTCGGGGACGGCGATGCAGTCGACCCACAACAGTTTCGCGAAGCCGGGCTCCTTGCCCAGCAACAGCGCACTGGCACCGTCGCCGACGAGCATGCCACCGCCGGTGGCCCGCCACCGGTCGATCAGTGGGGTACCGAAGTTCTCCGCACCCACCAGCAGCGCGTCCGAGGACCGCGGATTGCCGCGCAGAAAACCGGCGGCGAGCTGCAGGGCGCTGAACACGCCGGTGCAGCCGTGCCGCAGCTCCACCGCCAGGGCCTCGCCACCCAGGTGCCGCTGCACGTACGACTGCGGCCCCCAGCCGTCCGGACCCTGGTGCCACACGCTCGCGTACAGGATCAGGTCGACCACCGAGGGGTCGACCCCGGAGCGCTCGAACAACTGGCGCGCAGCCCGGACCGCGAGCTCCGGGGCGGGTACGTCGCCGGCGACCCGCACGCCCGTCAGCTGGCCGTCCGCCACGTCCTCGACATCGAGGCGCCCCTCGGCCACCGCCTGCCGGGTACTGACCGGCTCCGGCAGGTGTACCCCGAGAGACCGCACGTACAGGTCTTGTCCTTGCACTGAACTCTCCTTCTGCTGTGAGCCATGGGCTGCTGCGAGCCCCGAAGGTGCGCCTACTTGTGCCCGACGACGAGGGAGTGGCTGAATCCGAGGTCGTCATAGCGCTCGACCCGGGAGAACCCCGCGTCACGGATGGCCTTGTCCATGTCCCGGGGGGCGTACGTCATGCCTTCGCCGGAGGCGAGGGTGAGGAAGTACGGCGAGACCAGACCGCCGCTCATCGAGCCGGTGCCTTCGTCGTTCGACACGAAGTTGTAGACCAGGCAGACTCCGCCGGGCGGCAGGGCGTCGTAGCACTTGCGCAGAAGCTGAGTGTTCCGCTCCAGTGACCAGATCTCGAAGATGTGGAAGAACATGACCGCGTCCGCGCCCTCGGGCAGCGGGTCCGTGAACAGGTCGCCCGGCCGGAAGTGCATCCGCTTGCTCAGCTCGGCGTCCTCCGTGCGCTGGGCCGCGATCTGCGTGACGCTCTCCTGGTCGAAGACCGTCACCTCCAACTGCGGGTAGCGGCGCGCCAGTTCGATGCTGTTGGTCCCGTCGCCGCCGCCGATGTCGATGACATGACGCACCCCGGAGAAGTCGTACCGGTCCAGGATCTGCGCGAAGGCCTTCTTCGAGGCGTCGCCCATGTTCCGGTAGAACACCTCCTGCAGCTCGGGGTGGGCTGTGAGCCGCTCGTACAGGGTGGTCCCCGGGCCCTGGATGTGGCGCAGGCCGACGTTGGTGTTCTGCCGCATCGACTCCGAGAAGTCGCCCATCGCCTGGTTGATGATGTCGGCCTGGATGTCCACCAGAGGACCGAGGAACCGAGGGCTCGCCCTGAGCAGCTTGCGTCGTGCCATCTCGCTGTTGACGTAGGTGTCGCCCTCCTTCTCCAGCAGACGCAGCGAGGCGAGACCGAGGAGCAGGATGCGGGCGGGCTGCGGCTCGACGCCGATCGCCTTCGCCACCTGCTCGATGTCCATGCCCTCGGCTGCCTCCAGGTGCTCGAAGAGCTCGAATTCGAGTGCCGTCCGCAGAAGTTCGAACGCGGTCGTGCCGTGAATGATGATCCGGAGGTAGTCGGCTTCCGTGACGGTGATGGTGCCGCTGGCCATGGACGTCCCTTCCGAGCGTGGAAGGCGAGCGGTCGCTCGCGGGCCACACCGTCGCAAAGCCGTCTAGCGCGCGCCTCGACGCCCACTCGAATCGAATCGAGTGGTACAGCCTTCGATCTGCGTTCGAGGTTGCCTCAAGTGACGCCACGAATGCTTCGGGACGCGGCATCGAACAACGGATCAACTTCAAACATCGGGGGATGAAGAGGATGGCGCGAGAAGTAGTCATAACCGGTGTCGGCGTGGTCGCTCCGGGAGGCATCGGCAGCAAACCGTTCTGGGACCTGCTCGTCTCCGGCCGCACCGCGACCCGCACCATCACCCACTTCGACGCCTCGCCCTACCGCTCGACCATCGCCGCCGAGTGCGACTTCGACGCGGCGGCGGAAGGCCTGACGAGCGAGGAGGCCGGCCGGCTCGACCGGGCCACCCAGTTCGCGGTGGTGGCGACGCGGGAGGCCGTCGGCGACAGCGGCCTCGACGCGGCGGAACTCGACCCGTACCGCACGGGCGTCACCATCGGCAGCGCGGTCGGCTGCACGACGAGCCTGGAACGGGAGTACGCCGTCGCCAGCCACGGCGGCCGCGACTGGCTCGTCGACCCGGACCTCGCGGTCCCCCACCTCTACGACTACTACGTACCCAGCTCGATGGCGGCCGAGGTGGCCTGGACCGTCGGCGCGCAGGGCCCGTGTTCCGTGGTCTCCACGGGCTGCACCTCAGGGCTCGACGCCGTCGGTCACGCGGTACGGCTCATCGAGGAGGGCTCCGCGGACGTCATGGTCGCCGGCGGCACCGACGCCCCCATCTCGCCCATCACGGTCGCCTGCTTCGACGCGATCAGGGCGACGACGCCCCGCAACGACGAACCGGCCACCGCCTCCCGCCCGTTCGACCGCAGCCGCAACGGGTTCGTGCTCGGTGAGGGCTGCGCGGTCTTCGTCCTGGAGGAGCGGGAGCGCGCCCGGGCCCGCGGCGCCCATGTCTACGCGGGCGTCGGCGGATTCGCCTCCCGGTGCAACGCCTTCCACATGACGGGGCTGCGCCCGGACGGCAAGGAGATGGCGGCAGCCATCGAGACCGCCCTCGTGGAGGCCGGGGTCGCCGCCGACGAGGTCAGCTACATCAACGCGCACGGCTCCGGCACCAAGCAGAACGACCGGCACGAGACCGCCGCGTTCAAGAAGGCGCTCGGCGCACACGCCCACCGCACGCCGGTCAGCTCCATCAAGTCGATGATCGGTCACTCGCTCGGCGCGATCGGCTCCGTCGAACTCGCGGCCTGCGCGCTCGCCATCGAGAACGGCGCGATCCCGCCGACGGCGAACCTGCACGAGCCCGACCCGGAATGCGACCTCGACTACGTGCCGCTGGTCGCACGGGAGGCACAGCTCGACGTCGTCCTCAGCGTGGGCAGCGGATTCGGCGGCTTCCAGAGCGCCATGGTGCTGACCGGGCCGGGCCGGGCGGAGCGGTGAACGCAGCCGTCGTCACCGGCATCGGGGTCGTCGCGCCGAACGGCATGAACACCGAGGAGTACTGGAACGCCACCCTCACGGCACGTTCCGGCATCGGCCGCATCACCCGCTTCGCTCCCGACGGCTACCGCGCCACGCTGGCCGGCGAGATCCGCGGGTTCGACCCCGCGGCCCACCTCCCCGGCCGGCTCGTCCCGCAGACCGACCACTCCACGCGGCTCTCACTCGTCGCCGCCGACGAGGCCGTCCGCGACGCGGGCCTGGACATCGGTGAACTCCCCGAGTACGGCGTCGGCGTGGTGACCGCCAACAGCGCCGGCGGCTTCGAGTTCGGCCACCAGGAACTCGACAACCTGTGGCGCAAGGGCCCCGAGTACGTCAGCGCGTACCAGTCGTTCGCGTGGTTCTACGCGGTCAACACGGGCCAGATCTCCATCCGGCACGGTCTTCGCGGGCCCGGCGGAGTGCTGGTCTCCGACGAGGCGGGCGGCCTCGACGCGCTGGCCCAGGCCAGGCGGCTGCTGCGCCGCGGCCTGAGCGCCGTGGTCACCGGTGCCGTGGACGGCTCCCTGTGTCCCTGGGGATGGATCGCCCAGACCGCCACCGGACAGCTGAGCGCCGCCGAGGACCCACGGCTCGCCTACCGCCCCTTCGACGAGGAGGCCGCGGGATTCGTACCCGGCGAGGGCGGCGCGATGCTCGTCCTTGAGGACGAGGCGGCGGCCCGCAAACGCGGCGCACCCGGGGTCCGCGGCAGAATCCTGGGACACGCCGCCACCTTCGGCCCCAAGCCGGGCACCGTACCCCCCGACGACGCGACGGCACTGCGCAGGGCGATCGAACTCGCCCTGGCCGACGCCGGCGCCGACGCCCGCGACATCGACGCCGTCTTCGCCGACGCGGCCGGCGTCCCCGACCTCGACCGGGCGGAGGCCACCGCGCTCACCGCGGTCTTCGGCGGGCGTGAGCTTCCGGTCTGCGTCCCCAAGACCCTGACCGGCCGACTGTGCGCGGGAGCGGGGCCGCTCGATGTCGCCACCGCCCTGCTCGCGCTGCGCGACGGCGTCCTTCCCCCCGCCGTCCACACCCGTCCCTCGCCCCGGTACGGCCTGAGCGTGGTCGTCGGCCGGCCACGTGAGCTCCGTATGCGTGCCGTGCTGGTCGTCGCCCGAGGCCTCGGCGGATTCAACTCCGCGATGGTCGTCGGCGGATCGCACTGAGCCGTACTCCGCTCAGCAACCTCAAGGAGGCATCGCCATGCCCGATCTGACCCTCGACGAGCTCGCCCGCATCCTGCGCGACTGCGCGGGTGAGGGCGAGAGCGCCGGCCGCGACGGCGAGTTCGCGGATCTGCCCTTCACCGACCTCGGGTACGACTCCGTGGCGATCCTGGAGACGGCCGCACGCCTCAAACAGGAATACGGCGTCGTGCTGACCGACGACGAGGTCATGGAGATCGGCACGCCGGGCCGGCTCCTCGAACTCGCCAGGCGGCAGATAGCCGGGGCCTCATGACCGCCCCGGCCGACACGGACCGGCCCGCCACCGGCTGGTGGCTGTGCGACCACTGCCGGCGCCCCGTCTACGCCAAGCGGCTCGCCCGCACCGGCGGCGTGTGCCCGGAGTGCGGGCACCACCGGAGGCTGTCGGCCCGGGAACGCCTCGGCCAGCTCCTCGACCCGGGCTCGGCCGAGCCGCTGCGCGTGCCGTACGTCGTGGACGGCGGCCACGACTTCGTCGACACCCGGCCCTATCGGGAGCGCCTGGCCGAGGCACGCGCACGCACCGGCCTCGACGACGCGGCGATCGCGGCGCGCGGCCGGGTCGTCGGCACGGACGTCGCGGTCGTCGTCATGGAGTTCGGGTTCATGGGCGGCAGCCTCAGCGGCGGCGTGGGCGAACTCATCACGCTCACCGCGGAGACGGCCCTGGCCGAACGGCGATCGCTGATCCTCGTCTGCGCGTCCGGCGGAGCGCGTATGCAGGAGGGACTGATGTCGCTGATGCAGATGGCGAAGACCAGTCAGGCCCTGCTCGCCCTCGACGAGGCGGGCATCCTCACCATCTCCGTGATCACCGATCCGGTCTACGGGGGAGTGGCGGCGTCGTTCGCCACGCTCTGCGACGTGATCGTGGCCGAGCCCGGCGCCCGGATGGGCTTCGCAGGACCCCGCGTGATCGAACGCACCATCGGCGAGCGGCTGCCGGAGAACTTCCAGCGTGCGGAGTTCCTGCTGGAGCACGGGCAGGTCGACGTGGTCGCGCCGCGGGGCGAACTGCGCGCCACCCTGGGGCGGTTGCTGGGCGTGCTGGCGCCCGGGGCCGGGAAGCACCGGGACACGGGACCCGGCGGGCGGGACTCCACCCTGCTCACCGACCCGGACGAGGTACCCGACGTGGACCCCTGGCAGGCCGTCCGGCTCGCCCGGAACCTCGACCGCCCCACCACGCTCGACTACATAGGCCTCCTCGTCGAGGACTTCCAGGAACTGCACGGCGACCGGCTCGGCGCGGACTGTCCGGCCACCGTCGGCGGCGCCGGCACTCTGGGCGGCCGGCCGGTGATGGTCATCGGCCAGCAGAAAGGTCACACCGCGGCCGCGCTGCGCGAACGGAACTTCGGCATGCCCGTGCCCGCCGGATACCGCAAGGCCGCCCGGCTGATGCGTCTCGCGGCCAAGGCGGGCGTCCCGGTACTGACACTGGTCGACACCAGCGGCGCGTACCCCGGCGTCGAGGCCGAACGCGGCGGCCAGGCCGCGGCCATCGCGGAGAACCTGCGGCTGATGTCCGGGCTGCCCGTGCCGATCGTCGCCGTGATCGTCTCCGAGGGCGGCAGCGGCGGAGCCCTCGGCCTCGCCGTGGCCGATCGGGTGCTGGCGCTCAGCAACGCCGTGTACTCGGTGATCAGCCCCGAGGGATGCGCGGCCATCCTGTGGCGCGACCCCGACGCGGCGCCCCGGGCCGCACGTGAACTCGGACTGCACGCACGCGCTCTGCTCGCCCAAGGGGTCGTCGACGGAGTCGTCCCCGAGCCCGGCGACGGTGCCCAGAGCGACCACCAGGAGACGGCCGAACGCCTCGCCGCTGCCGTACAGCCCCTGCTGGACCAGCTGGCGGACCTGACCACCGAACAACTGCTGGCCCGACGCAGAGCGCGCTTCCGCGCGTTCGGCGGCCGGCCCGCCCGACGCCCGGTGCCGGAGAGGTAGGGGGAGATGTCCATGCCCGACAGCGTCGCCGCACTCGACAGCCTGATGAACGACGGACGCCCGGACACGCTTCCGGCGCTCCTGGAGGCAGCCAGGACCAGCATGATCGAGCTGTTGTCCCAGACTCAGGTCCCGCCCGCGGCGGTCCGCGTCACCGTCGGTCCGGTCACCATCGAGATGGACTGGCCGGCCGGCGCGCCCGAAGCGGCCACGGCGCCCGGAGCACCTGCCGCCCCGGCGTCGGCGCCGCCGGCGAAGGCCGCGGCGCAGCCGGCCGAGGGACCCGCCCTCGACCACGTCCACGCCCCCACGGTGGGGGTCTTCTACCGGGCACCGGAACCCGGCGCCAAACCCTTCGTGAGCGAGGGCGACACGGTCGTGCCCGGGCAACAGGTGGGCGTCGTCGAGGCGATGAAGCTGATGATCCCCGTCGAGTCGGACCGGCACGGCACCATCGACGAGTTCCTGCAGCCCAACGGCGCCCTGGTCGAGTACGGCGATCCGCTGTGCTCCCTCGTCCCGGCCGACGGGCGGTGAGGCGCCGTGTTCCGCACCGTCCTGATCGCCAACCGGGGTGAGATAGCCCTGCGTGTCGCGCGCGCCTGCCGGGAACTGGGCATCCGCGTCGCGGTGGTGTACTCCACCGAGGACACGGACAGCGAGGTCGTACGCTACGCCGACGAGGCGGTCCGGATCGGGCCCGGCGCGGCGCAGGCCAGTTACCTCAGCATCCCGGCCGTCGTCGAGGCAGCCCGGCGCACCGGTGCCGACGCCATCCACCCCGGCTACGGGTTCCTCTCCGAGAACGCCGACTTCGCCGAGGTGTGCGCCGCCGAGGGCATCACCTTCATCGGTCCGCCACCGGACGTGATGGAGGCGCTCGGCGACAAGTCCACCTGCCGCGCCCTCATGGCGGACGCCGGTCTCCCGCTGCTCCCCGGCACGCTGGAGCCCGTCTCCTCGCCCCGTGAGGCCGAGGCGCGCGCCGCCGAGATCGGCTTCCCCGTGGTCGTCAAGGCGGTCGCCGGCGGTGGCGGCCGCGGTATCGGAGTGGCATACAGTGCCGCCGAGTTCCCCACCGTCTTCCGGGAGACCCGCCGTCACGCGGCCGCCGTCTTCGGGGACGGGCGGGTCTATCTGGAGCGCTACCTGGAGTCCGCGCGGCACGTCGAGATCCAGGTGCTCGCCGACCGGTTCGGCAACGTCGTCCACCTCGGCGAGCGCGACTGCTCGGTGCAACGCCGCCACCAGAAGCTGATCGAGGAGGCTCCGGCACCCGGCCTGGACGAGGACGTCGTCGCCGCGATGGCCGAACACGCCGTCCAGGGCGCCAAGGCGGCCCGGTACGTGGGCGCGGGCACCTTCGAGTTCCTCTACGACGGCAGTGGCCGCTTCTACTTCATGGAGGTCAACTGCCGGATCCAGGTGGAGCATCCGGTCACCGAACTGGTCACCGGTGTCGACCTGGTCCACGAGCAGCTGTGGATCGCCGCGGGCCACCCGCTGCGGATCGGCCAGCAGGACGTCGTGCCCCGCGGTTGCGCGGTCGAATGCCGCATCAACGCCGAGGACGCCGGCCGGGAGTTCGTGCCGACCCCCGGGCTCATCGACGAACTCACCATGCCCTCGGGCCCGTTCGTACGCGTGGACACCCACGTGCGCCAGGGCTCCCGCATCTCCGTCTTCTACGATCCGCTGCTCGCCAAGGTCACCGTCTGGGCACCCGACCGGCAGCGCGCGCTGGCCCGCATGGGCCGGGCGCTGGACGAGGTCCGGGTCGAGGGCAAGGGCCTGCGGACCACGACGGACTTCCTCCATTCGGTCATCGACAGCGGTGAGTTCAGCACGGCCCGGCACGACACCGGGCTCGTCGGCCGGCTCCTGGAGCCGGCAGCGGCTGCCGAGGGAGCCGGCGTCACGGCTCCTTCGCAGGTGCAGGAGCCACCGAAAGCCTCGTAGGGAAGGTTCAGCTCATGAAAGCGCTCGTGCTTTCCGGCGGTTCGGGAACCCGGCTGCGGCCGATCACTCACACGCTGGCCAAACAACTCGTGCCGGTGGGCAACAAGCCCGTGCTGTTCTACGGCCTGGAAGCGATCGCCGCCGCGGGGGTGACCGAGACCGGCATCGTGGTGGGCGACACCCGTGCCCAGATCGAGGCCGCCGTGGGCGACGGCTCGCGGTTCGGTCTCGACGTCACCTATGTGTGGCAACGGGAGCCGCTCGGTCTGGCGCACGCCGTGAAGACGGCCCGCGACTTCCTCGGGGACGACGACTTCGTGCTGTACCTGGGCGACAACGTCGTCCTCGACGGCATCACCGACTTCGTGGCGCGTTTCCGGGAGTGCCGGCCCGCCGCGCAGATCCTGCTGGCCAGGGTCGACGACCCGCGTCAGTTCGGCGTGGCCCAGGTCGCCGCAGACGGAAGGGTGACGGGACTGCAGGAGAAACCCCGCCACCCCCGGAGCGACCTCGCCGTGGTCGGCGTGTACCTCTTCAGCGCGGCCGTCCACAAGGCGGTCGCCGAGATCGAGCCCTCGGCCCGTGGCGAGCTGGAGATCACCGACGCGATCCAGTGGCTCATCGACCACGATCTGCGCACGGACGCCGGCGTCATGACCGGCTACTGGAAAGACACCGGCAACGTGCCGGACATGCTGGAGGTCAACCGCCTGGTGCTGCGGTCGCTGGAGCCGTCGACCGCCGGGCTCGTCCTCGACAGCGAGATCAGCGGCCAGGTCGTCGTCGGCCCCGGAGCCCGGGTGACCGGTTCCTCGATCGTCGGCCCCGCGGTCATCGGCGCCGGCACGACCGTCACCAACTCCCGTATCGGACCCAGTACCTCCATCGCCGAGGACTGCCGGATCGCCGACAGCTGGATCCGCGACTCGATCGTCATGCCCCGTGCCTCGATCACCGGAGTACGGCCTCTGGAGTCCTCGTTGATCGGACAGGACGTGGAGATCGCCCGCACTCCCGGTCCTTCGGGCGCTCACCGGCTGGTCCTCGGGGACCGCAGCCAGGTGCGGGTCGCGTCATGAGCGGCCCACGGATCCTTGTCACGGGCGGCGCCGGATTCATCGGCTCGCACTATGTACGTGCTGTCCTGGCGGGCGAATATTCCGCTTATGTCGGTGCTGAGGTGACAGTTCTCGATAAGCTCACCTATGCCGGAAACCCGGCCAATCTGGCGGGCACGGATTGTGAACTCGTCTGGGGCGACCTGTGCGATCCCGAACTGCTGGCTAAAGTGGTACCCGGCCATGACGTGGTCATAAATTTCGCGGCGGAATCGCACGTCGACCGGTCCATCGCCGGCTCCGCGGATTTCGTACGGACGAATGTGCTCGGTGTTCAGGCCCTGCTGCAGGCCTGTTTGGAGGCCGGCACCTCGCGCATCGTGCAAATCTCCACGGACGAGGTATACGGCACCATCGATTCCGGATCGTGGGACGAGGACGCCGCGCTCCGGCCCCGTTCGCCGTATGCGGCGTCCAAGGCCGGCGGTGACATGGTGGCCCGCGCCTACGCGGTCACCCACGGCCTGCCCGTGTCGATCACCCGGTGCGGCAACAACTACGGCCCCCGGCAGTACCCCGAGAAGGTCGTCCCGCTCTTCATCACCCGGTTGCTGGCGGGCCGGAAGGTGCCGCTCTACGGGGACGGGAGCAACGTACGCGACTGGGTACACGTCGAGGACCACTGCCGCGGCGTGCAGCTCGTCGCCGAGCGTGGGGCGCCGGGCGAGGTCTACCACGTGGCCGGCACCGCCGAACTGACCAACCGTGAACTGACGGAACGCCTCCTGAGCGCGTGCGGCCGTGACTGGGACATGGTCGAGTACGTCGCGGACCGCAAGGGCCACGACCGCCGCTACAGCCTCGACGACAGCAAGTTGCGCGCGCTCGGCTTCGCCCCGAGGGTCCCCTTCGGCGAGGGCCTGGCCGGGACGGTCCGCTGGTATGCGGACCACCCGGAGTGGCGTATCGGTCCAAGTGCCGGGCAAGGAAAGGGGGTGTCGGCATAAAAAGGCGGTGTTCATTCCGCAAGTGTGCAGCCGGTGTAATGCGGGCGAGCCATATTCAGCTGTGCGTGTCGAACGCAAAGACATGGACAAGATGCGGATTCATCATCGTCCCGTGATAATCTAAGTCGACTCGGATTGCCTTAGCAGCAGTGACTGCGGGGGTAGTTGTTCTTGGCCATCCTGGGGGTAGCAAGATGAAGCTCGGCGTTCTCGGCACTTTAACAATCAACGATGTCGAAGTGGCGGAAATCCTGACGGCACCCAAGCCACGCAGCGTCCTGGCGATGCTGATGCTTGAGCCCGGCCGTGCGGTGTCCACGGCATCGCTGATCCAGGAGCTCTGGGACGAGCGCCCACCGCGCAGCGCGTCCACGACGCTCCAGACGTACGTTCTGCAGCTGCGCCGCATGTTCCGCGACATCTCACCCGCGGGTGGCGGGTCCCCGGCGGACGCGCTCGTCACGCGCGTGCCGGGGTACCTGCTGCAGGCGGACCACACCGAACACGACCTCAGCGCGTACGAGACGCTGGCCGAGCAGGGCCAGAAGCACCTGGAGCAGGGCGACAACGAGCGGGCCGAGGAACTGTTCTCGCGTGCCCTCGAACTGTGGCGCGGCGCCCCGCTGAGCGACGTGCGTCCCGGACCGCTGCTGTACCCGCAGATCTGCGGGCTGGAGGAGAGCCGTCTGGCGGCGACGGAAATGCGGATCGAGGCCAACCTGCGGCTCGGCCGGCACCGTGAGGTGCAGGGCGAACTGACCGTTCTGGTGGGCAGTTACCCCCTTCACGAGGGGATCCGCGTCAAGCACATGCTGGCCCTGTTCCGGGCCGGCCGGCTGTCCGCCGCACTCGACTCGTTCCACGAGTACCGGCACCGGCTGGTGACGGACCTGGGCCTGGAGCCGTCCCCGCGGATACGGGGTCTCCAGCAGGCGATGCTCTGTTTCGATCCCATGGCGGACTCGCTGGCGATCCTCGACCGCGTCGCGTCCGGCGCCTCCCGGTGAACACGTAACCAGGCGGGACAGCAGGCGAGTCGGTTCGGGCGCGTTCGTCCGGGGGGCGGGACCCCGGACGGAGGCGACGATCCGTGTCCCGGCACTGTCAGCCGGTGTCTCCGGGTCGCTCGGGCACCCGACTGTCGATCATGTGCAGATAAGGGCCCACCGGCCGCACGTCGGTCACGGTGAGGCCCGCCTCCTGCACCAGGCGCAGCAGACTCTGCCGCAGATGCTTCCTGCCGTCGACGTTGAGCAGCAGCAGGAGGTCCATCGCCGTGGTGAAGCCGGTCTCCGGGCTCCCGTCGACCAGGTTCTCCACCACGACGACCCGTCCACCGGGGCGGGCGGAGGTGGCCACATTGCGCAGCGCGGCCACGGTGTTGGCGTCGTCCCACTCCAGGACGTTCTTGAGGATGAAGACGTCGGCCTCGACCGGCACCGACTCGCGGCAGTCGCCCGCCACCAGCCGGCAGCGGTCGCCGAGCGCACCGTCGTCCCGCAGCCGCGGGTCGACGTCGGTGAGTACACCCGGCAGATCGAACAGGGCGCCCCGGAGCGACGGGTCGCGCTCCAGGACCGTCGCGATGAGGTCGCCGTGGCCGCCCGCGACGTCCACCACGGTGAGTTCGCCGCGCAGGTCGAGCGCCGCCGCGATCGCCGCCGAGGAGAGCCGGCTGGCCTGCGTCATGGCCCGGTTGAAGACCTCGGCGGATTCCGGCGCGTCCTCGTAGAGGTAGGTGAAGAAGTCCTTGCCGTGCACCTCGGCGAAACCGCCCTTGCCGGTGCGCACGGCGTCGGCCAGGCGCGGCCACACGGTCCACGTCCAGGGTTCGGTGGCCCACAGGACCATGTCGCGCAGGCTGCGCGGGGTGTCGGTACGCAGCAGGCGCGAGACCGCCGTGTGCGCGTAGCCGCCGCCCTGGGCGGCGAAGACGCCCTGTGAGCTGAGTGCGCGCAACAGCCGGTCCAGCGTGCCGGATTCGGCGTTGACCGCGTGTGCCAGCTCGGCGGCGGAGGCGGGTTCCTCGCCGAGCGCGTCGGCGACACCCAGCTGCGCCGCGGCGCGGAGGGCGGCCGCGTGGCCGGCGGCGAGGGCGAGTCGGCGGAGGTTCGTCACGGCTTCGAGAGCGGGAGCTGTCATGACCGAAGCATCGGCAACCGCCCTGGACCGCAACTGGACCCCTGGTCGAAACCGCCCACAGCCCGTCCGCCCACAGCCCGCACCGGCCACGGACCGCGCGGCCGGCGGTCCGGCCCCGCGCACGAGGACCACCTCTCCGTACGCTCCGGCCCCGCTCCAGCAGCGATCGACCGTCCTGCGGCACGGTGACGGGACTCGACTCAACCGCCGGGCCCCGCATGGCGAGCGGCCCGCGGTGGCCCGGACACCGAGGGGAAGAGCACCGTGCCGAAACCGCACATGAGCAGCGAAGTGCAGCCACTGCCGGGCCTGAAGGGCAAGAGCGCCCTCGTCGTCGGAGGCACCCGCGGCGTCGGTCGCGCCGTCACCGAGAAACTCGCCGCGTCCGGCTGCGACGTCATCGCCACCTACGCCCATTCGGTGCCGGACGCCGAGGCACTCCTCGCCGACCTGTCGGACGCCCCGGGAAGCCTCACCACCGTGCGCGGCGACGCACGCCGCGCCTCGACCCTGCCCGAGCTGATGCGCGAGGTGCGTGAGCGCCACGGCCGCCTCGACGTCCTCGTCCACTCGGTCGCCTCGGCGCACCCCATGCCGACGCTCGGCATGCGCCTGACCGACGTGTACGCCGACACGGCGAGCGCGCTCGTGCCGCTCGCGGCGTCGGCGGGACCGGCCGCGGACCTGATGCCCGAGGGCGGCCGGATCATCGTCGTGTCGGCGAGTGTCGCCCGCGGCGTGGCCCCCCACCTGGTCAGCCTGGGGGTGGCCAAAGCCGCTCTGGAGAGCCTGGTCCGGTTCGTGGCCGTGGAACTGGCGGGCCGGGGAGTGACGGTCAACGCGGTCTCCGCATCCAAGATCGACAAGGGGGCGGGGACCACACGCCCGGAGGTGGCCCGAGCCATCGGTGCGCGCACTCCCGCGGGGCGGCTCGCCACCCCCGGGGACGTCGCGGACGCCGTGGCGCTGCTCTGCCTGCCCGAAGCCCAGTGGATCACCGGTCAGGTGGTCTCGGCCGACGGCGGCCTCGGCCTGCTGGCCTGACAGGAGACAGAGATGGAAGAGTCAACGGACGTCTGTGTGGTCGGCGGCGGACCGGCGGGCATGACCCTCGCCCTCCTGCTGCTGCGGTCGGGAGTACGCGTCACCGTCGTGGAACGCAGCTCCTCCCTCAACCGTGAGTACCGCGGCGAGATCCTGCAGCCCGGCGGCCTCGCCGTGCTCGACGAGCTCGGCGTCCTGCAGAGCGCGACGGACCGCGGCGCGCACGTTCTGGAACGGTTCCGGCTCGTCGAGCACGGCCGGGTGCTGATGTCGTTCGACTACCGGAAGCTGCCGCCGCCGTACAACTATCTGCTCAGCCTGCCGCAGGATCACCTCCTCGCCGAACTCCTCGACAGATGCCAGGACTTCCCGGGTTTCCGCTACCTCGTGGCACGGGTGAACGGCCTGGTCCGCGAGGGCGGGAGGTGCCGCGGCGTCCGGGCCGGCGCCCAGGACCTGACGCACACCGTGCGGGCCGCCTGCGTGGTCGCGGCCGACGGACGCCACTCGCAGGTCCGCCGGCTCGCGGGCATCGACCACGTCCGCCAGGACGTCTTCGACCAGGACGTGGTCTGGTTCCGGCTGCCCGGCGAGGAGCGCCTCGGCGAGGTCATGGTGAACCGCGCGGGCGGCAACCCCGTGCTCGCGTACGACTCGCACCCGGGCGCCCTCCAGATGGGCTGGACCCTGCCCAAGGGGGAGTGGAAACGGCTCGCCCCGCTGGGCATCGGGGAGGTGCGCCGACGCATCTCGACCGCGACCCCACAGTTCGCGGACCGGGTGGAGCAGGCCCTGCGCAGCTTCGCCGACGTCTCGTTGCTCGACGTGTTCGGCGCGTCCGCCCAGCGCTGGACCGACGACGGACTCGTCCTCATCGGCGACGCCGCGCACACCCACGGTCCGCTCGGCGCCCAGGGCATCAACCTCGCCGTGCAGGACGCGGCCCTGCTCCACCCGATCCTGCTCGCCGCCGTCACGGACGGCGACACGAGCGCCGCACGACTGCGTGAGTTCGAGGAGATCCGCCGGCCGCACATCAACGCGGTGATGAAGTTCCAGGCCGTCCAGAGCCGGATGATGCTCTCCGCCGACAGCCTGGCCACCTTCCTGCGCCCCAAGCTCGCCCGTGTCGTCATGCACACACCGATCGGCGCCAAGTTCACCCGGCGGATCGCTTTCGGAGCTCCGGGCATCCGCGTCGCCAGCAATCTCTTCACCGCCCAGCAGAAAGAGTGACCGCCGATGAGACTGGTCGACCTGTCGTCCCCCGTCGACGCCCGGGGCTGGGAACCCGAACCGGTGACCCACGAGGTGATCACGCCCGCGGAGGGCGCCCGGCACATGGCCGATGAGATGCGGGAGCACTTCGGCATCGACTTCGACCCGAGCGTCCTCGACGACGGCGAACTGCTGTCCATCGACACGCTGCGGCTCACCACCCACACCGGTACGCACATCGACGCGCCCGCCCACTACGGCACCCGCGCCTCCTACCGTGAGGGACCACCGCGCACCGTCGACGAGCTCCCCCTCGAATGGTTCCACCGCCCCGCCGTTCTCCTCGACCTCACGGACGCGGAACCCGGCGTGGTCGGCGCGGACCGGATACGAGCCGAACTGGACCGTACGGGCGTCGAGCCGGCGCCGCTGGACATCGTGCTCCTGCACACCGGAGCCGACCGGTGGGCCGGCACGGAGAAGTACTTCACCCACTTCGTCGGCCTCGACGGACCCGCGGTGCATCTGCTGCTCGACCTCGGGGTGAAGGTCATCGGAACCGACGCGTTCAGCCTGGACGCCCCCTTCGGCGACATCCTGCGCCGCTACCGGCGGACCGAGGACCGGTCGGTGCTGTGGCCCGCCCACTTCGCCGGGCGCGACCGGGAGTTCTGCCAGATCGAGCGCCTCGCCAACCTGGACCGGCTGCCGCGCCACGGCTTCACCCTCTCGTGCTTCCCGGTGAAGATCGCCGGGGCCGGGGCCGGCTGGACCCGCGCGGTCGCTTTCATCGACGACAACGAGGGCTGAGGGACATGACCCACGACACACAGGCCACCGCCGACGAACACCGGGAGAGCACCGACGGGTCCCCGGCGGCGTACTCCTTCGTCGACCCGTCCGGCATCTCGCTGCGGCAGCGACTCATGCTCCTCGCCAACGGCCAGCGCTTCTCCGCGGTCGTGTACGCGCTGGCCGAGATGAACGTCGCCGACCAGCTGGCCAAGGGGCCTCGCACGGCCGGTGAACTCGCCGACGCGGTGGGCGCCGACGAGACCGCGCTCTACCGGATGCTGCGCTGTGCCGCGCTTCTCGGCGTGTTCCGGGAGCTCGACGGACGGCGGTTCGCGCTCACCCCCCTCGCCGAGGGGCTGCGCACCGACCTGCCCGACGGGGTGCGCGACGCCGTCCTGCTCGACGGATCCGGCTTCTTCTGGGGCGCGTTCGGGTCGATCCTCCACTCGGCACGGACCGGCCGCCCCGGCTTCGACGCGGCGAACGGGATGTCCTTCTGGGAGTACCTCCAGGGCCACCCGGAGGCCGGTGCGGTCTTCGACGACGCCATGACCACCATCAGCCGCCGACTGGGCGGGCTCTACCTGGACCGGGTGGACTTCTCCCGGTTCCCGGTCCTCGCCGATGTCGGCGGCGGCCGCGGCTACTTCCTCGCCGAGATCCTCCGCCGCAACCCGGACATGCGGGGTGTGCTGTTCGACCGGCCCCAGGTCACCGGCACCGCGGGGGAGTTGCTCACCGAACGTGAGGTGGCCGACCGCGTCGAGGTCGTCGGCGGCGACTTCTTCACCGATTCGGTCCCGGCAGGCTGCGACGCGTACGTCCTCAAGACGGTGCTGCACGACTGGCCCGACGACAAGGCCGTGGCGATCCTGCGCCGGGTACGCGAGGCCATCGGCGACTCCGAGGCGCGGCTGCTCGTCCTCGAACAGGTCGTGGCGCCCGGCAACGTCTGGGACACGGCCAAGTTCCTGGACGTGGACATGCTGGTGGTGATGGGCGGCCGCGAGCGCAACCTCGACGAGTGGCGGGCACTGCTCACCGCCGGCGGATTCGAGCTGGACTGCACGCCGGCCGTCGGTGACTGGGCGGTTCTGGAGTGCAGGCCCAACTGACCTCGCCTCGCCGGAGGCACCTGCTCGAAACGCACCGTGGACACCCGCTCGACGCAGCCGTCGGCACCCCGACCAGGAAGGCAGGACCGCATGACCGACACGACCCTCGACGCGGCGCCCGCACAGGACGCGCTCTACGCCGAAGTGCAGCAGTTCTACGCCCGCCACATGCAGCTCCTCGACAGCGGCAGGGCCGACGAATGGGCCCTGACCTTCACCGAGGAGGGCGAGTTCGCCCCCGAACACCGGCCCGAACCCGTCGTCGGGCGGGCCGCACTCGCCCGGGCGGCGCGCGTCGCCCACGAGGCACTGGTGGCCGCGGGCGAGGTGCGCCGGCACTGGCACGGCATGGTCGCGGTCGAACCCGCGGCCGACGGAGCGGTGCACGTGCGGTGTTACGCGCTCATCATCGGCACGGTGGCGGGAGGCGAACCGCAGTTGCGGATGAGCTGCGTCTGCGAGGACGTCCTCGTCCGTGAGGAGGGCGAGCTCAAGGTCAGCCGTCGGCGAGTCACCAAGGACGGGGTGAGCGCGCCCGGCTGAGAAGTACGTCAGCACTGGGAGGNNGGCCCCTCCCAGTGCTGACGTCAGTGGTCCTCGACCGCGCTGTAGAGGTCCGCGTCGGGGGTGGCGAGGCCCGCGAGACCGCGTACCCGCTTGCGGAACTCCTCGCTCTGTACGGCCTTCTTGTGCGAGTCGGCCTCGTCCCAGTGGGCGGTCTCCACGAAGATGTTCGGCTTGCTGACCGAGCGGTACACCTCATGGCTGATGAAGCCCGGTTGTGCCTGCATGTAGGCGCTGACCTCGGCGATGGCGCGGCGGAACGCGTCGACCTCGCCGGTCACCGTGAACTTGTTGATCAGGGTCACCATGTCGTTCTCCTCCGTTGGGTCGGTTACGGGCGGGGATCAGTCGCCGGCCGTGAGCAGGATCTCGAAGAGCCGGCGCAGATCCTGGCGGCGGACCTTGCCGCCGCCGGACCGGGCGATCTCGTCGACCGCCCGGATGTGTCGGACGTGCTGGTAGTACGGCAGGCCGGAGTTGACATCCGAGGCGATCGCGCCGAGTGCCTCCGGCCCCGTGCCGTCGCGGGGGACCACGAGGGCGGCGGCCACGGCGCCGCTGAACTCGTCCGGGTGGTCGACGACCACACAGTCCACGACGTCCGGATGGCCGAGCAGCACCCGCTCGATCTCCTGCGGCGACACCAGCCAGTTGTCGCACTTGAAGACGTCCTTGAGCCGGTCGACGACGAACAGGTAGCCGTCCTCGTCGACCTGACCGACGTCACCGGTGGCGAACCAGCCCTCGGCGTCCAGGGCGGCGCCGTCGGGCTCGCCCAGGTAGCCCCGCATCAGCTGCGGGCCCCGCACCTGGATCTCGCCCCGCCCGCCGGGCCCGAGCGCCCTGCCGGTGGTGAGGTCCACGATCCGGCACTCGGTGCCGGGCACCGGCGGCCCGCAGGAACCCTCCTTGGGGCGGGTACGGCTGCCGCAGTGCGTCATCGGCGCGGTCTCCGCGAGCCCGTACCCCTGAAGCACCGGAATCCCGAAGTGCTCACTGAGCGCACGCGCCGCCGGGACGGGCAGCGCCGAACCGCCGGAGAAGACGGCTTCCACGGTCTCCAGCCGCAGGTCCGGGAGGTCCGCACGCACCGCGAGACGGCTGAGCCGCATCGGCAGGCTGTAGTACCGCGTGGCCCGGGCCTCGTTCGCCGTCCGTAGCGAGGCCGCCAGGTCCGGGTCGGTGGCCAGGACCTGCTCGGCGCCCGCGAACAACGCCGAGTTGAGGTGCATCGGATGGTAGGTGGGCAGGTGGTTGAGCGTCACCGAGCCCGCGTCCAGGCCGTGCGCGTACACCGTCTGCGCCGCGTTGACGGCCAGGTTGCGGTGAGTCTGCCGCACGCCCTTCGGCTCGCCCGTCGTGCCGCTGGTGAAGTGCACGGAGGCGATGTCGTCCGGACCGACCGCCGGCAGGTCTGCCAAGACGTCCGCCGGCGGCCCGGAGTCCCACAGCGCACGGTCGCCGAGGTCGAGCGTCGGCACGCCGCCGGGCAGCTGCTCCGCGATCTCCGGCGTGGTGAGCACCAGCCGGGCCCCGCTCGCGGCGACGAGCTCGGCCAGACCCTTCGCGCGCAGCATGGGATTGACCGGAACGACGACGTTGCCGGCGCGCAGCGTCCCGAAGTACGCCACGGCGAAGTCGGGGTGCAGGACGGAGGTGACGGCGACGACCGCACCGGGTCCGCCCACCAGGCTCCGGATGCGGGCCGCGCAGCCGCTCACACGGCGCTCCAGCTCGGCGAAGGTCAGGGCGTCGCCGCGGTCCGTCCGGACGCACACACCGTCCGGGTCGGCCGCGGCGGCCCGTCGGGTCAGGTCGTCCAGACGTGTGACGGGCTCACGCACGGGACTGCTCCTCGGCGAACTCCTTGGCGAGGCGCAGATTGGTCATGGAGTTGGTGCTCAGCACCCGGCGCAGATAGCGGCGGGCGTCCTCGACGGTGGTGCCCTCCCCGAGGACCGGAAGCGCCGAGGGCTTGATGACGGCGACGTGCCGTGACTCGACGACGATCCCTTCCCGGGTGGGGGTGAACAGCCAGTGCCCGGTGTGCGCGTCCAGCAGCGCGGGCAGGCCGATCTGCTTGTAGACGATCTTCGAGTGCGGGAAGCAGATCCGCACCGAGCGCGTGGTGTGCGGGGCACCGTCGGACGTCGTGGTGTCCATGTCGAAGAACTGGATGCCCGGCACGTCCTCCGTCATATCGATCCGGGAGACGTGCGCGAGCCGCTCGGGCCACCGGTCGGCCTCGTAGAGGATCTTGTAGGCGTCCTCCGGGGACCCCGCGGCGAACAGCGGGTCGCGGAAGTCGACGACCAGGTCGGACAGCTCCTGCCTGTTCCCGGCCGCGTACGCCACCGTGGACAGCAGATCCGAGCGCGCACCCTCGGCCCGGGCGACGGCTTCGGGGGAGGTGAGCGCGCTCGTGTCCTGCGTCAGCTCGATCTCGGTCTTGTCGGCCGAGACCGCGCGCAGCACCCACTCACCGCGCACCCCGGCCAGCGTGGACTCGGCCGTGTCCTCGAAGGCGACCCGCAGGCCGTCGGCGTCGAGGGTGCGGTGCTGCGTACGGGACCACACCTGCTCGTCCTCGGTGACGGTCCACACCGTCACGAAGTCCCGGGCCGGGAAGGCCGGGCCGGTGGTGTCCCGCTCGGCGTACACGATCGTGGGGGAGAGGTAGTGGAGCGGATCGGGGTCGGCGATCAGGCCGAGGACGACCTCGGCCGGGGCGTCGACGACACACGATTCGCCCACGGGGGCTTGGGAGTTGACCACGGGTGTTCCTTCCACGGTGAGTGCGGGCGGGCGGCCCGCGACGAAGCCTTGGACGCGGGTGGGGTCACCCGCGTCCGACCAGGGAGACCAGCTCGCCGGTGATGTTCTCGTTGGCCGCCGAGCCGTAGAAGACGACGAGCCTGGCGACCTCCGCCGGGGTGCCCAGGCGGCCGGTGGGCATCGCGGCGGCCGCCTTCTCCAGGACGGCCGCGGGGAGGTGGCACAGGGCGCCCTCGGTGGTGGTGAGCCCCGGGCTGACCACGTTGACCAGGACACCGTCGGGTCCGGCGTCGCGGGCCAGGCTGAGGGCGAAGCCGTGCAGCGCCGACTTGGCCGCCGTGTAGACCTCCTGCCCCGCCTGTCCCCTGGCCGCCAGGTGCGAGGAGATCAGCACGATCCGGCCGTGGCCGCGCCCGCGCATGCCGGGCAGCGCGCTCTGCACGGTGCGCAGCGTCGCGGTGAGGTTGTCGTCGAGCAGGGCGCTCCAGACTGCCGGGTCGAGGTTCTCGAAGCCTGGTGCGGGACGTTCCGCGGGCCGGCGCACGGCGTTGGCGACGAGCACGTCGACCGCGCCGAAGTGCCGTTCCACGGTGGGCACGAGCGCCGCCACGTGGCCGGGGTCGGACAGGTCATAGCGGACGGACAACGCCCGTTCGGGGCCGCCGAGTTCGTGTACCAGGGCCGCTGCCCTGTCCTTGGAGCCGGTGTACGTCAGCGCGACCCGGGCGCCCTCGGCGGCGAACGCGCGCACGGTGGCCTCGCCGATGCCCCGGGTTCCGCCGGTGACGAGCGCGACCCGGTCCGTCAGTCCGAGATCCATCGCCGCTCCTCAGGCGGGAAGGGCCAGCGGCAGCCGCTTAAGTGCGGCGGACAGCGCGGCGGTCGACAGGGCGGGTCCGCGGGCGAGGAGATAGCCGTCGGGGCGGACCAGAAGCCAGCCGCCGGGCGCGAGCCCCAGCCGGTCCGCGACCCGCCCGTCGCCGTCCGGGATCACCTCCGGGTCCGTGGCCGACGTCGCCCGGGTGACGCCGAGCACCGACAGCCAGGCCCCGTGCTCGGCCCGCGCCCGGCGGCCCGCCTCCTCGACGGCCGGATCGTCGGGCGCCGCAGCCGACAGAAGCAGCCAGCCCGGCCGGCGCAGCGCGGCGAGGAGGGCGGGCCAGCCGGTGCCCGTCAGATCGGCGTCGGTGACCTCGGTGAGCCGCGTGCCCGGGCGAGGACCGGCGCCGCCGGCTCTGTCCGGCGCGGTCAGCGCGCGATCCGCGTACGAGAGCAGCAGGCCCGACATCCCGCCGAGCATCTCCCGCTGCATCCGTTTGCGGATGGGGGCGACCCGGCTCACCACTCCGAAGACCACGGGCAGGACCAGGTCCGTGAACCGGCTGCGCAGCTCGATCATCTGCGTGGCCTTCCTGGTCGACTCAAGGAGCGCCTCGCCCACCGGCACGCGCTCGCTGGTGTAGGTGTCGAGCAGCTTCTCGCGGGCATGTCCGTCGATCACCATCGCCAGCTTCCAGGCGAGGTTGACGGCTTCCTGGATGCCGGTGTTCATGCCCTGCCCGGAGGCCGGGCTGTGCACATGGGCGGCGTCGCCGGCGACCACGCACCGGCCGACCCGCATACGGGGGACCATGCGCTGCTGGGCCGTGAAGACCGACACCCAGGTCGGGGTGCCCACCCGCACCTCATGCCCGATCCCCTGGCTGAGCTTGCGCTCGAAACGTGCCGCCAGACGGTCGGGGTCGCCGTCGTAATCGGTCTCGGCGGTGTCGAGCAGCCGCCACCGGTCGTCGGCGAGGGGGACCGCCATCAGCGTGCCGCCCCGGGAGCGCACCCAGTAGATGCTGTTGGGCGGCAGCTCGCTCTTCATGGGGGCGTCGGCCAGCAGCCAGGTCTGGTTCTCCTCGCCGATCAGCGGAAGTTCGAGGGAGCGGCGTACGACGCTGTGACCGCCGTCGCAGCCGACCAGCCACGGGGTGCGGACCGTCTCGTTGCGGCCGTCGGTGTGGCTCAGCTCGACGGTCACCCCGTCGTCGTCGCGCGCGATCCGCTCCAGGCGGGTGCCCCACTCCGGGACGACGCCCAGGCCGGCGAGCGCGGTGCGGAAGACGTCCTCCGTCGCCGTCTGCTCGATGGCCAGGGTGAACGGGAAGCGGGTCGGCATCGTCGAGTAGTCGGCGTCCAGCCGGGCGAGCCGACGGCCGTCCTGGAACAGCGTGAAGGCCCGGATCTCCCGGCCCCGCTCAAGCATCTCCCCGACCAGACCCATCTGGTCGTACACCTCCAGCGTGCGCGGATGCGTGGCGATGGCCCGACTGGTGGTCGCGGGCCCGTCCTTGGCGTCGATGAGACGCAACGGGACGCCACGACGGGCGAGTTCGAACGCCAGGGCGAGCCCCACCGGGCCGGCCCCCGCGACAAGTACCTGGGGGGTGCGGGTTGCTCTCGTCACTGACATCCGATCCTCCGCTGCCGGCGGTCATGCCCCTACGGCCCCCGGCCGGTGGGAAGGACCGGGCCTTGCCGGAACTCCGGCCCGGACACGCGGCTCCGGTCCGGGACCCAGGCTCGTGCACCGTCCTGGAGCCCTCCTCGACTCGTGGTCGACGCCCTGCCGGACTGATCGACGGGCCCTCCAGCCGGACTTGAGGAGCCCCCGGAAGGGTGAGAGCCATGCGCACCGTCAGGTACGACTTCGACTTCGTCCGCGCGCAGGGCCGCCGTCTCGGACGGGATCTGTGCGCGCGACTGGCGGGCCTCTGCCTGGTCAGCGGCCTAATGGCACCGGACCCGTCCTTGTTCGCCCCGTTCAGGGACTGGCCGCACAGTGACTGGGAGGCTCGATGAATACCGACGTCGTCGTGGTGGGAGGCGGTCCGGTAGGTCTGATGCTCGCCGCCGAACTGCGGCTCGGGGGCGCCCGTGTGGTTCTCCTGGAGCGGCTGACGGAGCCGAGCGGCCACTCCAGGGCCTTCCGCATGCAGGCCCGGATGCTGGACGTCCTGGACCAGCGAGGCCTGCTCGGCCGGTTCACGGAGGGCAACCGCACCTGGCCCAAGGCCCACTTCGCCGGCCTGGAACCCCTGCTCGACTTCGGGTACCTGCGCAACGAGAACCCGTACGCGCTGCTGATCCCGCAGGCTCGCACGGAGGAACTCCTGGAGAAGCACGCCATGGCGTGCGGTGTGGAGATCCGCCGCGGGCACACGGTGACCGGTCTTGAGGCCACCCCGTCCGCCGTCGACTGCGAGGTCTCCTCGGACGAGGGGACGTATCGGCTCGGCTCCTCCTATCTGGTCGGCTGCGACGGAGGGCGCAGCACCGTCAGGAAGCTCGCCGGCATCGGCTTCAGCGGCTCGGAACCCGCCGTGCGGGCGCTCCTGGCCGACGTGGAGCTGGCCGACCCCGGGCAGCTGCCCAACGGAGTGCCCGGCACCATGCGCACCCCTCACGGCCTGCTGATGGCGATCTCGCTGCAGTCCGGTGTGACCCGGGTGCTCACCACGGAGTTCACCCCGCCCGAGCCCGGTACCGAACACACCCCCGTGACCCTGGACGAACTGCGCGCGACGGTACGCCGCGTCACCGGCATCGACGTCGACATGGACCGGCCGCGCTGGCTGTCCCGGTTCACCGACGCCACCCGGCTCGCGGACACCTACCGCCAGGGCCGGGTGCTCCTCGCCGGCGACGCCGCGCACGTGCACTTCCCGATCGGGGCACAGGGCCTCAACCTCGGCCTCCAGGACGCCGTCAACCTCGGTTGGAAGCTGGCCGGGACCCTCGTCGGATGGGCACCGCCGGGCCTGCTCGACAGTTACGGCACCGAGCGCCGCCCGGTGGCCGAGCGCGTGCTGCGGCAGACCCAGGCACAGCTCATGCTCATGGCTCCCGACCCGAGGGTCGACCCGCTGCGCGGCATGTTCTCCGAACTGCTGGAGCTGCCCGAGGTCAACAGCCGCCTGGCACACGAGATGACGGGCCTCGATGTCCGGTACGCCCTGCCCCCCGGCCGGTACGGACACCACCTGCTGGGCCGGCCCTGTCCGCCGCTGACACCGGACGTCAGGGACGAGGCACGGACGATGCTGGGCATCGGGCGCGGGGTGCTGCTGGTGCCGGACGGCCTGGTGAAGGAGGCGGCCGGTCTCGTCGCCGGCCGGTCGCACCGGCTGGGCACGGTCGCGGCCGGGGACGGGCCGGGACTGCTGCTGCGCCCCGACGGCCATGTGGCCTGGGTGGATCCCGGCGACGGCGTACCGCGCGAGGACGTGCTGCTGGAACTGGCGGACGCCCTGCGGCACTGGTTCGGCGCCCCCGGTTCCGAGGCCGTACTCCGAACCCACCACGACCTGACGAACGGGGGCTCGTGATGCGTACACGCAGGCTCGCCGTCGTAGGCGGTTTCGAGTTCACCCCCGAGATCCACACCGACGCACGCGGACTGTTCGTCTCGCCTCTGCAGGAGGAGGCGTTCGTCGCGGCGGTCGGCGAACGGTTCGTGACGGCGCAGACCAACCACAGCAGGTCCGCCCGCGGAGTGCTGCGAGGGCTGCACTTCACGACCGCACCGCCCGGCCAGGCCAAGTACGTGTACTGCGCCCAGGGGCGGGCGCTGGACGCGGTCGTCGACCTCCGGCTCGGCTCGCCGACCTTCGGCAAGTGGGACATGGTCGAGATGGACGCCGTCTCGTACCGGGCCGTGTACATCCCCGACGGGGTGGGGCACGCCTTCCTCGCGCTCGACGACGACACGGTGATGTCGTACCTGGTGTCGACCGCCTACCGGGCCGAGTTCGAGCAGGCGATCGACCCGCTCGACCCGGCGCTCGGCCTGCCGTGGCCGTACGACATGCGGTTCCTCCTGTCCGAGCGGGACACGGTGGCGACCGGTCTCGCCGAGGCACAGGCGCGCGGGATGCTGCCGCGGTACGAGGACTGCCGGCAGTGGTCCGCGTCCTCGGATCCTGCCCGGTGAACGGCGCCGGAACCGGTCCCCGGCCGGTGCGGCGGGTCGCCGTGATCGGTGCCACCGGGTGCATGGGACGTCAGATCACCGCTGCCTTCGCCGCCCGCGGCACCGAAGTCGTCGCGATCGCCCGTCGGTACGCGAGCCATGTGGCCGCTCACCGTTTCCTCGCGCTGGACGCCGCGCACGCGTCCGGCGCGGAGCTCGCGGCGCTGCTGGCCGCGGAGCGGGTGGACGCCGTGGTCAACGCCACGCTCGGCTGGGGCGAGGAACTGCGGGCGACCAACGTCCAGCTGGCAGAGCGACTCGTGGACGCGCTGAGGAGGACTCCGGGCTCGCCGCGCCTGGTGCACCTGGGGACCATCCACGAGTACGGCCCGGTCCTCTGGGGCACCTCCATCGACGAGGAGGTGCCACCCCGCCCCCAACAGCCCTACCCCGCCTCGAAGCTGGTCGCCGCGGGTCTGGTGCTGGACGCCGCACGCGCCGGGGAAGTGGACGGTGTGGTCCTGCGCCTGACCAACACCATCGGCCCGCACCCCGCCGCCGAGAGCTTCTTCGGCTCCCTCGCCGCGCGGCTCAGCGACGACCGGGGACCCATCGACCTGACCGTCGCCGAGGCGCACCGCGACTACGTCGACTCCAGGGACGCCGCCGAGGCGGTGGTGCGCGCGGCCGAGACCCCCTCCGCCCAGGGCGTGTTCAACATCGGAACCGGTCGGGCGCTCGACATCCGGACCCTGGTCGCCGCCCTCGTCCGCGCGGCCGGCGGTCCTCGGGAGCGGGTACGCGAACACGCGGGCGCGGTCTCCAGCCGCGGCGCCGACTGGATCCAGGTGGACAGCACGCGCGCGCGGCGGCTGCTCGGCTGGAGCCCGCGGTACTCGCTGGAGGCGTCCATGCAGGCGATGTGGGAGACCGTACGCACCGAGTCCCTCCGACCCGGCGGAGCCCCCTAAGGGGTGAGCGGAGTCACCTGCACCAGGCCCGACTGGTAGGCGATGACGACCAGTTGGGCGCGGTCGCGGGCGCCCAGTTTCGCCATCGCGCGGTAGATGTGGGTGCGTACGGTCAGCGGGCTGAGCGTGAGTGTCTCGGCGATCTCGGTGTTGGACCTGCCCTCGGCGGCCATGGCCATCGTTTCGCGTTCGCGGGCGGTGAGTTCCGACAGGTGCTGGGCGGACAGGGGCTGCGTGCCGGGGTCGGGTGTCATGAGGAAGTTCGCGATGAGGGTGCGGGTGGCGGTGGGGGACAGGAGGGCCTCGCCGGAGGCCACGGTTCGCAGGCCGTCCAGCAGGGTGTCGGTGGTGACGTCCTTGCCGAGGAACCCGCTGGCACCCGCGCGCAGCGCCTGGGCGACGTAGTCCTCGGTCTCGAAGGTGGTCAGGATGAGGACGCGGGTGGCGGACAGTTCCGGGTCGGCGCAGATGGCGGTGGTGGCGGCGAGGCCGTCCACGCCCGGCATACGGATGTCCATGAGGACGATGTCGGGGTGGTGGGCGCGGGTCAGGTCCACCGCCTCCGCGCCGTCGGAGGCCTCACCGACCACGGTCATGTCCTCGCAGGAGTCGACCAGCATCCGGAAGGTGGCCCGGAGCAAGGTCTGGTCGTCGGCGAGCAACACGCTGATGGTCATGCTTCTTCTCCTGTCGCGTCGTCTGCGGCGTCCCAGGACGCTTCGAGTGCGGCGGCCGGCAGCGGCAGGCTGGTCGCGACCTCGAAGCCGCCTCCTGGACGGGGTCCCGCGCGGAATTCGCCGCCGACGGTGTGGGCTCGTTCGCGCATGCCCATGATGCCGAAGCTCCGGCCAGGCGCGGCTGCGGCGACCTCGGTGGTGCCGGCCGGCCTGTCGTTGGTGACCGTGATCAGCAGGCGGGACTCCTTGTAGGCGAGATGCACGTGTGCCGAGTCCGCGGCGGCGTGCTTGCCGGCGTTGGTGAGTGCCTCCTGCACGATCCGGAACGCGGTCAGGTCCACCCCGGAGGTGAGCGGACGGGGCTCACCCGACGTGGTGACCGTGACGGTGAGCCCTGCGGACGCGTACGTCGAAACCAACTTGGGCAGGCGGGCGAGGCCGGGAGAGGGTTCCAGCGACGCGGAGGCCGGGGCGTTGTCGTGGCGCAGCAGTCCCAGGGTGGCCTTCAGCTCGCGCAGCGCGGACGAGGTGGTGTCGGTCAGGCTGGTGAGGATCTTTTTCGTCTGCTGCGGATTGGTGAGCGCGAAGTGGGCGGCCGTGCCGGCCTGGGCGTTGGCCAGGGCCAGATGATGAGCCACGACGTCGTGCAGCTCGCGGGCGATGCGCATGCGCTCCTCGGTGGCACGCAGCCGTGCCTCCTCGTCCCGGGTCCGCTCGGCGTGTTCGGCGCGGGCCTGTACCGACGCCACGTAGGCGCGCCGCAGCCGGGTCATGCTGCCGGCGGCGAGCGGCAGCAGCAGCCAGAAGCAGTAGCCGATGGACCGGGGTACGGGGGAAGAGGCGTAGGTGGGGTCGAAGATCGCTGAGGTGGCCATCAGAGCCGCTGCCGTGGTGACGCTGTAGAGGCGTGCGGTCCTGAGGCCGGTGTGCGTGGTCAGCCAGTACATCGACACCATGACGGGGGCCAGCAGCAGCGGGGTCAGCACGTACTCCAGCGCGGTGACGACCACGATGCACACCGCGTTCACGACGGTGACGGTCCGCGGACGGCTTCGGTGTCCGAACAGGGCGAGACACGAAACTCCCATCACGACCAGGACGGTGGTGTCCCGCTGGGGTGGGGTGGCGCCGGGCCTGGTGAGACCACTGCCCACGATCGTGCAGGCCATCAGCACCACGACCAGGACCGCGTCGACGGCGCGAGGATGGCGGTCGGCGTACCGCTCGAAACGGTCGGTGTAACGCTCAGTGCTGGTACTCATACGGTTCTCCGGTCGGTGCTCTGGAACCCGTCGCTGTCCGCCCCCACGGACGGCTGCCGGGGCCGCCGGTGTCATCCAACACGGCGGCCCCGGCAGAAAAGAAGCGGTTGTCTCAGGTGCGGGACACTTCCCGGCCGGTCGTCGTCCCGGCCGATCGCGGGTCTGCCGCGGCGGACCGCTGGTCGAGGGCCTCGCCCTCGACGTCGACGCGGGGCAGCAGCTTGTCCAGCCAGGCGGGCAGCCACCAGGCCTTGTGGCCGAGAAGGGCGAGGACGGCGGGCACGATCGCCATGCGTACGACGAAGGCGTCGAACAGGATGGCGGTGGCCAGCCCGAACCCGATCATCTTGATCATGGAGTCGCTCTCGCTGATGAATCCGGCGAAGACCGCGATCATGATCAGCGCGGCGGCCACGACCACCCGGGCGCTGTGCCGGAATCCGCTGGTGACCGCCTGGTGGGGCGATTCGCCGTGGACGTACGCCTCGCGCATCCGCGAGACGAGGAAGACCTCGTAGTCCATGGCCAGGCCGAAGACGATGCCCACCAGGAAGATCGGCATCAGGCTCATGACCGGGCCGGTGTGCTCCGCTCCCAGGAGATCGGCGCCGTGGCCCTGCTGGAAGACGAGGACGACCACGCCCAGAGAGGCCAGCACCGACAGCAGGTATCCGAGGGCCGCCTTCAACGGGACGAGCAGGGACCGGAAGACCAGCAGCAGCAGGAGGACCGCGAGGCCCACGACCACGATCAGGTAGGGGACCAGGGCGGACTGCACCTTCTCGGCGATGTCGATGTCGACGGCGGTGGTGCCGGTGACAGCGAACGTCACTCCGGTCCTGGACTCGATCGCGGGCCGGTCGTTCCGGATGGACGTGACCAGGTTCTTGGTCTTCTCGTCGGTCGGTGCCGTGGACGGCACGGCACTGAAGACAGCCGTGTCCCCTGCCTTGTTGAAGCGGGCCGAGGAGACGGAGACGATTCCCTCGGTGCCGCCGATCCGCTGTGCGACGGACTCGACGGCGCGCTTCGCGCCGGTGGCGCCCCGGGCGTCCACGACGACGGTCAGCGGACCGTTGAAGCCGGGACCGAAGCCCTCGGCGAGCGCGTCGTAGGCGCGGCGTTCGGTGGTGGAGGTCGGTTTGGCCTCGTCCCCGGGGTTGCCGAGCCGCAGGTCCATGGCCGGCAGCGCGAGAGCGCCCAGCCCCGCCACACCCAGCAGCAGCACAGGCAGCGGACGCCGCAGCACGAACCGCGCCCAGCGGGTGCCCCAGTTGTCCCGGGCCTCCCGTTCCTCGATCCGCCCACCCTTGCGGGCTCGCCGCGGGAGCACGGCGTGCGGCCAGAAGCCGAGGAGGGCGGGGACGAGCGTCAGCGCGATCAGTACGGCCACGACGACCGCGCCGGCCGCGGCCAGGCCCATCTTGGTGAGCATCGGGATGCCGACCACCGAGAGTCCGGCGAGGGCGATGACGACGGTGAGTCCCGCGAAGACGACCGCTGAACCGGCGGTGCCGGCCGCGAGCCCGGCCGCCTCCTGCGGCGTACGGCCCCTGGCGTGCTCCTCGCGGTAGCGGGAGACCACGAACAGGGCGTAGTCGATGCCGACCGCGAGACCCAGCATCATCGCCAGGATGCTCGTCGTCGCGGACAGGTCCAGCGCGTGGGCCAGTGCCAGAATGCCGGCCATGCTGACCCCGACGCCGATCAGGGCGGTCAGCAGCGGCAGCCCGGCCGCGGCGAGGGAACCGAAGGTGACCAGCAGGACAACGGCGGCCAGGGCGACACCGATCAGTTCGGCCCCACCGGCCGGCCGGCTGCCGGCGTCCAGGGCGCTTCCGCCGGCCTCGACGGTCAGCCCGGCATCCTGAGCCTTGTGGACAGCCTCCTCCAGCCCGCTCGTGCTGACCTCGGTGAGTTCCTTGGCCCGGACCTCGTAGGTGACGGTCGTGTACGCCGTCCGGCCGTCCCTGCTCAGGGTCTTCGACCGGAACGGGTCGGATGCCCTCACGACCTGTGTGCCGCCGGCCAGGGAGGCCACGGTCTTCTCGACGGCCTGCTTGTTGCCGGGGTCGGTGATCCGCTCTCCGCTCGGCGCGACGAACACGATCCGGGCGGTCGCACCATCGGCGGTGGTTCCGGGGAAACGTTGTTCCATCAGGTCGAATGCCTTCTGGGACTCGATGCCCGGCATGGAGAACCCCTTGTCGGACGCCTCCGGAGCCTTGAGAGCGCTGAGTCCGGCGAAAGCCAGGACGGCCGCCCAGACCAGAACGACGTACCAACGGTGCCGAAAGGCCAGACGGCCTACTCGGTGCAGAAATATGGCCACGGCAGGAGGTCTCCCCGATGGGTGCTGGTTGTCCACCCAGCCTCTCCGGCCGCGGGCCGCCTGTCGTCGTACGCCTGCTGGCAGTTGCGGCTACTGAATACGTAGTAGTGACCTCAGCGTTCCGCGACCGCCGGCTCGATCAGGGACAGGGTCCGGTTGTCCGCGTCCACGTCCGCGCGGACGCCCAGGGGCATCGGCAGGTTCGGCGAGGTGTGGCCGAAGTCGACCTGGGCGAGGACGGGGATGTCACGCTGCGCCAGGACGTCGAGCACCACGTCGCGCAGACCGACCGGGTCCGCGCCGTCCTCGTAGGGCGTGACTTCGGTCGGGAGGCCGACCACCATGCCCGCGATCCGGTCCAGCACACCGGACAGCCGCAAGGCGTGCAGGTCGTTCCAGATCCGCGTGACCGGCCGCTGCAGCTCTTCCCAGAACAGGACGGCGCCGTCGAACCGTTCGGCGGGCAGCGCGAAGGGCGTCCCCTGCAACTGGACCAGGCGGTTCAGCAGCCCGCCGACCAGTGGTCCCTGCGCGCGGCCCGGCTGCCAGGTCTCCCACACACCCCTTGCCGGCAGCGCGCCCGGCGCCTCGGCCTTGGTGAGCACACGGGTGTACAGGTCGACGAGTTCGGACCGACGGGCCTCGTCGCCCAACGTGTACCAGTCGCTGCCGAAACCGTGGGTGACGATGTCGGCGTGGAAGCCGACGAGGCCGGTCCTGGCGTACAGCGCCATGTGCAGCAGCGAGATGTCGCTGTAGCCGAGGATCGGCTTCGGGTCGGCCCGGATCGCCTCAAGATCGATCAGATCGAGATACCCCATGGTCGCCTGACCACCGGTGTGCGCGACGATGGCCCGCACCTCCGGGTCCCGGAGCAGGGTATTGAGCTCGGCAGCCTGCTCCGCGGGAGTGCCCGACGCCCACCAGCGGCTCCGCGCCGGGTCGACCATCGGGCTGACCCGCACACGGAAACCCATCCGCTCCAGTATCGCCACACCGCGAGCGAGCAGCGGCTCCTCACCGGGCTCCAGCTTGTCCGAGGGCGCGGTGACGACCACGAGATCGCCGGAACGCAGCGCACGGGGACGACGGATCGTAGGCATGGGGGTCTCCTTGTTGATCGACAACGGCGGACAACCACGCGGGTACGGCTGGTATTCCGCGCCGACGATCCCGCGTTCCCGACACCGACGATCCCTTCGTCCCCAGTACCTGGGCGGTCACCGGCCACTGCGGGGAAGGTCGGCCAGGACACCGCTAGGACACCGCGTCCTTGATCCACGTGAGGATCTCCGCGTTCGTGTCGGGCGCGTTCTTGTGCAGCTGCACGTCGTGGCCGCTGTCAGGTACGACGACGGCCTTGAGGCCGGCCTTGTCGGAGTAGTACGGCCGCTCGTTGGCCAGCATCGACTCAGGGGTGCAGGTGCCGGGGGTGCAGTACTGGTCCTTGTCACCGACGACCAGGAGGGTCGGCACCTTGATCGAGCGGGAGGGGGACTGCGCCGGAGGAAGGTTCGCGCTGTCCGAGTCGGCTGCCGTGCTCACGTCCTTGAGCCGCTCGTCGGCCTCGATGACAGCAGGGTCGGCGTTGGGGACGTAGTAGAAGAACTGCCGCATGCCGGCGTTCGTCGTCAGATAGCCGGGGTCGCTGATCCTGCCGTGGAACTTGGGGTCGTCCATCGCCCTGATCTCGAACTGGACGTCCTCTCCAGGACCGTCGTCCGAGGGCTCCTCGTCGCGGACGACGTGGCTCATGCCGGTGAGCACGAAGGCATCGACGTCGTCGTCGTACTTCGCGGCCTGGGACCAGGCCATGGACGAACCCAGCGAGTGGCCGACCCAGACGACCTTGTCGAACGCGCGGTTCTTGATCTCTCCCGCCCGCAGCTTGGTGATCACCTGGTGGATCGCCTCGGTTCCGGAGTCGAGGGTGTACTGCGAGCTGGGCGGCAGAGTGCTCCTGCCCGTGGCGAGCCGGTCGATGTCGAACGTGGAGAAGCCGTCGGCGAGGGCCTTGGAGACGTACGAGTAGCGGGCGGACTTCACCGGCATGTCGTAGTAGCTGTGGTTGTAGGTGGAGCCCGGCACCAGCAGCTGCACGGTCTTGCTCGTCCTGGTGGGTTGGCGCGGCCGGCACAGCTCCCCGTATATGTGGGCCCTGCCGATCTTCTTGACCGACACCGGCACCTGAACCTCGTAACAGGCCGCGTCCGGGTGCCTGTCCTGCACGTCGCTCTTGACGGTGTGTGCGGCGGAGGAGCGCACGTGTGCGGGCGGCTCCGCCTGTGCGGTGGTGATCGCCGGCACGGCGACCGCGGCCGTGGCGACCGCGGTCAGTGCGACGGTGAGTGCCTTGGTCTTCGTCGAAACGGTGCGACGCCGGTGTGCGGTCATGGTCGATCTCCAAAGGGTTACGAAGAGGGCATGGGCCGGGGAGCGAAGCGGCTGCTCCGACCGGACGGGTCAACCGAGCCGGGTGAGGCCGTCGAGGACGACGGCGATGCCGGTGAGGAACTGCTCGCGGTCGTCGTGCTCGTTGATCTGGCCGACGATGGCGTGCATGAACGGGTGGTCCTCGGGATCGAGGTCCTGCCAGGCCGCCGCCGTCGCGTCGAGGAACTCCGCGCGGTCGGGTTCGACGGTCGAGGTGTCACCGTCGATCCGGGCGTGCTGACTGACGGCCCCGAGGATGTAGTGCACCAGCGTCGAGGCGGCGTCGAACCAGGAAGCCCGCGGCACACCCAGCGCGCCCACCTGCCGGCCGATCCTCTCGAAGATCCCCACCGTCACCGGACCGAACGGCTTCCGGACGAGTTGCAGGATCAGGTGGGTCGCGAGCCACCGGTGCTCGGCGATCGCGTCGAACAGGGCCAGCGCGACGGTGCGGATCTCGTCCTCGGGCGTGGCCGTGGTGGTGGCCCGTGCGGGCTTGGCCGCCAGCGCGGCCGTGACGACCGTTTCCGTGGCCGCGTCCAGCAGTTCGTCCCGGCTGCCCACCCGGTAGTAGATCGCCCCGGAGCCGGTCGACAGACGTTCGGTCAGCGACCGAGTGGTCAGAGCGCCCTCGCCGCCCGCATCGAGCAGCTCGATCGCGGTCTCGATGATCTGCTCCCGGGAGAGCACCTGATTACGCCGCTGAGGATGGGGAGTTCTCGCTGCCATGCCTCCACCATGACACATTTGGAGCGCCGCACCAGATTAGTTCATCGCTCCAAATGGTCCACCGTGCCTGCCGTGGGGGCTGGCCGGCCTCATGACGTGGCCCAGGCGCGGAGCGTGTCGGTCGAGACCGACCAGAGGCGTTCGGCGGTGGCGGGGTCGAGCGCCCATTCCTTGACGCCGTGCGGGTGTCGCGCGAGTTCGGCGTCGTTCGGCACGGTGCAGGCCTCCTGCGCATCGTCGAGGTAGTGGCCCCCGGAGTGGGCGAACTCGGGGGTGACGGCCGCGACGATGCTGGTGGCGGCCCCCTGCTCGACGGATTTGTACGTGAAGACTCCCGCGGCCTCGGCCGCGTCGAGCGACTCCTTCTGCCGCGCTGTGAAGTTCCGCTGCAGTCCCGTCGCGACACCGCCGGGGTTCACCGCGTTGGCGACGATGCCGTCGGACGCCCAGAGACGGGTTGCCTCGACGGCGAAGAGGGAGTTCGCCGTCTTCGACTGGGCGTAGGCGATCTGCGGGTCGTAGTCGCGGCGCTCGAAGTGGAGGTCGTCGAAGTCGATGCCGGCCCGCATGTGCGCCGTCGAGCTGACCGAGACGATCCGTGCTCCGTCGCGCTCGGACGCTCCCGCGGCAAGGGCGTCGTGCAGGCCGGTGGCGAGGGCGAAGTGGCCGAGATGGTTCGTCGCGAACTGCAACTCCCAGCCCTCACCGGTTCGTTCGAGGCCACTCGTGACGACGCCCGCGTTGTTGATCAGCAGGTGCAGCGGGCCGTTCCACGTGTCGACGAATCGCGTGACGGTGCGCCTGTCGGCGAGGTCGAGCCGGACGACGCGGGGCCGCGTTCCGCCGGTCGACTCTTCGATCCTCTCGGCGACCGCGTCACCCGCGGCCGTGTTCCGCACGGCGAGCGTCACCTCCGCCCCGGCGGCGGCCAGCGCGCGAGCCGTCTCGGCCCCGATCCCGGAGGAAGCTCCCGTCACGATCGCGTGGACGCCGGTGAGGTCGACGTCCTCCAGCACCTCGTCCGCGGTGCTGGAGGCGGTGAAGGGTGTGGAGGCAAGGGGTGCGGAGCTAAAGGGTGCGGAAGTGGAGGGCGTGGAGACGGGGTCGCGAGCAGTCATGGCAGCGACTATACGTACTAGACATGATTTGTATAGTGCGGGTCTCGATCGTATGCTCGTGCCATGAGCAGTCCTGAGGTCGGTCACCCGCCGTCGACAGTCGCCGACACCGACCGTCGGGCCGTGGTGCTGGACTCCGCCCTGGTCACTTTCGCGCGCTTCGGGTACCGGAAGACCTCGATGGAGGAGGTGGCGCGGGCGGCGCGTATCTCCCGGCCCGGGCTCTACTTCCTCTTCTCCTCGAAGGAGGCCCTGTTCCGTGCCGCGGTCACCCAGGCCCTGGAGCGCGACATCACCACGGTCGAACGCGTCCTGGCCGACACCGGGCGACCCCTTCCGGAGCGGCTCGTCGAAGCGTTCGACCAATGGGCGGGCCGCTACATCGGCCCGCTGACACACGATGTAGGGGTGGTCATCGGGGACAACCCCGACCTCCTCGGAGAGATCGTCGAGACCACGCCACGACGTTTCGAGGAGCTGGTCACGGACGCGGTCGCCGTCGAGTCGGGACGCGAGACGGCCGGCCCCGTCGCACAGACGTTGATCAGCGCGTCGATCGGCCTCAAGCACCAGGCCGCGACGCGTGAGTCCTACCTCGAACGGCTGGCGGTCGCCGTCGATCTCCTGGTCCTGTCACCGGGCGTCAGCCGCGTAGTTCACGTCAAGTGAAGTGAAGTGCAGTGCTGAGCAGTGAAGTGCAGTGACGTGACGTCGACTCAGATCAGTCCGGCCCGTATCGCGTAGGACACGGCATGGGCGCGGTTGCGCGTCCGTGTGCGCTTCATGGCGCCGTACAGGATGTATCGCACCGTGCGTTCGGAATAGGAGAGCTCCGTCGCGATCTCGTCGCACTGCTTTCCTTCCGCGATCAGGCGCAAGACGTCCACTTCACGGGAGTTCAGCTTCGCCACCGTCCGGGCTCGGGCGGTAGCGGGCGGGAGAGTGGGCGCGCTCTCGTCGCCGCCGGCCACCGCGCGTACGGAGCGGGCGAAGACGTCCGGACTGCAGAAGTCCCACCACACGACTCCACGGACTCCCCGCTTGCGCGCCGCTGACATGTCCGCCCGCCACTGCCTGACCACCACCACGAGAAAGCGTGCGCCGGGCTTGTCGCACAGGCGGTGGAGGAGGTCCAGGGCCGAGGCGTCCGCCACGTCCAGGGCGACCACGATCGCGTCGGCCTCCCTGATCCTGTCCTGCGGCAGTTCGTGCAGACGCGGGTCCAGGGCGACGAAGTTGGCCAGTCCGGCGCGGACCAGGGGAACGGGCGCGTGAATCGCCACGCGCAGGGTCTCGGTCAGTACTTGCTGAGGCACGCGCCCTCCCCACTCCCGACTGGCGACTCGCACCTGTGGTCACCCATGAGGAATGTGATCGTCCACGGGTTCAGGAGGCCGATCGTGTCACCCAGGAAGACCGGACATTCGTGCCAGAGGCGCGTCGTCCTTCAAGCGAGGGAAACCTGGCGCGAGCGGACGCCGGGCTCGCGCGCGCCGGTGACCTGAGTGAGGGAGGTGGCCAAGAACTCCCTGTACAGAACGGCAAGGTTCGCGGTTATGGCTTCACCGGAGGTGGTGGCCGCACGACGATGGCGTACAAAGCGTGTTCTGACGTACATGAGTCGATGTGCACCAGGAGCGGAGTACGGGCGCCCGGGTGTCGTGGATTCCACGATTCCACCATCGATCCGGCGCGGCTGGGAACAGCGCGGACCGGTCTGCGGGGTGCCGTCAGCCCGTGCCCCTTCCTGGCAACTTCTAGTAACAAAGGTAGTCGCATGATCGCGTCCATTGCCCTGTCCGCGGTGCTCGGCCTGCTGCTGCTCGGGGCCGCCGCCGCGTTGCTCCGGCGCACCCGCAACTCCTCCTCCGGACAGGCCCGTTCCGCGCTGCCGGGCGCCGACCGGAAGCTGCTGGAGACGGTCGCCCTGGGGCTGCGGGCCGTGGCCGAGGGCCGCGCACACAGTTCGTATCCGCTGCCCGACGTGCAGGCGGTCATCCACTCGGGACAGCGGCTCACGTTGCAGCTCGCGGTGGCCGACGTCGCCGCGCCCGCGCCATGGACCGCGGACGTCTCCGGGAAGGAGTGGTCGCTCGACCCGACGAGCCTGCGCGCGACCGGCAACTCGGGCGACGGGCCCACGCATCCGTACTCCCTGACCGTCACCCTCGGCCTCCACCGGGGCGACAGGGTGCTGGTCGACCTCGCGCAGCTGTCGGGGCCGATCGCCCTGACGGGGGACGACAACGAGGTACTGCGTCTGGCACAGGCCCTCATCACCGAGATCGTCTCGGGACCGGTCGGGCTCCTCGCCACGGTCGTCCTGGTCGGCTCGGCGACCACCCCCTCGGTGACCGACGGGCTGGGTGCCCGGTCGGCCCGCCTGCACACCGCGGCCACCCGTGAGAAGGCTCTGGCCCACACCTCGCACACCTCGCAGACTTCGCAGTCCGTGGCGGGCGGTACGCATGTCCGCCGGCTCTTCGTCGTCACCGCGGCCCAGTTCCGCGACGAGAGATGGGCGGACGCCCCGCTGCGGGACACCGACGCGCTCCTGGTGCTCGGCTGGATCACCGACGCGGAATGGCACGTCGGAGTGAACGCGGACGGCTCCCTCGACACCGGCCGGCTGGGCGTCCTCGTCGACACGCACACGGCCCGCTTCTCCTGACCCGCCGGTCACCCGCGGCCTGACGGTCACCCGCCGGTCACCCACCCGCCGGTCACCCACCGGCCAAGAGGCGCAACTCCAGTCACCGTCCGTTCGGCCTGTTCGGCGCCGCCCGGCCGGAGGCGGCGAAGGAACCCCCGGCCGCACCGGCCGCACCGTCCGGTACCAGACCGCGGCCGGCAAGGCTGCCGTCCAGCCAGGCCGCGGCCAGCTCCGCCCGGGAGCGACACCCGGTGCGCTGGAACAACTGCGTCAGCCGCCGCTCCACGGTCTTCTCGCTCGACGCGAGCCGCGCCGCGATCTGCCGGTTGGTCGCCCCGTCGCTGACCAGCACGGTCAACCCGACGTCCGCCTCGCTCAACCGGTCCTTGGCCGGGCGCGCTCTCGGCAGTACGAGGCTCCGCCGCCGCGCCATGTGGCCGAGTGTCGTACGGGTGGCGCGCCCGATGCCCAGCGACTGCGCGCTACGCGAGGCCTCGGCCATCCGCCGTTCGGGGTCGTCGCCGATCTCCATCAGACACAGGTGGCAGAGCAGGCTCAGGTAGGCCCCGCCTCGCTGGTGCACCGACCGTAGGGCGGCCAGCGCGCTGTCCACGTCGCAGTGCACCAGGCCACGGCCGAGGAGCACCGCCTCGCGTGTCATGGGGGAGGCCACTTCCTCGTGCAGCGCCTCCAGTTCGTCCAGCGCCTCCCGCATGGCGTCGGGCATGTCCTCCAGCAGCGCGTAGGTCAGATGCCGCAGCAGCACCTTCTCGATGCCGGAGAGCAGGCCGCTCCCGCGAGCCCGTCGTACGTCCGCACGCGCTCCCTCCAGCGCCTGCTCCACCTGGCCCGACCAGTACCGCAGGCCCAGCCTCGCCCAGGCGACGAGCGGGTGGGCCACGGTGTCGGGGATCAGGTCGAGCCATGCCCGGGCGTGCCCCAACTCCCCCCGCGCGCAGTGGATATCGGCCGCCAGGGCTCGGGCGGGCTGTGCGGTGGCGGCCTCCGTGCCGCGGGTCCGGCTTCGTGCCTCGATCCGCCGGGCTGACGACAGGGCCTGGTCCCAGTCCCCTCGCAGATAGGCGCGCACCATGGCGTGGTACCGCGCGGCGGTGCTGTTGCCCGCCCCCGTGTAACGGTCACCGAGCACGGCGGCCAGGGCGTCGGCCAGGTCCGCGTGCGTGGCCGCGTTCCGCAGCCGGTCCAGGACGGGCACGCCGTCCGAGTCGGGCGGCATGGCGTCCACGGCGTCCATGGCGTTCAGTAGATCAGCTCGGCTGCCCGCAGCGGCGGCCAGCAGCCGCAGTTCCGCGGGAGACGGCAGCGGCCCGGAGCCGGGCCGAGGACCGGTCACCGGCACGTCATGGGCTCCGTCTCCCGGACGGCGCGTCACCCCGCCCAGCCCGTACGGACCCGCCAGAGCCGCGAACTCGCTGACGGCCGACAGGTGTTGAGGCGCATGGTTGCTCCGGGAACCCGTGCCATCGGCGTACGGCAACCGATGCTCGTGCAGCGCCGCCAGAGCCCACACCTCGGTGACGTACGCCAGCCGGTCCCGGTCCCTGTCCTGTTCGGCGAGTGACGCGTCCCGGCAGGCCAGCAGCGGTTCGCCCAGCGCCAGCGCACCGGCGTGGTCGGCGTGGCGCAGGCTCAGCTCGGCGGACTCGCGCAGCACACCAGGGGTCCTGCGGTCGTACGGAGCCAGGCGCCGCAGCGCCGACGAGTAGGCGCGGACCGAGCGCGGCCAGTCGGACCTGGCATCCGTACGGGCCGCCGCCAGCAGGACGTCCACCGCGAGCGCGTCGTCCAGTTCGGCCCCGGCGGCTGTCACGTGATCGGCCAGGCGGGGATAGCCGCCGCCCGCGGTCTCCGCGCCCAGCCGGTCGCTCAACGACCGGGTGATCAGGGCGTGCAGCGACGACACGTCATGGTGGGTGGGCAGCGCGCGCAGCGCCGCCGCGAGCGCCGGTACGGCGAACGATGCCCGGCCGTCCCCGTCCACGACCAGAATCCCGTCCCCGACCAGCGGGGTCAGGGCCCGGTCCAGGAGGCCGGCCCGCCGTGGGCCTCCCGGCTTGAGCCGGTGCAGGTCGTCCAGCCGTATCTCGGCGTGCTCAAGGGTGCGGGCTACCGCCGCTGCTGCGGCCAGAGCGGTCGCGTCCGGTGGCCCGTCCGGCCAGCAGAGGCGGCGCAGTTGTGCCATGTCCGTGGTGAGCCGCAGCGCCTGCTCCGGCTCTGTCAGACACACATGGCCGCCGAGTTCGAGGAGGTCGCCGTGCTCGGCCATCGAGTCGAGCACCGACAGCACGGCCTCGGGGGTGCCCGCCATCGGGCCCAGCGCACGCAGTACCGCCGTCACCAGCGCCGGTTCGACCGGGCGGCCGAGCCGGCGTACGACCAGGGTCTCGACGTCGGCGGGCCGCAGCGGCGGCAGTTCGAGCAACAGGTCGGCCGCCGCCGCCAGTTGTGCGACGCCGCCGTCTCGTGGGCGTACCGGCCTGCCGGCCATCACCATCGGTACGCCGGCCGGCCGGAAGACGCGTAACAGCAGACCGAGGGCGGCTGCCGTCGCCGGCGGCAGCCGCTCGACGTCGTCGATCATCAGCGCGAAGGGGGTGTCACGGGCCACGTCCGTGAGCACCTCGCTCAGGGCGGACAGCAGCGTCAACTCACCGTGTCGACCGGCGGCTTGGCGCGGTATGCGGCGGGCGGAGCTGATGCGGACCGTGCTCCGACGGCTGTGAATCCTGGTGAGTGCGCTGTGGACGCCATCGGTCAGGGCCGCCGCGCCGGGCGCGCTCTCACCGTCGTGACAGCGCAACCGCAGGACCCTGGCGCCTTCCTCGATCACCGCCAGTCGTGCCTGTTCGAGCACGGCGGTCTTGCCCGTTCCGGCCGCGCCGACGACCAGCAGGGCACGCGCGGAGGCGCCGGGGGACAGCAGGGTCCGCGCCACCGCCCTGATCTCGCTGTCCCTGCCTATGACAGATCCGCCGTCACGCACGCCCACGCCTCCTGATGCGGCATTCCGCCGTACTCGGCCGGTGAACGACCGGCAGGAACAGGGGCGTTCACGGTGCCCCGTTTCCTGAGCCCGCGGTCCGGCGGAAATGGCCAAAGGTAAACAGCCACAGGCAAATGACCATAATGGTTGTCGCCGGTCGAAGGCCCGGACACCGGGCCTGCCGGCGACGCACTCGACACCTGGGTGCGGCACCGTCCGCCCGGCACAGGCTGTCGAAGAGAGCGCGGTGGACCATGGCTGCTCCGTCGGAAACCCCTTGGTTGCTCCACGGGGGTACGGCCGTGAGCCTGGACCGTACGCCCGACCGCCTGGTCGGCCGCGAGCCGGAGTCGTACGAGGTCCATGGCCGCCTGAGTGATCCGGACGGCCCTCGTCTGGTGCTCGTCCGCGGTGAACGGGGAGCGGGGCGCACCGCGTTCGTGCACGCGGTCGGCGAACGGCTGCGCGCGGAGGGTACGGCCGTGCTCGCGCTGGACTGCGTTCCTGGCGACGAGGCACGGCCGTTCCTGCTGGCGCTGCGGATGGTCATGGCGCTGGGGAAGTACGGGCCCGTCGCGGCACACCGGCGACGGTCGGCGAAGCCGGCCCCGGAGGCACTGCGGGCGACGGAGGCGCTACGGGCCGCGGAGGAGCGTGACGGGACGGCGATGGCCGTACTGCTGCGCGCCGCTCTGGCCCAGCCCGTGACCGTACCCGTGCTGGTGGTGATGGACGACATCCAGCATGCCGACGCGGGTTCGCTGGCCGTGCTCGGTGAGGTCGACCTCGCGTGTGTGCCGCACACCGTCCGGCTGCTGGCCTCGGAGGTGGGACGCGGCGAACGAACGGGACAGCCGACGGAACAGCCGACAGACGTCCGGGCGGAACAGTCGGCGGGGCCTCACGCGGCACGGTTGGCCACCGTCCAGGGGGTCCACACGGTCGTCCTGTCCCCTCTCGGGCCGGACGAGACCACCGCCGTGGTGGCGCGGCGCCTGCGGGCCACCCCCGACACGAGTCTCGCCCGCCGCGTGCGGGAACTCACGCGTGGGGTCCCCGGGGCGGTCGACGCCCTGCTCACCGCGTGGACGCGACAGGGCACGATCAGGGTGGCCGACGGCCACGCCTTCGTCGGAGTGATGACACCGACGCCGGTGCTGCCGGACGGCGACCGGTTCGTGACGGCCCTGGACGCGCTGGGCGAGCCGGGCCGCACGGTGGCCGGCGCGCTGAGCATCCTGTGGCCGCTCGGCGGGCGGGCCGCGGAGCTGATCGCGACGTCGACCGGACTGTCCGCCGAAGCCGTTGGCGACGGGCTCCGCGACCTGATCGACGCGGAGATCGTCGAAGCCGTCCCCGAGTCCGACGACGCCGCTGTCCCCGAGCCCGGCGACGCAGCGTTACGAGGCCGAGGCCGAGGTCGAGGCTGGAGGCTCCGTCTCCCGCTGACGGCGCACGCCGTTCGGGAACGGCTCGGGCCGCTGGAACGCGGCCGGCTGTCCGCCACCGCGGTGGAGGCACTGTGGGCGGACCGGGACGCGGCAGGCACCACGGACGCGGGGAGCCCGCGGATCACGGTGGCGGCCCTGCCGAACGAGGCGGACGCGGTGGCCTACCTGGCCGACCGGGTCGCGGAAGCCGGGTCTCTCGTCGACCTCGACCGTGCGGTCGCCGAGCTGACGGCCGCGGCGCAGCGGCTGCATCCCGACTCCGAGGGCAGAGGAGTGCTCCGGTGGTGCCGGGCGGCCGGCCACCTCGTCGAGCGGCCGGCCGACCGGGTCGCCGCCCTCCACCGGTATGCCCGGGCCGCCTACAACGCGGGGGACCACCGGACCGCCCGGACCATCGCCGAGTCGATCCTGCGCAACCTGGCGGACGTCCTCGGCCCGCGGGAACTGCAGGCCACCGCGGCCCTGTTCACGGCGGCCACCGGCAACGACCTGGACTGGCGGGCGCTGTCCCGGCTGGCCACGGCGCAGTGGTGGGACGAGTTGCGGCTGCCCGCCCTGGTCACCGTGACCGGCCGGGCCCTGGCCCTCGGCCAGTTGGAGAGGTGGCACGAACTGCTCGACCTGCTGTCACGGACCGAGCGGATATGGGCCACCGATGCCCACGCCCGGGTGATGCCCGCCCACTTCCGCGCCGTGGCGGAACTGGCTCTCGGCCGGCCGGAGCGGTTCCGGGAGTCACTGGCCCTGCCGGAGGCGTCGTACCTCGACACCGGCCACGCGTACGCGCTCGCCACCGCCATGTTCGACGAACTGCTCAGCGGCCGGGACCTGCGAGCGGCGCAGGCCCTGCTGACCGCACAGGGCCTGACAGCCGAGGTGCTGCCCCCGGCCGGGCTGTTCCTCTGGCGCCACCTCCAGGGCCGGTGGGACGAGGCCCTGGAGGTGGCCCGCTGGATGCTGGCGAACAACCGGACCAGCACCCCCGCGGCGGACAGCCACCTGATTCCCGCGCGGACCGCGGCCATCCTTCTCGCCCGGGGCCGCACCACGAGCGCCCGCCGCCTCGTCGACAGCGCGCGCGGCCGTGCCGAGGGCCCGCTGGAGTACTCACTGGACGCCGCCGAGGCGGAGGTGCTGCGGACCCTCGGCGATGCGACCGGGGCCGAGAAGGTGCTGCGCCGCGGCCTGGACGCGGCGGACGCGAACGGACACGTCGCAGGCACCGACGAACTGTGGGCCTCACTCGTCGAGGTACACACGGAGGAGGGACGCGCGGGCGAGGCGGCGGACTGCCTGGCACGCCTCCGACGGATCTCCGACCGCACGGGCAGCGGCAGGACACGGCTGAGGTATCTGCTCGCGTCGGCCCGGGTCCTGCGGCAGGACGGCCGTCCCGGCGCCGCTCGCGAGCACCTGCGGGAGGCCGTGGAGCTGGCGCGTTCGCGCAGCCAGCCGGTCGAGACGGCGGTGACCCTCGTCGCCGCAGCCGATGCGGGCGTGGGTCCGCCCGCACTGCTGCACGAGGCGTACGAGCTGTTCGGCGGGAGCGGTGCCGCGCTGTCGCGCTTCCGCACCAGGGCCGCCATGCGGGAGGCGGGAATCACCGTTCCCGGCCGCAAGCAGGCCACCACCGAGAACGAGCGACTGCTCGCCACCCTGATCGCCGAAGGGCTCACCAACCGCCAGGTCGCCACGGTGCTGCGGCTCAGTGAGGACGCGGTCGCCAACCGCCTGACCCGGCTCTTCGCACGCACCGGGCTCCGGTCCCGTACCGAGGTGGTCACGGCGGTGCTCACCGACTACCGCGTCCACCGCCTCGCGGCGGAAGCGTAGCCACCCCGCGCCGCCCCGCGCCGAGGAGGCGGCTGAGCAGGGCCCGAAGCGCGGTTGTTAGCCTTGAATGTGATCGATTACCCCATACTCGCCCGGCTCCCGCTCGACGGGACGTCACCCGCCCGGCTCTCGCGATGAGCACCGCCGGTTCCTCTCCGCTCGGTGCCGCGACCACGCTCGCCGAACTCACCCGGGACCCCCACGCACGACTGGCGCTGCTCCGTGAGCACGAGCCCGTGTCCTGGCTGCCCGAGCTGGACGGCTGGCTGGTGACCCGCCGTGACCTCGCGCTGAGCGTGATGCGGGACGCCGAGACCTTCACGGTCGACGACCCCCGGTTCTCCACCGCACAGGTCGTCGGACCGAGCATGCTGTCCCTGGACGGAGCCCCGCACGCCCGCCACCGTGAGCCGTTCACCGCGCCCTTCCGCCCCAGAGCGGTGCGTGAGGGCTTCGCCTCGTTCATCGAGCGGGAGGCCGGCCGGCTCATCACCGAACTGCCGCCGGCCGGTGCCGTCGACCTGCGTCGTGCCTTCGCCGGTCCGCTCGCGGTCGCCGTCGTGACCGAGGCGCTCGGCCTGGTCGGCACGAGTACGGCCACGCTGCTCTCCTGGTACGACTCCATCGTGGCGTCGGTCTCGGACATCACCGCCGGACACGCGGCGGGGCCCGCCGGCACCGCCGCGTACGCCCAGCTGCGGGCGGCCGTGGAAGCCACCGTCGCCGACCGGGACGCGTCGTCGCTCCTCGGCTCCGCCGCCGGGCACCTGACCCTGCCCGAGGTGGCGTCCAACGCCGCGGTCCTGATGTTCGGCGGCATCGAGACCACCGAGGGCATGATCACCAACGCGCTGCTGCATCTGCTGCGAAACCCCGGTCAACTCGCCCTCGTCCGGGCCGACATCGGCCTGCTGGACGGCGCGATCGAGGAGTCGCTGCGCCTTGAACCGGGCGCCGCGGTCGTGGACCGCTATGCCACCCGGGACACCGTCCTCGGCCCGGTCACCGTCCGCCGGGGCGACCTGGTCACGGTCTCCCTGGCCGGGGCCAACCGCGACCCGGCCGTCTTTCCCGACCCCGACAGGTTCGACGTCCGCCGCGAGAACGCGCGACTCCAACTGGCCTTCGCCCACGGCCCGCACTACTGCCTCGCCGCGCATCTGGCCCGCCTGGAGACCCGTATCGCGCTCCAGTACCTGCTCGAACGCCTTCCCGCGCTGCGGCTCGACCCGGCTCGTCCCACGGACGCGTACGGTCTGGTCTTCCGTAAGCCGCTCAGTCTGCACGTCCTGTGGGACCGTCCTGTCTGACCGGTCCTTGCTGTCTGGGCTGTCCGGCCGGTCTTTCACCGGCCGGGGCCCCCGCGCGCAGTCCGTCCATGACGAGGTCCAGGAGGCGGGCGGCGCGTGATTGCCAGTCTCCATGGGCATCGAGCTGCCAGAGGCCGGCGATGGCGAGAAAGAAGTCGTCCTCGGTGACACCCGGGCGGATGGTGCCGGCCTCCTCGTTGGCGCGGAGCAGGAGTGCCGCCGCGGACGCCACCGGAGTGGGTTCCGGTTTCGCCGGGCTTCCCGGCGCACTCGTGGCCTGGCGGATCGCGTCCGCCAGACCCGCCTTGGTCATGGCGAACCGGGCGAGACGGTCCATCCACTCGCGTAGCGCCCGCTCGGGCTCATGGGCGCAGAGCAGCTCGGTCGCGGCCTCGGTGACCTGCTGCATCTCGTGGCGGTAGATTTCGAGGACGAGCGCCTCCCGGTTCGGGAAATTGCGGTAGAACGTGCCCTGCCCGACGCCCGCCTTCTTGGCGATCATGCTGAGCGGGGCGTCCGCGCAGAGCGTCAGCTCGGCCACGGCCACTTCCAGGATGCGCTCACGGTTTCGCTGCGCGTCGGAGCGCAGAGGTGCGTCCTTCTTCTGCTGCACTCGTCCTCCTCACGGGTTCGTGGCCGAATCCCGTCCTTGCTAAGCGGACAACTGTCCATTACGTTTTGCGGTGAGCGGACAACTGTCCACTTAGGGCCACCTTACTAGTGGGTGACCCCTGTGGACAGTCTTCCCCCCACCGGTGCCTCCCCCCGAGACCTCTCCGAACCTCTCTGAGCCTTTCCGAACCTCTCCGAATTCTTCTTCCCGATACGTCTTGCGTTTCCGTTCTCTCTGCCTGCCGGACCGTCCGCGCGATGTGGTCCGGGAATGCGAAAGAAGGCTGATCATGGCCCCCGCGCCCTCGTCGACGTACAGCGCCGTCACCTTGAACATCAACGGCGAGAAGCACACACTGACCGTCGACCACCGCACCACCCTGCTCGACGCCCTGCGCGAGCGCCTCGATATGACCGGCACCAAAAAGGGCTGTGACCAGGGGCAATGCGGCGCCTGTACGGTCCTGCTCGACAACCGCCGGGCCGTCGCCTGTCTGCAACTGGCGGTGGCGGCCGAAGGCCGCGAGATCACCACCATCGAAGGCGTCGCCGACGGCGACCAACTGCACGCCGTACAGCAGGCGTTCCTCGACCTCGACGGTTACCAGTGCGGGTACTGCACACCCGGCCAGATCTGTTCGGCCGTCGCGGTGATCGAGGAGCACGCCGCCGGCTGGCCGAGCGCCGTCACCGACGACGTACGCCCCGAAGCGGGGCCACCACCCCTGACAGCCGAGGAGATACGGGAGCGGATGAGCGGCAACCTGTGCCGCTGCGGCGCGTACGTGTCCATCGTCCAGGCGGTCGCCCGCGCGGCCGAGGCCGATGCGCGCGCCCGGGCCGTGGACGGCGACCGGACCGCGGACGGCTCGCAGGCCGCGAAGCGCGAGGGAGCGGCAGCATGAAGGAGTTCGGATACCAGCGCGCCGCCGACGTCTCCGGCGCCCTCGCACTGCTCGACGCCGACCCGGACGCCCGCTTCCTCGGCGGCGGCACCAATCTCGTCGACCTGATGAAGACCGGCGTCGAACGGCCCGGCCGGCTCGTCGACGTACGCGAACTCCCGCTGGACCGCATCGAGTCGACCGAGGACGGCGGGCTGCGCATCGGCGCGACCGTCACCAACAGCGACCTCGCGGCGCACCCCGACGTGCGCCGCAACTACCCGGCCCTGACCCAGGCGGTGCTGGCCGGCGCCTCCGGGCAGCTGCGCAACATGGCGACCGTCGGCGGGAACCTGCTGCAGCGCACCCGCTGCGGCTATTTCTCCGACGTGTCCAAGCCGTGCAACAAGCGGGTCCCCGGCAGCGGTTGTTCCGCGATCGAGGGGGAGCACCACAACCACGCGATCCTGGGCGCCTCCGACCACTGCGTGGCCACCCACCCCTCCGACATGGGGGTGGCGCTGACGGCCTTCGACGCCGTCGTCGACTACGAAACCGTGGACGGGCCGGGCCAGTTGGCCCTCACCGATTTCTATCTGCCGGTGGGTGACACCCCGCACCGGGAGACCGCCCTGCCGCCGGGCGCCCTGATCACCGGCGTCACCCTGCCGCCCGCCCCGGTGGCGGCCAACTCCCGCTACCGCAAGGTGCGCGAGCGGGCCTCGTACGCCTTCGCGATCGGCTCGATCGCCGCCGCGCTCGACGTCCAGGACGGCGTCGTACGCGATGTGCGCCTGGCCTTCGGGGCGGTCGCGTCCCGCCCGTGGCGGGCCCACGCGGCCGAACAGGCCCTGACCGGCGGGCCGGTGGACGCCGCGGCCTTCGCCGCGGCGGCCGACGCCGAACTGGCGGCCGCCCGGCCGCTGCCGCACAACGGATACAAGGTGACACTGATGCGCAACCTCGTCGTGGCCGTGCTGAGCGAACTCGCCGAGGAGGCCGGCCGATGACCACCACCACGACCGGAACCAGGCCGGCGCAGGCCGTCGGCACCGCGCACACCCGCGTGGAGGGCCCCGACAAGGTCACCGGAGCCGCCCGCTACGCGGGAGAGATCCCCTTCACCGAACTCGCCCACGGATGGCTGGTGTTGTCGACGATCACCCGTGGCCGCATCCGCTCGGTGGAGGACGCCGCGGTCCTGGAGATGCCCGGTGTCCTCACCGTCCTCCATCACGGGAACGCCCCGCGGGTCGACACCGGCTACACGGGCATGATGGGCATGTCGCCGGACCCGACCATCGCCGTCTTCCAGCACGACCGGGTGCCACACGCCGGATGGCCGGTGGCGCTGGTCGTCGCCGAGACCTCCGAGCAGGCCAGGGAGGCCGCCGAAGCACTGGTGGTGCACTACGAGGAGGAGCCGCACAACGTCACCTTCTCCGGTGAGCACCCGGACGCGTACCCGGCCCCCGGCGTCGGCGGACCGGGAGTGACGGAGAAGGGGGACCTGGCAGCCGAACTGGCCGCGTCCGCCGTCGTCCTGGACGCCGAGTACACCACACCGGAAGAGCACCACAACCCGATGGAGCCCCACGCGGCGACGGCCCACTGGGACGGCGGCCGGCTGGAGGTCGTGGACTCCAACCAGGGCACGCTGTGGGTCGCGAACGAACTCGCGAATCTCTTCTCGCTAGATCCGGCCTCGGTGCGGGTCCGGTCCGAGCACGTCGGCGGCGGCTTCGGGAGCAAGGGCGTCCGCGCGCACCAGGTGGCCGCCGTGATGGCGGCGACCGTTTTGGCGCGCCCCGTCCGCGTCGTCATGACGCGCCGCCAGATGTTCTCGCTCGCCGGCTACCGGAGCCCCACCACCCAGCGGGTCCGGCTCGGCGCCGACGCCGAGGGACGCCTGCGCGCGCTGGAGCACGACTGCCTGAGCCTCACCTCGACCGTGCACGAGTTCGTCGAGGCGGGCGCCGGTCCGGCGCGGGTGATGTACGACGCCCCCGCCCACCGCACCGCCAACCGGCTCGTACGGCTCGATGTGCCGAGTCCGACGTTCATGCGCGCTCCCGGTGAGGCGCCCGGGTCCTTCGCGCTGGAGTCGGCGGTCGACGAACTCGCCGAGAAGTGCGGCATCGACCCGATCGAGCTGCGCCTGCGCAACGAGCCCGCGGCCGGGCCGGTCTCCGGGCTGCCGTTCAGCACCCGCAACCTGCCCGCCTGCTTCCGTGAGGGCGCCCGCAGGTTCGGCTGGGCCGACCGGGACCCGCGTCCGGGCGTGCGCCGGGACGGCCGCTGGCTGCTCGGCACCGGGACGGCGGCGGCCTCCTTCTTCGTGGGAGCGATGCCGTCCACGGCGGCCGCGACCGCGGAGGCCGACGGCACCTTCACCGTGCGGATCAACGCCTCGGACATCGGAACCGGGGCGCGGACGGCGCTCACCCTGATCGCCGCCGACGCCCTTCAGGTGCCGACCGACCGGGTGCGTGTGCGGATCGGCGACAGCGACTTCGGCCCGGCGATGATCGCCGGTGGTTCGATGGGCACCCGGTCGTGGGCCTGGGCGGTCACCGCCGCGGCCGACGCACTGCGGGAGCGGGTCGCCCTGAGCGACGGCATCCCGCCGGAGGGCATCACGGTACGGTCGGACACCACCGACGCCGTCGGAGCCCTCGCGCAGAAGGAACGGCACTCGTTCGGCGCGCAGTTCGCCGAGGTCGCCGTGGACGTGGCCACCGGAGAAGTGCGGGTACGTCGCATGCTCGGCATCTTCGCCGCGGGACGGATCATCAACCCGCTCACGGCCCGCGGCCAGCTCACCGGCGGGATGATCTGGGGCATCTCCATGGCCCTGCACGAAGAGGCCATCAGGGACGAGGGCACCGGCGCGCTCTACGGCGCCGACCTCGCGGGCTACCACGTCGCCACCAACGCCGACGTGCCGCTCATCGAGGCGGACTGGGTGGACGACCCGGACCCGGACGACCCGGTCGGGATCAAGGGCATCGGCGAGGTCGGCATCGTGGGCGTCGCGGCGGCGATCGCCAACGCCGTCTGGCACGCGACCGGCGTACGCCACCGCAGCCTGCCCATCCGGCCCGACCGCGTCCTCACGGCAGGCCCGCATGCTTGACATCGCCGACGAGCTGGCCCGCTGGGCCGACGAGGGACGGGAGTTCGCCGTCGCCACCGTCGTGGGCGTCGGCGGCAGCGCGCCGCGCGGTCCGGGCGCGGCCCTCGCCGTCGACAGCGAGGGCACGGTCATCGGCTCGGTCTCCGGCGGCTGTGTGGAAGGCGCGGTGTACGACCTGTGCGTCCAGGCGCTCCAGGACGGCGAGACCGTCGTGGAACGCTTCGGATACAGCGACGAGGACGCCTTCGCGGTCGGGCTGACCTGCGGCGGGATCCTCGACATCATGGTCACCCCGGTCGGCGTGCACTCGCCCGTCCGTACGGTGCTCAGGTCGGCGCTCTCGGCCGCCGCCTCGGGCGAACCCAGGGCCCTGGCCCGGGTCGTCCGCGGCCCGGCCGAACTCCTGGGCAGGGCCCTGCTGGTGCACCCCGACGGGTCGTACGAGGGGTCGTACGACAACGGCTCCGCGGAGCTGGACCGGACGGCCGCGGCCGAGGCGCGGGCGATGCTGGACGCCGGACGCACCGGCACCCGCGACCTCGCGGAGGACGGCACGAACTGCCCCGGCGGCCTCACCCTGCTCGTCGAGTCGAACGTGCCGCCCCCGCGCATGATCGTGTTCGGCGCGATCGACTTCGCCGCGGCGCTCGTCCGGGCCGGCAAGTTCCTCGGCTACCACGTGACGGTGTGCGACGCCCGTCCCGTGTTCGCCACCCGGGCCCGCTTTCCCGAGGCCGACGACCTCGTCGTCGACTGGCCGCACCGCTATCTGCGGGGCACGGCGACCGACGGGCGCACGGTCCTGTGCGTGCTCACCCACGACGCCAAGTTCGACATCCCCCTGCTGGAGCAGGCCCTGCGGCTGCCGGTCGCGTTCGTCGGGGCGATGGGCTCGCGCAGGACCCACGCGGACCGTGACCGGAAACTGCGTGAAGTCGGCCTGAGCGAGCGGGAGCTGTCCCGGCTCAGGTCGCCGATCGGCCTCGACCTCGGGGCCCGTACGCCCGAGGAGACCGCCCTGTCCATCGCGGCGGAGATCGTGGCGGCCCGGCGCGGTGGCACGGGCGTCCCGCTCACCGGCTCGGGAACGCCGATTCACCGCGACGGGAGGCAGCGGGACGCGGCGGAGGCCGCGTAGCCGGCCCCGGCCCCGGCCCCGGCCCCGGCTGCCGAGCCGGGGCCCCGTCGGCCCCCTCAGACCCGGTCGGCCACGATGAGCAGGTACTGGAAGCTGCCGTTGCGGTACGCGTCCAGGAACGTTTCCTCGATGCCGGTGACCAGATGGCCCGCCTGCCGGCGCAGCTCCCAGTAGGGGACGGTGTCGGCCGTGAGGTCCTGCACATGGACGGGTACGAGCCGGTTGCGGGCCATCGCCCGGAAGTACTCCGAGCGTGGGTGGATGTCGCAGATGTAGTGGGCGTTGATGAGCGACACCTCACGGGAGGCCCGCCCGTACGCGTCGTTGTAGCAGCCGGTGATCGTCACATAGCGGCCGCCGCGGCGCAGCAACCGGGCGTGCTCGGCGAAGAGCAGGTCCAACTCCACGTACATGGTGGACTCGTTGTTCCAGGAAGCCGCGTACGCGCCGGTGGCCAGGCCGGTGTCGAGCATGTTCCGGTGGTGGTAGCGCACCTTGTCGGCGATGTTCCGCCTGCGGGCCTGCTCGTTGGCGAAGTCGGCCTGTTTCCTGGAGATCGTCACCCCGTCGGCGTGGCAGCCGTACCGCAGATGGGCCACCACGCTGCCGCCGCCGCGCCCGCATCCGGCGTCGAAGACCCGGTCGGCGGGGGAGAGGTCACCGAGATGGGAGGCGAGCAGCTCGGCCTGGGCCTGCTCCAGCCGGTGCAGCTCGGCGGTGATCCGGTCGCGACGCCCGTCGCTTTCGGCGTCGGTCTCCCCGTCGAGTACGGACGGGTCGACGGTTCCGATGCCGTAGTGGTGGTGGTACAGATCGTCGATCTTCCCGAGTTCGAGGTTGACCGGGTTCTCCTCGGCGTTCCAGTAGTCCGCCACGCGGGTCTGGTACGTCGACTGGCTCGGCACCGGCGCTGCCGCGAGGTGGGCGTCAGTGCTGGAATCGGGGTCGATGTCGATGTCGGCGATGGTCACGGGGCACTCCTCGTGGGGCGGTGGCGCTGTGGCGCGGTGGTGATGGACCGGGGGCGGACGGCGGTTACCAGTAGTTCGGCAGGTGGTAGCGGTGGGAGTTGGTGGCGTGCCATTCGTGGTTGCCGGACACCCACGCGGCCAGGCTCTCGGCGTAGCGCGCGACGAGGGGCGAGAGGCCGGACAGGGCCGCGGACTCCTCCTCGAACGCCTCCATGACCGTGTTGTGGATCTCGACGGCCTTCAGATAGGCGGCCTTCAGTCCGCACCGCTCGTTGGCGGCGATGGCCTGGGGCAGATTCAGATGGTCGGGGCCGGCGGCCAGCTCCTTGGTGAAGGAGTACAGGTCGTTGACGATGGTGGTGGCGTTGGCGGCGAGCGCGGTGATCCGCTGGATCTCGGGCCGGGCGTACAGGGCTTCGGGCAGTTCGTAGCCGTCCACGGCGTCGACGATCGACAGGCAGGGCCGGAAGTTGTTGAACTGCCGCATCACCAGGTACTCCCAGACCCGCGGCACGTAGCCGGTCTCGGACCAGGCGGCCTCCGCGAGGTAGCCCAGGTGCAGCCGGGCCAGGTCGTGCACGAGCCGGTCGCTCTGGCTGGGTGTGGCGAGGGCGGCGTAGTCCTTCAGGGCCTGGTCGTACGAGCGGAGCGGCCCGTCGGCGCCCATGCCGCGGCGCCACTCCTCCTCCAGCTCGGGTGTGCCGTGGTACGGGTCGAGCGCCGACTGGGCCATGATCAGCCGTCCGCCGAGGCCGCGCGACGATCCGCCCCTGCCCTCGTCCTCCTCGCAGTAGCAGGAGTCGACGACGTTCTCGGCGAGCAGCAGTTTCCCGGCTGCCGTGAGGTGTTCGAGACTGATCGCGCCGGGGTGCTGGAGCACGACGGCGCGGCCGAACTGGAACCCGGCGAAGTCTCCCGTCCACGTAGGGGGAAACAGCTCCAGCCGGCGTGCCCAGGTCTCCAGCCTGCGGTCGATCTCCGCGGCCTTCTCCGGGTCCGCGGGCGGGGCGGGCCGGTACCGCAGCCCGGGAACCGTGCCGGCCCGCCGGGCGGTGGTGGCGCGGGCGAGACTCGGCGGCCCGGGCAGCCGGAGCGTCGGACCGGGTACGGGCGGTGAGCTCATTCCGCGGTCCGCCCGACCTGGACGTTCTCCAGGATTCCCGCCGCGTCGGGAACGAGGATCGCCATCGAGTAGTAGGCGGTGACCAGATAGTTCATGATCGCGCTGGTGTCGATGCCCATGAACCGCACGTTGAGGCCCGGCTGGAACTCCTCGGGAATGCCGGTCTGGTACAGCCCGACGACGCCCTGGTCGGCCTCTCCGGTGCGCAGGGCGATGACGCTGCTCGTGTGGTCGGGGCCGATCGGGATCTTGCTGCAGGGCAGGAAGGGAACACCGCGCCACGCGGGCACCTCGTGTCCTTCGAGAGCGACCGTGCCGGGCACGAGACCGCGCCGGTTGCACTGCCGGAAGAACGCCGCGATCCCCTTCGGGTGGGCCAGGAACACCCGGGTCTTGCGGCGCATCGACAGGAGTTCGTCGAGGTCGTCGGGTGTCGGGGGACCGGAGAAGGTGCTGACGCGCTGGGCGTGGTCGACGTTGTGCAGCAGACCGAACTCGCGGTTGTTGACCAGCTCCCACTCCTGGCGTTCGCGGATCTCCTCGATGGCCAGGCGCAGTTGCTGCTGGGTCTGGTTCATCGGGCTGTTGTAGAGGTCCGCGACCCGGCTGTGGACGCGCAGGACGGTCTGGGTGAGCGACAGTTCGTACTCGCGCGGGGCGAGTTCGTAGTCGACGAAGCCGCCGGCGAGGACCGGCTCACCCACGTGCCCTGCCTGCAGGGGGACATCGGCCTCGCCCTTGCGGTTCATGGGCTTGCGCTGCTGCTCGGCGAACGCGGCCAGCTGGGCGGCGAGGGAGGGGGTGCGCTCCACGAACCGCGCGAGGCTGTCCCAGTTCAGGGCCAGCACCACGGCCGCGGTGTCGGCCCGCACCGTGTTCAGCCACACCGGACTGTCCCGGCCGATGGCCTCGTCGCCCAGTCCGTCGCCGTCCGTGACGATCCCGGTCACCTGCTCCTCGCCGTACTTGCCGGTGGTGTAGCGGGTGAACCGGCCGTGGACGACGAGATACGCCTCCCTGACGGGCCGGCCGGCGTCGCACAGGACCTGTCCGGCACGTACGTCCCGCACCCGGAAACGGGAGGCGATCTCGCGCAGGGCCGCCGTGTCGGAGTAGCCGCGCAGGGAAGGCAGTTCGGTGAGTGTCTCGGGGATGACCTTGATGTCGTCCGCGCCGTTCTGGTCGAACTGCACCCGGCCACGGCCGACACGCAGCTGCAGCCGCCGGTTCACCCGGTAGGTGCCGCCCTTCACGTCCACCCACGGCAGCATCTTGAGCAGCCAGCGCGAGGTGATGGCCTGCATCTGCGGTTCGGTCTTGGCGGTGGTGGTGAGCTGCCGTGCGGCCCGGGTGCTGAGGCTGGTGAACTGCGACGCGTCGTCGGCGGCTCCGGCGGCGCCTTGGGGGGAGCTTTCGGCGGAACCGTCAGAACTGTCGGGGGAGCTTTCCGGGGCAGACACATGTCCTCCCAATACGTGATCGGTCATCGGTATACGTGATCGGTCGTGGGTCGATACGCACGAAGGCGAGAGGTGAGAAGCGAGAGGGGGCGGCCGTCGGTGACCCGGGCTCCGGACGGCTGGGTTCACGGAGGCGGTGGAGGTCGAGGACGGGTTCCGGGGATCGGGCCGCCGGGGCGGCGGCCGTGGGGCCACTGCGGACGGCTGGGCAGTGCGTGCTGCCTGTAAAGCCAAACAGCCGCGGGTGGCGGCCGGGAACCGCGTGAAAGGGGCGTGTTCGCGCCTCGGAAGTGAAGATCCGCCGTACGGGGCGGGACGCCGGCGCCGGTGTGCTCCCGCGCCGGTCGCCGCCCCCCTGCCCCGGCACACAGGGCGCGCGAGCGGCTCGGAACCGCCGACTCCGCAAGCCCTGATAAGCAGCTCATCAGCCCTTCTGCCGTTCGACCCCGCATCCGGCCCTGGCCTCGGTCCGACCCCGCTTGATCGTGCCCGGGTCTTGCCGGGTCGCCGGAAAGGCGTCACACTGATACCGAACGAATGGTCGGTAGGGGAAGCTGGTATCGATGACCACGACACACTCGGCCGAGGCGACCCTCCCGGAGGGGTCGTTGCAGGAGCACTTCGACGCGACGATCGCCCGGGACCAGCGGATCGAGCCCCGCGACTGGATGCCCGACGGTTACCGCAGGACGCTCGTCCGGCAGATCGCGCAGCATGCGCACTCGGAGATCATCGGCATGCAGCCGGAGGGCGAGTGGATCACTCGCGCCCCGTCGCTGCGCCGCAAGGCCATCCTGTTCGCGAAGGTCCAGGACGAGGCCGGGCACGGTCTGTACCTGTACTCGGCCGCCGAGACGCTGGGCGCCGACCGCGCGGACCTGACCGAGCGGCTGATCGAGGGGCGCCAGAAGTACTCGTCGATCTTCAACTACCCGACACCGACCTTCGCCGACGTCGGAGTGATCGGCTGGTTCGTGGACGGTGCGGCGATCTGCAACCAGGTGCCGCTGTGCAGGAGTTCGTACGGGCCCTACGCGCGCGCGATGGTGCGGATCTGCAAGGAGGAGTCGTTCCACCAACGGCAGGGCTACGAGCTGCTGATGACCATGATGCGCGGCACCGGGGCGCAGCGGGAGATGGTCCAGGACTCGGTGGACCGCTGGTGGTGGCCCTCGCTCATGATGTTCGGCCCGCCCGACGGCGACTCGCCCAACTCGGCGGCCTCGATGGCCTGGAAGATCAAGCGGCACACCAACGACGAACTGCGTCAGCGGTTCGTCGACATGACCGTCCCGCAGGCCGAGAAGCTCGGCGTGACGCTCCCGGACCCGGAGCTGCGCTGGAACGTGGAGCGCGGCCACCACGACTTCGGCACCCCCGACTGGTCCGAGCTGAAGCGGGTCATCGGCGGCGACGGACCGTGCAACGCGCAGCGGACGCAGCGCCGCAGGTCCGCCCACGAGGAGGGCGCGTGGGTACGGGACGCGGCCACGGCCCACGCGGCCAAGCAGGCGGAGCGCGCGCGTGAGCGGGAAGGAGCGGTGGCATGAGCGACTCCACCCCGGGAAGCGCCACGCCGGAGCCCGGCCAGGGCGCGCCGAAGGGCGACTGGCCGCTGTACGAGGTCTTCGTGCGCGGCAAGCGCGGGCTGAACCACGTCCACGTGGGCTCCCTGCACGCGGCCGACGACACCATGGCCCTCACCCACGCCCGCGACCTCTACACCCGCCGCAACGAGGGCGTCTCGATCTGGGTGGTGCGCTCGGAGCACATCGCCGCGTCCACGCGCGACGAGAAGGACCCGTTCTTCGCGCCGAGCGCCGACAAGGTCTACCGCCACCCGACCTTCTACGACATCCCCGACGACGTCCCGCACATCTGAGGAGCAGGGCATGAGCGACGACCATGTCTACCTGTCCCTCGCCGAGGGGCACGAGGACGACGCCCGCTGGGCGTACGGCACCGGCTTCGAGGACCCGCTGCACGGGGTGGACACCACCGTGCCCGCGGGCGTCGACGCCGGCTCGCTGGCCGCGGACTGCGTGGCCCTCGCCGACGACGCCCTGGTGAGTGCCCAGCGGCTGGCCGAGTGGACCACCCGCGCTCCCGAGCTGGAGGAGGAGGTCGCGCTCGCCAACATCGGCCTCGACCTCCTCGGCCAGGCCCGCCTGCTGTACGCACGCGCGGGCCAGGTCGACGGCACCGGGCGCGGCGAGGACGCGTACGCCTACTTCCGGGACGCGGCGGACTTCAGGAACGTACGGCTGGCCGAACTGCCGAACGGGGACTTCGCGTTCTCGGTCGTCCGGCTGCTGGTGCTGTCCAGTTGGCGGCTCGCGCACTTCGAGGAGCTGTCGGCGCATCCCGACCCCGTTCTGGCGGCCGTCGCCGCGAAGGGCGTCAAGGAGCTGACGTACCACCGGCAGTACGCGGCCGAGTGGGTCGTGCGCCTGGGGGACGGTACGGACGAGTCGCACCGCCGTACGCGTAGGGCGCTGGAGCAGGTCGCCCCGTACTTCGGAGAGTTGTTCACGGCCTACGACGTACGGGACGGGGTCGTCGCCGTCCTGCGGCAGGTCACCGAGGCGGCCGGGCTGCCCATGCCGGTGTACCGGCCGCTGCCCGGGGCCGGCCGGAGCGGGGAGCACACCGGGCATCTGGCGCCGCTGCTGGCGGAGTTGCAGAGCGTGGCCCGTGCGCACCCGGGGGCGACATGGTGACGGCCATGACCGCATCGACGGATGCGCGGCGCGCCCGGCGCGTCGCCGAGCAGGTGCCGGACCCCGAACTGCCCATGCTCACGCTGGCCGACCTCGGCGTCCTGCGTGCGGTCGAGGTGACCGGGGACGGCACCGTGGTCGCGAGCCTGACGCCGACCTACTCGGGCTGCCCCGCGATGGCCGAGATGCGCGCGGACGTGGCGGCACGGCTGCGCGGCGCGGGGTACGCGCGCGTGGAGATCCGTACGGTCCTCGACCCGCCGTGGACCAGCGACTGGATCACTCCGCAGGGCCGGCGCAAACTCACCGAGCACGGGATCGCGCCACCGGGAGCCGCACCCCGGCACGCCGCGGGGCCTGTGCCGCTCGTGCTGGCTCCCACCCGCCGCACGGTGGCGTGTCCGCGCTGCGGTGCGGCGGACACCGAGGAGACCTCCCGTTTCGCCGCCACGTCCTGCAAGGCGCTGTGGCGCTGCCGCGTGTGCCGCGAGCCGTTCGAGTACGTCAAGGAGATCTGATGGAAGGCCTGAGGGAAGAGCCGGCGGCGAGTGCGGCGAGTGCGGCGAGTCCGGCGAACCGGGCTGCCGAGGCCCCGGCAGCCGCCCCCGTGCGGCCGGTGCCCGCGCGCGTGCGCCGCCGCCCGGCCTTCCACGCTCTGCGCGTCGCCGCCGTGCAGCCGCTCTGCGAGGACGCGGCGGCCGTGAGCTTCGAGATCCCGGCGGAGCTGGCGGCGGAGTTCGCCTTCGCGCCCGGGCAGTCGTTGACGCTGCGGCGCGAGGTCGACGGACGGGACGAGCGGCGCTCGTACTCGATCTGTTCGCCGGCCGGTTCGGCGCCCCGCATCGGAGTGCGCGTGGTGCCGGGCGGCCTTTTCTCGGCGTGGCTCGTGCGTGAGGTGCGGCCGGGGGACACGGTTCAGGTGATGGCCCCCACCGGCACGTTCACGCCCGACCTCACCACGCCCGGTCACCATGTGCTGGTCGCGGCCGGCTCCGGTGTCACGCCGATGCTCTCCATCGCCGAGTCCGTCCTGGCCGCCGACCCGCGCTCGACGGTCACCCTCTTCTACGGCAACCGGCGCACGGACACGGTGATGTTCGCCGACGAACTGGCGGACCTGAAGGACCTGTATCCGGCCCGGTTCCAGCTCGCCCACGTGCTGTCCCGCGAGCCCCGCGAGGCCGAGGTGCTCTCCGGCCGGCTCGACGCGGACCGGCTCTCGGCACTCGTCGGCTCGCTGGTCGACGTGGCGGCGGTGGACCACTGGTGGCTGTGCGGGCCGCACGGCATGGTCCTCGACGCCCAGCGGGTCCTGACCGGCCTCGGCGTGCACGGCGACCGCGTCCACCGGGAACTCTTCTACGCCGACGACGAGCCCGTACGAGAGGTGCGTCACGAGGAGGCCGCGCTGCGGGGGCCCGTCAGCCAGGTCACCGTCACGCTCGACGGCCGCTCCACCACCTCGGCCCTGGTCAGGGACCGGAGCATCCTCGAAGGCGCCCAGCGGACCCGCCCCGACCTGCCCTTCGCCTGCAAGGGCGGCGTCTGCGGCACCTGCCGCGCCCTGATCACCGACGGCAAGGCCGACATGCGCCGCAACTTCGCCCTGGAGGACGCCGAGGTGGCCGCGGGCTACGTCCTGACCTGCCAGTCATACCCTGTCTCCGAGACGCTGACCGTGGATTACGACGTCTGACGGGCACTGACAGCCGGTGACGGGCGGTGCTGAGGGGCGCTGACGGGCGGTGGACGGATACTCACCACGGGCCACTCACCATGGGCACTTAACTCATAAGTCGGCCTTATGACGTCATAGATCCAGCCCGGCTACTGACTTAGGCTTGCCTTAGTTTAGGCTCCCCGTGAGTACTCCTGATCATCGCTCGAAGGGAACCTGAACATGCCTCGCCCCCTGCGGGTAGCCATAGTCGGAGCCGGCCCCGCCGGGATCTACGCCGCCGACGCGCTGTTGAAGTCCGCAGTGGCCGTCGAGCCCGGTGTCTCCATCGACCTCTTCGAGCGGATGCCGGCCCCCTTCGGTCTGATCCGTTACGGCGTCGCCCCCGACCACCCGCGCATCAAGGGCATCATCACGGCCCTGCACCAGGTGCTGGACAAGCCGCAGATCCGCCTCTTCGGCAACGTCGACTACCCGGGCGACATCAACCTGGACGACCTGCGCGCCTTCTACGACGCGGTGATCTTCTCCACCGGAGCGACGGCCGACCGGGCCCTCGACATACCCGGTATCGGGCTCGACGGCTCCCACGGCGCGGCGGACTTCGTCTCCTGGTACGACGGGCACCCGGACGTGCCGCGGACCTGGCCGCTGGAGGCCGAGAAGGTCGCCGTCCTCGGCGTCGGCAACGTCGCGCTCGACGTGGCGCGCATCCTCGCGAAGACCGCGGAGGAGCTGCTGCCGACCGAGATCCCGCCGAACGTCCACGAGGGGCTCAAGGCCAACAAGGCCGTGGAGGTCCACGTCTTCGGCCGCCGCGGCCCGGCGCAGGCGAAGTTCAGCCCGCTGGAGCTGCGGGAGCTTGACCACTCGCCGAACATCGAGGTCATCGTCGACCCCGAGGACATCGACTACGACGACGGCTCGATCGCGACCCGGCGCGGCAGCAAGCAGGCCGACATGGTCGCCAAGACCCTGGAGAACTGGGCGATCCGCGACGTCGGCGACCGGCGGCACAAGCTGTTCCTGCACTTCTTCGAGTCGCCGACCGAGATCCTCGGCGAGGACGGCAAGGTCGTCGGCCTGCGCACGGAGCGCACAGCGCTGGACGGCACCGGCAACGTCAAGGGCACCGGCGAGTTCAAGGACTGGGACCTCGGCGCGGTCTACCGTGCCGTCGGCTACCTGTCCGACAAGCTGCCCAAGCTGCCCTGGGACGTCGACTCGGGCACCGTCCCGGACAACGCGGGCCGGGTGATCGAGGAGACCGGCGAGCACCTGCGGTCGACGTACGTCACCGGGTGGATCCGGCGCGGTCCTGTGGGCCTCATCGGCCACACCAAGGGCGACGCCAACGAGACGGTCGCCAGCCTCCTCGACGACCACCGGAACGGCCGTCTGCAGACCCCCGTGTCGCCGGACCCGGAGTCGGTGGACGCGTTCCTCGCCGACCGGAACGTCCGCTTCACCACGTGGGAGGGCTGGTACCGCCTGGACGCCGCCGAGAAGGCGCTGGGGGAGCCCCAGGGCCGCGAGCGGGTGAAGCTCGTGGAGCGCGAGGACATGATCGAGGCAAGCGGCGCGTAGCTTGCTTTGTGAAACCGATCGGTTTACCGTTTCGAGCAGACGGAAACCGATCGGTTTTCGCGTGATGCGTGTGCTGCGTGTGACGCACGTGCTGAGTCTCGGAGAGTGTCATGACCGCAATCGAGGGTTCCGTCGTCCTGGTGACCGGCGGCAGCCGGGGCATCGGCAAGGCGCTGGTGGAAGGGCTCTTCGAGCGGGGGGCGAAGAAGGTGTACGCCACCGCCCGCGACCCGCGGACGATCACGGACACCCGGGCCGTACCGCTGGCCCTGGAGGTCACCGACCCCGCGTCCGTCGCGGCGGCGGCCGAGCAGGCCGGCGACGTCACCGTCCTGATCAACAACGCGGGCGTCTCCGTCAACGCGTCCTTCCTCGACGCGCCGGTCGACGACGTGCGCCGGGACTTCGAGACGAACTTCTACGGGCCGCTGCTCACCGCCCGGGCGTTCGTCCCCGTCATCGAGCGCAACGGCGGCGGCCACATCCTCAACGTCCACTCCGTGCTGTCGTGGATCGGCCTCGCCGGCTCGTACAGCGCCTCCAAGGCCGCGCTCTGGTCCCAGACGAACTCCCTGCGGCTGGACCTGGCCCCGCGGGGAATCGGTGTCACGGGGCTCCATGTCGGCTACGTCGACACGGACATGACCGCGGCGATCGACGCGCCCAAGTCCTCGCCCGTGGACGTGGCGGCCCAGGCGCTCGACGGCATCGAGAGCGGGGCCTTCGAGGTGCTCGCCGACGACCTGTCCCGCCGGGTCAAGTCGGGACTCGCGGCCGACCTGTCGGTCCTGTACCCGCAGTTGGCGGCCTGACCGTCCCGGTATACCGACCAGTTTCCGGCTGTCGTCCCCCGGAGGTAGCCTCGCTCCCATGGCCACCAGTACGGACAAGACATCCACGAGGGACCGGCTGCTCGACGCGGCCATGGAGCTCTTCTACCGCGACGGCGTCTCCCTCGGCGTCGAGGCGCTGTGCCGGGCCGCCGGGGTGTCCAAGCGCTCGATGTACCAGCTCTTCGCGAGCAAGGACGAGGTGCTCGCGGCGAGCCTGGAGCGGCGCGCGCCGGAGTACGGGCGCAGGCTCCGCCCCGGCCCCGACGACCCCCGGGCGCCCCGGGAGCGGATCCTGTACGTCTTCGAGCAGTTGGAGCAGGCGTCGACGGAGGACGACTACCGGGGGTGTCCGTATCTGTCGGCCATGGTCGAGCTCAAGGACCCCGAGCATCCGGCGAGCGTCGTCGCCCTGCGGGTCAAGGGCACGCTGATCGAGGCGTTCCGGGTGGACGCCGAGCGCGGTGGCGCCCGCGACCCCGAACTCCTCGCCCGCCAGCTCACCCTGATCTTCGACGGCGCCAGCGCCCGAGCCGGCGCAAAGGCGGAAACCCTCCAGGGCCTGACCACCACCACGGCAACGGCCTTGCTGGACGCGGCGGGAGTGAAGTAGCAGGGGCACCCACGCGGCGCCCCGTCAGAGGCGCGGGGAACCGCGCGCCAAGCCCTCACCGAAGGCGCGGACGGACGAAGGCGACGGCCGGGGGTGCTTTTCAGGGGCGCGGGGAACTGCGCACCCAGCCCCCGCCGAAGGCGCGGACAACCAACCGACCGGCCCGCACCGCCGCTCAACCCCGGCCCGCACCGCCGCTCAACCCCGGCCCGTACGGCCGATCGACTCCACCAACGGCAGCACCCGTTGCGGCACCCGCTCCCGCAGCACCACCTCGGTCCGCGTACGAACGACCCCCGGCAGACTGATCAGCGACTGGATCACATCCTCCAGATGACCGTTGTCCCGCGCGACGACCCGCGTCAGCAGATCTCCCCCACCGGTGATCGAGAACGCCTCGATGATCTCCGGCACGGCGGCCAGCGCGTCCCCCACGTCGTCGAGATTCCCCTGGGTGACCTCGATGTGTACGAACGCGAGCACCGGGTGGCCCAGCGCGGCAGGGGACAGCGACGGGCCCGTACCGGTGATCACCCCGTCCCGCTCCAGCCGGTCGAGCCGCGCCTGCAGCGTGCCCCGGGCGACACCGAGGACGCGGGCGTACTCCCGCACGCTCGTGCTCGGCTGTTCCAGGAGCAGCCGGAGGATACGGGTGTCGAGCTCGTCCACTGCCATGGTCCGTTGGCCTCCCTGCGGTCTCGGCTGATCATCGCCGACTGTACCAATGGCTCAGTGGTTCAGAAGCCTGTTGAGCCACTGCCCTCCCCTTGCTTAACGTGTGGTCATCAATGGCGTCGTGAAGCGCCGGACGGCAAGGAAGCCGGCCGGACCAGCGGCGCCATTCCCATGCCCCGGAAGCCGGGTCCGGGACGGTGTGCGAAACGGGGGCGGGTTTCCGACGGTGAAGAAGATGTTCATGGCTCCGGATCCGGGCCTGGTACGGCTGCGGATCTCGCTGCGGGCCGTGCTCGGCATCGGTCTCGCGGTGACCGTGTCGGAGCTCGCCGGGCTCTCGCTGCCCGCCTCGATCACCGGAGGGCTCACCGCGCTCCTCGCGCTGTTCACGGTCGGCGATTCGACCGTGCGCGGCCAGGCGGTCACCACCGCCCTGCTGCCCGCCGTCGGCTTCCCCGTCCTCGCCCTCGCGGCCGCGCTGCACGCCGTGCCGACCCTGCGCGACGCGGTCTGGCTCGCCGTGATCTTCTGCGGGGTGTACGCCCGCCGCTGGGGACCCCGCGGCCACGCGCTCGGCATCTTCGCGTTCATGACCTTCTTCATCGCCCAGTTCCTGCACACGGTCCCCGGTGAGCTTCCGCAGCTGTACGCCGCGATGGCCCTGTCGCTGGCCGCGGCCTCGGTGGTGCGGTTCGGCGCGTGGTGCGTCGAACGGCGTACCCCCGCGCCGGTCACGCCCGCCGCCCCGGCCGGCCGCGGTCTCGCCCGGCCGACCACCCGCCAGGCCTTCCAGGCGACGGCCGCGTGCGCGATCGCGATCGCCGCGGGCCAGGTCCTCTCGCACGAGCGCTGGTACTGGGCCGTGGGCACCGCCTGGTGGATCTTCGTCAACACGTCCTCGCGCGGCGAGACCCTCGTACGGGGCTTCCGGCGCGTCCTCGGCACGGTCACCGGCATCGCGGCCGGACTGCTCGTCGCCGTCCCCCTGGACGGCGCTCCGGCGCCCACGGCGGCGATCGTGGCCGTCTGCGTCTGGGGCATCTTCTACACGGCGCCGCTCTCGTACAGCTGGATGATGTTCTTCGTCACCGTGCTGACGGGCCTGCTGTACGGGCTGCTCGGTGTGCTGCACCCGGGTCTGCTGGGCCTGCGTCTCGCGGAGACCGCCGCCGGCGCGCTCGGCGCCGTACTCGCCGTCGCGCTGGTCCTGCCGGTCACCACGCACGCGGTCACCGACCGCTGGGTGGGCCAGGCGGTACGCGCCGTGCACGGGTGCACCGCGGCGGCGGCCCGACGCCTCGCCGGTGACGCCGGCGCCGACCCCGCGCCACGGGCGGCGGAGCTGGAGGCGGTGCTCGGCCGGGTCCGGTTCACGCTCGCGCCGCTCGTGCACCCCCTCAACCCGATGCGGACCCGCAAGGAACGCGCCCGACAGGTGCTCGCCCTCCTCGACGACTGCGCGCGGGAGGTACGGGGTCTCGCGGCCGTGGCCGCCGACCCGGACGCCTCGCACGACGCGCGCCTCACCGCCGCCTGCGGGCGCGTGGAGACGGCGGTGGAGGTCCTGGTCGGCGCGGTGCCGGAACACGCCATGACGGCGACCGGCGGCGTTCCCGGCCACCACCCGGGGGCCGAGCAGGCCCTCGCCCACCTCCACGGCCTCGAACGAGCGCTCGCCGCGCTGGCCACACCCCTGCGCGGCTCGCTCGTGAGCGCCTGAAACCTGCGCGTGCACCATCCGGCGGCACCGGGCCGGGCGCTCGGCGAGGCGCAGCAAGGTTCCGCTCTGGTCTAGGCCAATCGCTGCTACCGTCGCCCCAAGACGTGCACGACCTCAAAGACGTGCACCGAGAGGGGACGCAGTGACAGACGGCGGCGGCGGACTGCGGCGACGGGCGTACATCGGCTCCTTCACCGCGGCGGGAGGCCTGGGCGTGCTCACCGCCGCCGTGGACGGGGAAACCGGCGCGCTCACCCTGCTGAGCGCCGTGAACGGCGTCGCCGACCCCTCGTACCTGGCGCTGTCGCCCGGCGGAGACATGCTCTACGCGGTGAGCGAGACGACGGAGGGCGCGGTCGCCGCCTACCGGGTGAAGGGCGACGAGCCGTCGCTGGCCGGCCCGTTGGTGCCGGTCGGCGGCAGCGGGCCCACGCACCTGAGCCTCTTCGACGGGCACGTGCTGACCGCCAACTACGGCTCCGGCAGCGTCAGTGCCCTGCCCGTGCGCCACGACGGGAGCCTCGCCGCCGTCTCCGGGGTGCTGCGCCACGAGGGCACCGGTCCGCACACGCAGCGCCAGCAGGGCCCGCACGCCCACCACGTCCAGCCCGATCCGAGCCGACGGTGGGCCGTGAGCGTCGACCTCGGCACCGACTCGGTGCGGGTGTGCGCGCTGCGCGACGGCACGCTCGCCCTGCACAGGGAGATCGCGCTGCGGCCCGGCTCGGGCCCCCGCCACCTGGCGTTCCACCCCGACGGCGAACGCGCCTACGTCCTCAACGAACTCTCGCCGACCGTCACCGCCTGCCGCTGGGACGCCGTCAGAGGCGCGCTCAAGCCGGTGGGGGAGACCCTCGTGCTGCCCGACCTCCCGGACGGCGACGCCTACCCGTCCGGCATCGTCGTGTCGCCCGACGGCCGCTTCGTCTGGACCGCCACGCGCGGTCAGGACGTCGTCTCCGTGCTCGTGCCCGGCGCGGCCGGCGAGGGGCTGAGACTGGTCGCCACGGTGTCCTGCGGCGGCGTCTGGCCGCGCGCACTCGCCCTGGACCCGACGGGCAGCTTCCTGTACGTGGCCAACGAGCGCTCGGGAAACGTCGCGTGGTTCACGGTGGACCCCGGCACGGGCGTGCCCCGGCGCGGCGGGTCGGTCAGGGTCCCGGCGGCGTCCTGCGTGGTGCTCGACTAGCGGGACCGGCTAGACCAGCGGGACCGGACGGGGCCAGCGGGATCAGACGGGATCAGCGGGACCCTCTGACCGAACCCCGAAGGGCCCGCTCCGTCTCCGGAGCCGGGCCCTTCGGGGTGGGTGCGTGCGCGCGGGGCCGCCTCGTCAGCGGACCGGGGCGCCCTGCTGCTGCGGCGGCGCGATACCGAGCGCCGCCGTGTACTTGGCCAGCGCCAGCTTGCCGATCGCCGGGTACGGGCCCAGCGCCTCGGCGGCGGAACAGTCCGCCTCCTTCGCGGCCTCGTCCAGCAGACCCGGGTCGAGCTCGGGACCGATCAGATACGGGGCGAGCGCCAGCTGCTGGGAACCCGAGGAGCGCAGCTGCTCGGCGATGGCCGCGATCGCGCCCTCCTCGTCCAGCGCCGCCGCCATCACGGGCACGGCGAGTCTCGCGGCGAGCAGCATGCCGGTGATCCCGGCCGCCTGCACGGCCTCGTCGCCGCCCACGGACGCCAGGATGATGCCGTCCGCGGCCGTCGCCACGGTGAACAGCCTGGCCCGGTCGGCGCGCGCCAGACCGGCCTCGGAGAGCCGTACGTGCAGGGCCTCGGCGAGCAGCGGATGCGGGCCGAGCACATCGGTCAGGTCGGCCGCGACGCGGCTGTCCATGACGGCCTGGCGGACGCGGCGCAGCAGCGCGCTGTCCGGACCGGCGAGCAGCGGCACGACCACGGCCACGGGCCCGTCGGGCTCCACCACGTCCGCACCGGCCGCGCGGGCCTGCTCGAAGCGCGCGGCACGCTCCTCGGCGGCGTGCGTCAGCACCGACTGAAGGGTGGAGAACTCCGCGTCGTCCCCCTCCAGGTACCCGATCCGGGCGTCGAGGCCGGGCAGCTCGGAGCGCGCGATGCTCACGACCTCCTCGGCGAGGCTGCGGGTGGCGGCGCTGGGCGTGCCCGGCACCGCGAGGACGAGCGCGGGCGCGCCCTCGGGAGCCGCCAGCGGTTCCGGTCGGCGGTGCCGGCCGGGCTGGCGGGGTCGCGGCATTCGTACTGGCAGGCCGGACGCGGGCCCAGTGGGGGAGCTCATGGCGCCGAATATTACTGGTTTCCTGGGCTCCCCTGTTCGGGGAGGGTGCAGGTGAGCGGTATCCGTCCGGTTTTGTCTGATGAGTTACGTACGGATTGATCTCGTTGGTTATCCGTGGATCACGGTGAACGATCCCGTGAACGGCTGTCCGAGGCGTTCCGCACGACGTACAGCATGCTGTCGTCGCGCGGCAGTGCCAGGCGGTCGTCGGCCAGCTCGACGGCGATGCCGACCGCGCCGTCGAGCGGGTCACCCGCGGCCGGCACCTGTCGCGCGTACGGCAGCCGGTCCGCCAGAGCCGCCCGCAGCGGTACGAGGAGGGGGTCGCCCAGCTTGAACAGCCCGCCCGTCAGGGCGAGAGGAACCTCTCCGGAAGGAAGGTCCGCGCGCGTGGGGCACACCGCGGCGGCCGTGTCGGCGATGTGCCGGGCCGCGGCGGCCAGGATGCCGACCGCTGTCGGGTCGTCGCCGTCGGCGCAGGCGGCCACCTCGGGCGCGAAGGACGCGAGGACGGCCGGCCGGTCCGGACGCGGATAGAGCTGTCCCGGCAGCGCCGTGGCCGAGCCGAAGACGGCCTCGGCGCGCGCCAGAAGCGGGCCCGAACCTCCGGGCCGCCCGTCGTAGGCGCGCAGCGCCGCGTCGAGCCCGGCCTGGCCGATCCACGCCCCGCTGCCGCTGTCGCCGAGCAGATGACCCCAGCCGTCGGCCCTGCGCCACTCGCGCAGGTCCGTGCCGATCGCGATCATCCCGGTGCCGGCCGCGACGACCGCGCCCACCCGCTGTCCCAGCGCGCCCGTGTACGCGGCGACGGCGTCGGCGACCAGTGCCAGCCGCCGCACGCCGAGTTCACGGGCCAGCCCGGCGGGCAGTTCGGCGCGCAGCGAGTCGCCCAGAGTGGTGAGTCCGGCCGCGCCGACGGTGGCGGCCCGGAGCGTGCCGACCTCGGTGTCGGCCATCAACCGCCGGGCCATCGGCACCAGTTGCTCCAGCAGATGGCCGGCGTCGATACCGCGTGGTCCGGTGCGCACGGGCACCCTGGACGCCAGCGGCGCCGTGACCCGGCCCCCGTCGACAGCGAGGACGACCCGCAGCCCGGACCCGCCGGAGTCCACCCCCAGTACGCCCGACCCGCCGCCGGGACCGGTCACGGCAGTCGCCAGTCCACGGGCTCGCCGCCCTGGCCGATCAGCAGGTCGTTGGCCCGGCTGAAGGGGCGTGAGCCGAAGAAGCCGCGGTCCGCCGACATCGGCGACGGATGTGCCGACTCCACCGACGGCAGGTTGCCCAGCAGCGGCCGGGCGTTGCGGGCGTCGCGGCCCCACAGGATCGACACGAGCGGCTTCCCCCGCGCGGCCAGTGCCCGTATCGCCTGCTCGGTGACCTCCTCCCAGCCCTTGCCCCGGTGCGCCGCCGGCTTGCGCGGGGCCGTGGTGAGCGCCCTGTTGAGCAACAGCACGCCCTGCTGGGTCCAGGGGGTCAGATCGCCGTTCGACGGCGGGGGCAAACCCAGGTCGGTGCTCAGCTCCCGGTAGATGTTGATGAGGCTGCCGGGCAGCGGCCGCACCTCGGGCGCGACCGAGAACGACAGTCCCACCGCGTGTCCCGGTGTCGGATAGGGGTCCTGGCCGACGATGAGGACCCGGACGTCGTCGAAGGGCTGCTGGAAGGCGCGGAGCACGTTCGGGCCCGCGGGGAGGTAGGTGCGTCCCGCGGCGATCTCCGCCCGCAGGAAGTCCCCCATCTCCGCGATCCGTCCGGCCACCGGTTCGAGGGCCTTGGCCCAGCCGGGTTCGACGATTTCATTCAACGGTCTTGGTGCCACGGCGTCACCTTACTGCCGCACACGGGCTGTCGATCAACTTGAGGTCTCCGTACGGCAGCGATGGTATGTGCCGTACCAGCAGCCGGTGTTGACGCGCCACCGACCCCATCGCGTGCCGCAGGAGGACAGGGAGAGGAGGACAGGAGGACGGGGAGGGACGGGGACAGGTCGCGGGGGCTCAATCGATCACCGAGGCCCGTACGCAGAGCACGTCCGGCAGATGGGACGCCAACTGCTGCCAACTGTCGCCGTCGTCGGCCGACGCGAACACCTCGCCGTTGCGGTTGCCGAAGTACACGCCCGCCGGGTCCGCGCCGTCCGTGCACATGGCGTCGCGCAGGACCGTGCCGTAGTGGTCCTCCTGCGGCAGCCCCGCCGAGAGCGGCTCCCAGCTGCTGCCCGCGTCCGCCGTACGGAAGACACGACATCGGCGGTCGGCCGGGACCCGGTCCGCGTCGGCGTTGATCGGGAACACGTACGCGGTGTCGCCGCGGTGGGGATGGGCGACCGCGGCGAAGCCGAACGTGGACGGCAGCCCCTCGCCGATGTCGGTCCAGTGCCCACCCGCGTCGTCGCTGCGGTACACACCCCAGTGGTTCTGCAGGTAGAGGCGGTCCGGTGTCGCCGCGTCCTGGGCGACCTTGTGGACGCACTGGCCGAACTCCGGGTCCGGGTCGGGCAGGAACACCGCCGAGACCCCGGAGTTGGACGGCTCCCAGCTCTCCCCGCCGTCCCGGGTGCGGAAGACGCCGGCCGTGGAGACGGCGACCGTCACCGCGCGTGGATCGCGGGCGTCGGTCAGGATCGTGTGCAGGCCCTCCCCGCCGCCGCCCGGCACCCACCGCGAGCGGGTGGGGTGCTCCCAGAGCGGGCGGACCAGCTCGAAGGACTCGCCGCGGTCCGCCGAGCGGTACAGCGCCGCCGGCTCCGTACCCGCGTACACCACGTCCGGCTCGGCCGCCGACGGGTGCAGCTGCCAGACCCGCTCCAGTGAAGCACCCGTGTCCTTGGGGAACTTGACGGCGGCCTTGGCCGGTTCGGTCCAGGTGCGGCCCAGGTCGTCGGAGTGGAACACGGACGGTCCCCAGTGCGCGCTGTCGCCTCCGGCGAGCAGCCGCGGCACCTCGCCCCGGGTGTCGATGGCGACCGAGTAGACCGCCTGAGCGTTGAAGTACGGGCTGTCGTCGAACTCCCAGGCGCCGCCGCGCCGCCGCCCGACGAACAGTCCTTTGCGCGTGCCCACCGTGAGCAGTACCTCAGTCATGCCGACCACCTTCGAAACGTCGTTGTCTCGGATATCGGCCAGTCTGCACCCAGGCACTGACAGTCACCCCTGGACGCCATCTGGACGTCATATCGGTGCAGGTCGGGACGTTTCTCATGGTGTGCGGGCGACGTGCGGCGCGGCTCGTGAGCAACCGGGCGGCCGCTCCCGTACGGGAGGGCGCCCGGTGCGCGCGCGAGGCGCGAGGCGTGAGGCGTGAGGAAAAGAAAGGGGCCCCCGATGGCGGCTTTGCGTGGTCCGCGGGCGTTCGCCCCGCGGGCGCTTGCGAGGGCTCTGCTGTGGCGTTGGCGGCCGAACCCGCTGCGGCGCGGCAGCGACAGGGCCGAGGCCTGGATCGTGCTCGCCATGTGGCTCCTCGCTGTGCTCGCCGGGACACTCGCGGGGCTGTGGGCGACGCGGTCGGTCGAGGAGAACTTCGCTCGGGAGCGCGTCGAGTGGCGCCCGGTGGTCGCGCTGCTCACCGAGCGCGCGCCCGGCACGGCCGCCGGTTCCGAGCACGTGTGGGCCGAGGTGCGCTGGCCGGCGCCGGACGGCTCCGTCCACCAGGGGCAGACCAGGGTCGGGCCGGGCAGCGACCCGGGCACGCCGGTCACCGTGTGGACCGACGCCCGGGGCCACCTCGTCACCAGGCCCGCCACGGAGTCCCAGGCGAGCCTGCGGGCAGCGCTGATCGGAACGCTGGTGGGCGTGAGCGCGGCGGTCGTACCCCTCGCGGGCGGGCGGCTGGCCCAGGGTTTTCTGGTGCGCCGGCGCCTGGACCGGTGGGACGAGGAGTGGGAGCGGGTCGGCCCCCAGTGGCGGTGGAAGACGGGCTGAACCGGCTGGGGAGAGGCCGGCTGTCACAGACGCGGGCCCTGTCCGGTCCTCAGGGTGAGGTCCGATTCCGTCGGACGAAACCGGAAAGGTTCCCCCATGAAGATCGTAGTGATCGGTGGTACCGGGCTCATCGGCTCGAAGCTGGTGGACTCGCTCAGGGCGGACGGCCACGAGGTCCTCCCCGCCTCCCCGAACACGGGCGTCAACAGCATCACCGGAGAAGGCCTCGACGACGCGCTGAAGGGCGCCTCGGTCGTCGTCGACGTGTCCAACTCGCCCTCCTTCGAGGACAGCGCGGTACTGGAGTTCTTCCGCACGTCCACGGGCAACCTCGTCGCGGCCGAGGCCGCGGCGGGCGTGGGACACCACGTGGCCCTGTCGGTGGTGGGCAGCGAACGGCTGCCCGCGTCGGGCTATCTGCGGGCCAAGGTCGCCCAGGAGGAGCTGATCGAGAAGTCCGGGATCGCGTACTCCATCGTCCGCGCCACCCAGTTCTTCGAGTTCGTGAAGGGCATCGCGGCCGGGGCCACCGACGGTGACACGGTCCGGCTGCCCTCCTCGCTCCTCCAGCCCCTCGCCGCCGACGACGTGGTCGCGGCGGTCGCCCGGGTCGCCGTGGCGGCTCCGCTGAACGGCACCACCGAGGTGGCGGGCCCCGAGGAGCTCCACCTCGACGAGTTCGTCCGTACGGGCCTGGCGGCCGAGAAGGACCCGCGCGAGGTCGTCACCGACGAGTCCGTCGGCTACTTCGGCGGTCATCCGCAGGGGCGCGAGCTCCTGCCGGGCCCCGACGCCCATGTCGCCGGGACCCGCTTCACGGACTGGCTCGCCCGGCAGAAGTAGGCCGCGGCGGGGCACCGGAGGCAGGCCGGACCGAAGGCGTCAGAGGCGCCGGAGGCGGGCCGGCAGGAGGGGCCGGAGGCGCGGGTGCCGTCAGACCGAACGGTGGTACTGCTCCGGTACGTGCACGGCGGCCCCGAGCTCACGGGCGGCGTGCTGGGCCCAGGAGGGGTTGCGCAGCAGTTCCCGGCCGAGCAGCACGGCGTCCGCCTCACCGTTGGCGAGGATCTTCTCGGCCTGCTCGACATCGGTGATGAGACCGACGGCGGCGACGGCCATGGAGGTCTCGTTCCTGACGCGCGCGGCGAAGGGGACCTGGTAGCCGGGCCCGACCGGGATGCGTACGCCGGCCGCGTTGCCGCCGGTGGACACGTCGAGCAGGTCGACACCGTGGGCGGTCAGCTCGGCGGCGAGGCGGACCGTGTCGTCGGGCGTCCAGCCGTTCTCCTCCAGCCAGTCGGTGGCCGAGATGCGGAAGAACAGCGGCTTGTCGTCGGGCCACACCTCGCGCACGGCGTCGACGACCTCCAGGGCGAAGCGCACCCGGTTCTCGTACGAGCCGCCGTACGCGTCCGTGCGCCGGTTGGAGTGCGGGGAGAGGAACTCGCCGATCAGGTAGCCGTGTGCGCCGTGGATCTCGGCGATCTCGAAACCGGCGTCGAGCGCCCGCCGGGCGGCGTCGGCGAACTGGCCGACGACCTCGCGGATGCCGTCCGTCGTCAGCTCGGCCGGCACGGGGTGCCTCTCGTCGAAGGCGAGCGGGCTCGGGCCGAGCGGCTGCCAGCCGTGGGCGTCGGGTCCGAGCGGCCCGCCACCCTTCCAGGTGCGGTCCGTCGAGCCCTTGCGCCCGCTGTGCGCGAGCTGGATCGCGGGAACCGTGCCCTGGGACACCAGGAACCGCGTGATCCGGCGGAACGCCTCGACCTGGGTGTCGTTCCAGATGCCCAGGTCGTACGGCGAGATCCGGCCCTCGGGGCTGACCGCGGTGGCCTCGACGATGATCAGACCCGTCCCGCCCGCGGCCCGTGCCCCGTAGTGCGCGAAGTGCCAGTCGCCGGGGGCGCCCACCGAGGGGCCGTCCGGCGCGGCCGAGTACTGGCACATCGGCGGCATCCAGACCCGGTTCGGGACGGTCAGCTCGCGCAGGGTGTAGGACTCGAAGAGCGCGCTCACGGCGGACTCCAATCGTGGTGGGGCGTGGTTGGCAACTCGTACGATAGGCATCGTAATACGGTAGATGTCAAACTACGAGAGTTCTCGTACCATGGGGCTCTCCAGCTATTGGGACTCTCCAGCCATGGGAGTCTCCGGAGAGACCTCCAACCTCGACGGACCGGAGCCGCCGTGACGACCGACGCCTCGACCCGCAGCAGCCGTGACCTGCCGCACCCCCGGCACGCGGAGATCCGGCTGGAGGCCGTCCTGCACGCCCTCTCCGACCCGATACGGCTCCAGATCGTGCGCGAACTCGCTGTCGGCGGCGCCGAGTTGTCCTGTTCGCACTTCGATCTGCCCGTCACCAAGTCGACGACCACGTACCACTTCAGAGTGCTGCGTGAGGCAGGCGTGATCCGGCAGATCTACCGGGGCACCGCCAAGATGAACGGGCTGCGCCGGGACGACCTGGACGACCTCTTCCCGGGCTTTCTCGACAGCGTCCTCGCCGCCGCCGCTCGCCAGGCCGTCCGGCTCGGGGAGTGAACCCCGCCTCTTACGAGGCACCCCGTTTCGCGAGCCGTCCTTGTGCGAGTCTCCCCTTTACGGGGCGCCCGTCGCTTCGGCCGCCGTCATCAGGGACTGCCAGTCGGGGAGCTTGACCACGCTCCGGCCCAGCGAGGCGCCCAGCGCCGCCTCCGCCCGTTCGATCGCCTGCCAGCCCGCCCACTCGACGGGCCGCAGGCCTTCCGCGCGGAGTGCCGCGAGCGGGTCGGGCGGCACCTCGCGGCGTACGAGCGCGGGGGCGTCCGCCAGGAGTGAGGTCACCGTCTCCTTCGCGCAGGGGCGGTTCGTGCCGATGACGCCCGTCGGGCCGCGCTTGATCCAGCCGGCCACGTACTCGCCGGGCGCGACCGAGCCGTCCCGCAGGACACGGCCCGCGAGATGCGGGACGGTGCCGTGGCCCGCGTCGAACGGCAGGCCCTCCAGGGGCACCCCGCGGTAGCCGACCGAGCGCAGGACCAGCTGGGCCCCGATGTCCTCGTACCGGCCCGTGCCCGTCACGCCGCCGAGGCCGTCGGGAAGGGTCCGTTCGAAGCGGACCGCGCCCACGTGCCCTCTGCCGTCCGGGAGCAGTTCGACCGGCCGCAGGAAGAAGCGGAGCCGGATGCGCCGGGAGCCGGCGGTCGGCCCTCGCTCGGCCCACCCGCGCAGCACCTCGACGTTGCGCCGCTGCGCGGCGGGCAGCCCTGACGGGTCCGCGTACGCCGGATCGAGCGCCAACTCCGCCGGGTCCACGACGACTTCGGTGTCCGGCAGGCCGCCCAGCTCCCGCAGTTCCTTGGTGGTGAAGCGGGCCTGTGAGGGGCCGCGCCGCCCCACCATCTGGATCTCCCGCACCCGGCTGTCGGACAGCGCGGCGAGTGCCGCCTGCGGCATGTCGGTCGGACTCAGTTCCGCGGCACCGCGGGCCAGTATCCGCGTCACGTCCACCGCCACGTTCCCCACGCCGACGACGACCGCCTCCCGCGCGCCGGCCAGGAAACCGTGGGCCATGAATCCGCCGGACACGACGTCCGGATGCGCGCTGTACCAGGACACGAAGTCGGTCGCCGACCAACTGCCCGGCAGTTCCTCCCCGGGCACTCCCAGATGCCGGTCGGTGGCGGCGCCCACGCAGTACACGACCGCGTGGTACAGCTCCCTCAGCCGCGCGGCCGGCAGCCCGTCCGGGCCGACCCGGACACCGCCGAGGAACCGCACCCGCTCGTGCTCCAGGACCGTACGCAGCGTGCCCTGCAGTGACTTGATCTTCTCGTGGTCGGGCGCCACGCCGTATCGCACCAGGCCGTACGGGCACGGCAGCCGGTCCAGGACATCCACCCTGACCCCGGGCACCCGCTCCTGCTGGACGAGACCCTGCGCGGCGTACACCCCACTGGGCCCCGAGCCGACGACGGCGACCTGTAGCACGGCACAACCCCTTCCCCGGGGAGAACGAGGAGTTCGCTGGCGCTTCCAGCATCGCACCGGACCGCGCGCCGGGGGAGGGGGCGGGGAGGGGCGGAGAGC